>NZ_JBEOVL010000013.1:0-200919 GCF_040295485.1 Streptomyces sp. NPDC002793 | reverse complement strand
ATCTTGGTCGGGAACCCGTCTACCAGGAGCTTCGTCGTTCCGTACAGCCCGCACCGACCAACACCACAGCCCCACGGTCAGGTTGAAAAGCGCTCAATGACAAGCAGCCGGGTCGCCGCGGGTAGGCGTCCTGGCCCTGGCCGTGCCACCAGCGGCGGATTGACTCAACGGCAAACGCGACGGTGTCGTGATCGGTGCCGACGTCGACCCAACCGGTGTTCGCCTCGATGTCGTTGACCCCATGGGGGGAACGGCCTTGCCCATCTGCGGGTCGGCGAAGTCGTGGACGCCCACCCCGCTGGGTCACCCGCCGGCCGCCACTGACGGCCGCCGTTCCTGAACTCTCCGACGAGCTCCTTCTTCTTACTGCGACGTGCACGACAGCGGCGGTGGCCCTCCACGCTGCATCGCCGATGTCGGGGGTCCGCGACAGAGCGGGGCGTGGGCTGCTGTTCATCGAGGCTCCGTTCGACAAGTGGGTTGTTGGCGAGCGCAAGCCGGGAAGATCGGATGGTGCGAGTTTGCCGGGAGGCGGTGAGGGCCGCAGGGCCTTGTGGGCTGTCAGGCCGTCCGGCATGATCGCGAGCATGATGACCAACCGAAAGGCCCATGCCGCGTAGACGGCCCGGCGCGCTTCGCGCCGAAAATCCGGTCCCGCCCGTTTGGAGCCCTTGGACCTGTCGAATTCCCGGGTTGTCCGAGCGCACCTGCGCCGAGATCCAGCGCACGGAGCGTGAGCACGGTGACTCCTGGGCCGGGCTGCGGGACGGCTTGTGGGACGGGGCGGTGGAAGCCGCGCTCAGGTACTACCGGGCGTTCCTGCGACAGCCCGGCCGCAACCTGGACCTGTGCTTCCCAGACTCTCCCCATCCGGAGTCCTCGCTCGTCGACGTGGCGAACGCCCGGGACATTCTGCAAGAAGCGTTGCGTTCGCTTCCACAGCCGTCCCGCGCCGAACTCGGGCGAGTGGTGGCATGTCTGGACGCAGAGTTCCGCCGCCGGACCTTGCCCGACCCACACGCCTACCGGCGCCTGCGGTGGCATGGCGAATGGTGGCACCGACGCCTCTACGACGGTGAATTCCGGTGGTGAGGGGCTGCAGCCCGACCGCCTTCTTGCCTCAACTCCGATGAGGCCGGGCGAAAATCGACCAAAATTTCCACGAAACGCCGTGCTGGGCCATGGCATGAGGGGAGCCGTATAGGTTGAAGAGATTGTGACGTCTGTCTTGGCCCGTACGGCTCTTTCGCATCGCATCTGCACTGGTATCCCGAGGAAACAGCCCGGTTCACTCATCGCTGAGTTGACTGTTCCGTGGATGGCGCGGCAGGACTCCCGGCTGCGTGAACGCCGAGGTCACGACCGCCTGCGGGCCGAGGGAGGCGGGCCTGGCCATCAACTGCAGACCGATCCCTCTGGAGGAGGGAGTCGAGGCACGCCGGCTCTCCATGCAAATGAAACAGAATGACTACGCTTCGCGCTCACTGGTGCCCGGAATCAGCGAACTGTCCAGGTCGACTGCCAGGTCAGCTGTGAGCGCGACCAATTCATCGAGGTCTGCCAGCGGGTCGGTCGCCTCCGTGTCGAGGGGAAAGACGATCCTCTCCACACCGGCCTGTCCGTATCCGTTGACGATCTCAGCTTCGGCCGCCCCCACGTGCAGGACTGTCACCGGAACTTCACGGCCTGCGAATTCGCGCAGCCGCTCAATTTTCGGCTTCAGGCCGTCGGACGACTGAGGGTTGGGAAACCAGCCGTCTCCGACTTCCACCACCCGGGCGAATGCCTTTTCTCCTCCACCGATACAGACCGGGGGATGCGGGCGTTGCACAGGTTTGGTCCACGAATAGATGGGATCGAAGTTCACGAATTCGCCGTGGAACTCTGCCTTATCGCGGTGCCATATCTCCTTCATCGCGAGAATATGTTCAGATGCTATTGCGCCACGTCTGGCGGGATCCCCACCGTGATTCGCCATCTCTTCGGCGTTCCATTCCGATCCGATTCCGAAGATGAACCGGCCGTTCGACACCAGATCCAGAGAAGCGATGAGCTTGGCCGTGGTGATCGGGTCCCTCTGTGCCACCAGCGCTATTCCAGTGCCGAGAAGCAGGTGATGGGTTACACCCGCCATCGCGGTGAGTGCCACGAAGGGGGCGATGGTGTGATAGAGGGAGGCCGGACGGTCACCGAACGGGTACGGCGACCTTTCGTCAACGGGAATGTGCGTGTGTTCGGCGAGAAAAATCGAATCGAATCCTCGCTCCTCAACGGCTCGACCATACTCGGCCGGGGACATGGTCGATCGATCGGTGAACGTGCAGTTCACCCCGAACTTCATTGGAACAATCCTTTCTGATTCATTTGGTTTCTGCCGAGGCCTCGGTTGATCTCCGGGCCCAGCTCAACGCGCCGCCGAGCCGTGGCAGGTGGTGTTCGACAGCAGCGGCGTACCGGCACGCACCGTCCCGGGCTTTCAGGCCCGGCCAGGGCACGCAGACCGACCACGAAGCCCTCGGCGGCGACCGCCCAGTCCCGGTTGAAGAGCGGGTTAGGTCCCCCGGCCACGCTGCCCGCGATGCCTGACGGGTCAGGGGTTCCGCTCCGGGCTTGTGCAGGGCGTCGAAGCCGGGGTGTCGTGGGGATCCGGTGGGGTGTAAAAACACCACACTCAT
This sequence comes from Streptomyces sp. NPDC002793, assembly GCF_040295485.1. Lineage (NCBI taxonomy): Bacteria > Bacillati > Actinomycetota > Actinomycetes > Kitasatosporales > Streptomycetaceae > Streptomyces > Streptomyces sp. NPDC002793. Next base: position 198,244 of record NZ_JBEOVL010000013.1, on the reverse strand, counting down.
GGACGCGACGCACATGAGAAAGGCTGCACGAAGGGGGTGCGCCGCACAGCCCTGACGTCCTGTGCGGAGGCTGCACCGGGATGGAGGAGCACATGGGGACCGGTGCGGCGCAGCTGGAGACCGCAGCCGTGGAGGGGAAATGTCGGCCTGCCGGGGCAGTGAAGCGCCACGCGCGGCCTTCGGTCTGGACCGGCGCCGGCAGCTATGCGCTGGGATCACCGATCGCCAGAGCAGTTGGGCCGCTCCAAGGTTTTACGCCATGAGAAATACGTCAGGGCTGCCGGTTGTCCAGTGGATGCGCAGAGTACGGCGTGAGATGCGCCAGCCATCGGCGGTGCGCACGAGGTCGTCCTCGTAGGTGCCGCCGGTGTGGTAGTAGCCTCCACCCCGGTGGTGATGGGCGACGATCTGCGTGGACGCGTGCGCTCCCGCATCCGTGATTTCGACGGTTTGGGCACCCAGCAAGTGCTGCGTCGCGTCGAGGCTCTTGAACAATTGGCGGGCGCCGTCCGCGACCGCGCTGCCACCGGTCGTCAGGCCGCTGAACTGCTTTCCCTCCGCAAGGTAGGTGTCGAAGACGTTCTCCACCTCGGCGTCCTCGGTGAAGACGGAGGCAACGCGAGTGAAGTCGCGGTGGTCGAGGCCGAAGACGTAGGCCGTGAGCAGGCCGAGGATCTCGCTGCGGTCCGAGCAGTCCGGACCGGGGTGTTCGCTCATGAGAGTCCGATCGTGTTGGAGAGAGTGACAAGGTGTCCCGGCTGCCTGCGGCGGCACCTTCAGGCCGCTGCCGCCTGTTGACGACGAAGGGGTCAGGGCATGCGCCGCAGGCATGGAGGCGTTTGGGTCGGGCCTACTGCTGCACCGTGTCGGCTGGAGTGCGGGGCTTTGACCCCTCGGGACTGCTGAGAACGATGCGGAGACGGCCCCTCGCCAGGCAGGTTCCTAGATTCCGGCGAGGACGGTGGGATCTCCTTGGGTCCAGGCGTTGTCGACGGTGACGTGCTGGATGAGCCAGACGTCGCCGCTCCTGACAAGTGCGACGTCGTAGCGGTTGGTCATGAGGACGTGGCGGGAGTGGTCCTCTCGGGGCAGATGCTGGCACGCCACGATCGCTTCGAGGTGCGCCTTGTCGCCGTCCAGGCTCACGCGCGGGTTGCTCACGGAGTGCGTGGTGTCCAGGTGACTGAGCGAGGCCAACAGGGCTGCGGCGATGGTTTCGCGGCCTTCCACCGGCGGGTACTCCTGGCCGGCCTTTCTCGTGGCCGGACCGAAATCGGCTACGGCATCGTCTGTGAACGCGGACGCGAGTAGGCCCTTGTCACGCAGGTCGAGGCCGGCTGCGTATCGGTAGATGGTCTCCACCACGGCGATCTTGTCCGCGATTGCCGCGGTGGAGGTGCTGCTGCCTGTTGTCGACATGGTGCTTCCTTATTTGGCGGGTCGGTACACGATCCACCGTAGACCACTGATCGACAGGTGTCGAATAGTGGTAGCGTCGAGAGCGAACCCGTTCGAAGGAGTGTCATGTCCGAAGTGGATCCCGGTGCTCGAATGACGACCGCCACCGGCGGCGGCAGGGGATCGGACCTGCGCCGTGCCGCTCTGTGGGCCGCGCGTCGCACGAAGGCGAGCAGGAGGCACGTCACCGGTGCCTGCGAGGCGTCCATGGCGTACCCGCCAATGACCGGACCTCGACGGCGGCCCCCGGAAACCTGGGGGGCGAAGCGTGGCGAGCCTCCGCGACGTAGGGTGCGTCCATGGTGAGTGATCAGCCCCCGGCGAACGACGCGGACCCGCGCTTCACACGCTCGCGACGGGCGATCGCGGACGCACTTGCCGACCTCATGCAGCGGACACAGTCGTGCCCCTCGGTCTCTGCCCTCTCCGAAGCCGCCGGCATCCACCGTGCCACCTTCTACAACCACTTCGACTCCGTCGAAGAGGCGGCGGTGTACGTGATCGCAGACGATTTTCGCGCCCTCCACGTCCTGAACATCAGCGATCGACACATGGGCGCGGACCCGACCGCCGTGGCAGTGGCGACGCTGAACGCCATGCTCGACTCGCTCAGGCAGCGCAGGAGCCTCTTCCTGCTGGCTTCGACCTGGCGATCACCGAGCGGACTGATGGGGATCGGCGACCTCCTCCTGGAGCAACTCCACGCCCTCAGGCGCGACCTGGGCATCGACGAGCACGAATTCGGCCCGCACAACTCGGTCGAGGACGTCTACACCGCTTCCGGCGTGCACGGAGTTTTCTCCGCAGCCGTCGGGGGCAACACCGGCTGCGACCCGGAAGAGATCGCTGTCCGTCTGTACGCCCTCCTACCCGACTGGATCCGTCAGCCACCGCAGTCGCCGACGACCTGAGCCGTCGGCCTGGTCGGCCGTAACGCTGAGCAGCCTCAAAGCACCACCGTGCGCTCTGCCGCCGGTGTGCCCTCATCACCATGGCGCGCGGGCATACCCGCCGTACGGACCGCACCGCCGAATTCCGCCCGTGCGCCGCAGCGCCCACCACATCGGCTTCGACGAACCGGCCGCCTCATTGAGGCAGCACGCCGCAAGGAGACCTCAACATGAGCATTGCCCTCATACGAAACCCAGGCGACGGCCAGGACTTCCCCTACTACAACAAGGTCATCGAGCAGGTGGCGACCAACGCCGAGACGAGCGGAGCGGTCAGCGTCATGCGTCTCACCGTCGGCCGCGAGGATGCGCCGCCCTTGCACACCCACAGCCGGGAGGACGAGAGCTGGGTGGTCCTGTCCGGCCGCGTCCGGTTCTGGGTCGGGTCGACCTCGCTGGACGAGTGCGAGGTGCACGACGCCGAGGCAGGCGCCTACATCTACGTATCTCGGCTGGTCCCGCACACTTTCCAGACGATCACACCGACCGCGGAGGTCCTGGTCATCAATAACCCCGGAGCCGTCGAGGGGCTCTTCCACACGGTCGGACCCGCCGACGCGCGAGCAGACTCCGAGCACTCCGGCCTCGCGTCGGACTACGGAGTCGTGAACCACGACGGCCCACCGCCCGCCTGAACGCCTGGCGAGACCGATGCCCCGATCCATGAAGACATCGGGGCGTCGGCTCAGATTGCCGCTCCTCACGTCGGCCGCACCGGGCGTCTGATCCGACCACCCCACAGCCACCGCCTGAACCCGGTACTGAGGCGAGCGCATCCTGGTCCAGCACCTCCGACCGGAACCGCCCCGCCCCCGTCGGCGACCCACAGCTCCCATCAGAAAAGGGACCACCATGAGCCAGAACCTCAAGGACAAGGTCATCACCTACCTCCGCGCACTGGAGAAGTCCGACTGGGAGTCCGCGCGTGCCCTGTGCGCCGAGACAGCCACCGTCTGGCACAACGACGGCAAGGGCGATGAGACGTTCGAGGAGTACTTCGAGGGGTTGAGACGGCAGATCGGCTCCTACGAATCGATCCGCTACGACATTCTCCGCCAGCTCTCTCAGCCGGACGAGGTCCTCCAGCAGCACGTTGTGCACGTGACAGCGAACGATGGCAAGCGTGGTGAGGTGCACGCCGCGGTGCACTTCGGCTTCGACGGCACCGGCCTGATCACCCGCATCGAGGCGTACGCCAACTACATCCCCGTCAGTCAGCACCACTGAGGCGCCGACGCGTGCGCACCACACCGACGCCCCGAGGCGCTCGCGGGGAACGACAGCACTCGGACGACGAAGCCCGTGACCTGCGTCCGCAAGACGCATGGTCGACGCCCCTGCCCGAGGGCGAGCGTGGCCTCACAGGGTGATGCAGAAAGGGTGGCCCGCGGGGTCCAGAAGGATGCGCCGCCGGCCGGGAAGCGGTTGCACGTCCGCTACGACGGCTCCCAGAGCGATGAGCCGGGCCTGGGCCGTGTCCAGGTCGTCCACCCCCAGTTCGAGATGAGCCTGCTTCGGCACCGAGGGGTCCGACCGGCTGGGAGGTCGGTAGTCGTCCAAGCGGTAGAAGCCCAGCCCGGGTGAACCCTCACGGCCCAGCAGCACGAAGCCGTCAGTGGAAAGAGTGATGGGCAGGTTGAGGGCCTCGCTGTAGAAGCGAGCCAGCTCGGCGGGGTCGGAACAGTCGAAGGTGACGGCCAGGTAGCGGATCGCAGGATCGGTATCGGTATGAGCGCTCATCAGAAGACTCCTTGCCGGCGGGGCCGGCCCCTGGGGTGCTGACTGTCGTTCGGCGGTGAAGGGCGTAACCCGTCACCGCCGAACGCTCACGTTCCTCTGCCGTCGTTGTCCACATGTTCCGTTTCAGCTCGTGCCGGACCGAACAGACGCCGGCGCGCCCGCGCTGAGGTGCCGTCGCATGTGTATCTGTGCGACACCGCGCTCACGGTGTGCGCACTTCACCGGTCGGGAAGTCCGGGACCGGTGTGAAGACCTCGATCATGGTGGTGTCCTCGAGCGCAGTCGCGGAATGGGGCACTCCCCCCGGGATGCCAAGTGCCTCGCCCGGCCCCAGGACAAGCTTCTTTCCGTCGACGACGTACGCCATGCGACCGGTCAGGATGACGTCGATCTGCTCCATCGGGTGGACTTCCTGCTCGCCCGGATCCGCAGGATTGGGGATTACTGTGTCCGCCGCGATCGTCACGTGCAGCACCTGTGCCTTGTCGGCGGTCAGCGCTTTGATCATGATTTGGTTGCCGAAGTCCCCCAGAGGCGTCGGCTCGATCTCACTCCAGATCCGGTGCTGCGGCCGGCCGAGTTCATGTGCGGAGATGTGTTCTGTGGTCATGAAGAAGACGCTACGGCGAGACCAGGACAGCTTCAGTCCTGGTCATAGGGAAGACTTTCGTCCGTGATCAGTACCTCTGCCCGTCTGCTGCGCCTGGTCGGCCTGCTGTCCGCACGCCCTTCGTGGACGAACGCCGAACTGGCAGGGAAAATGGAGGTCCATGAGCGCACCGTCAGGCGTGACGTGGCCAGACTCCGGGAGCTCGGCTACGCGGTCGAGTCCGACGCCGGGCCCTGGGGCGGCTACCGCCTTCAGGCCGGGACCCGTATTCCACCACTGATCCTCGACGACGACGAGGCCCTGGCCGTGACGGTCGGGCTTCGCGAAGCCGCACTCGGAGGCGTACTCGGCGGTGATCACTCCGCACTGTCGGCACTCCTGAAACTGCGCCAGGTCCTGCCGCCCCGGGTCGCCATACGGCTGGCCGAAATGGACGCGGCCCTGGTCCATACTCCGCGAACCGAAGAGCCTCAGATCGCCTCGGCCATGTTGCTCGAACTGACCGCCGCATGCCGCCGACAGGAGCGCGTCACCCTGACGTACCGCAACCGGGAAGGCCGGGTCACGAACCGGGAGATCGCCCCCTACCGCCTCGTACATACGGCCCGCCGCTGGTACTTCGTGGCCCAGGACCTGGCGCGAGGCGACTGGCGCACCTTCCGGGCCGACCGGGTCGTACGGATCCGGACCACGGGGCGCGCCGCAGCAATCTCCGATCCGCCCGACGCCGCACGACTGGTCTGCGAATCCATCCCGGCGGGCACATTCCCGCTGTACACGACGGTTCGTGTGCCTCTGCCCATGGACCGAGCAGTGCAGCTCATCCCCACCACGATGGGTGTCCACCGCCCGGACGGGCCCGATGCCACCCTCGTCGAAATCGGCGGCTACGACGCTGAAGACCTTGCCCGCTACCTCCTCAGCCTGGCCATGCCTCTGCGAGTCCTGTCGCCCGACACCGTACGAGAGGCACTGCGACAGCAGGTGCAGGAACTGCTTCAGGCACTGTGAGGCTGCCGCCGACGAACGGCGCATCAACTCTGTGTCAGCCCTTGGGCATGCTGTGCAGGGTGCGCTGCAGGCCGGCACCGATGCGGTCCATGGTGGCCTCGTAGGCTTCCGGCATGTCGACGTCGAGCCGGTCGGCGAGCACGAAGACCCACCACAGGCACTCGGCCAGCTTGTGCCGCAGTTCGGCGTCCACGTCACCGTCGATGCCCCAGGTGCGCTCGGCGGCCAGCACCAGGCGCCCGACGTAGGCTGCGTCGTTCGTGAAGCCGAGCGCGAGTTCCGGCAGTGTCCAGGTCCGGCCCAGAACGCGCTGCTCGATCTGCTCGTACTGAGCTCGGACCTGCAGCGCCCTGTCCTCGGCCTCGACGAGGCCGGCCTTGTCGTCGTGTGTCGGCGTCTCGTTCATTGAGGGTCCCTCCGGGGAGATCGATGTCACTGACGACGCTAGAGGCAGATGCGGACGGATTTGGTCCTGGTCTGTCGGTGTGGTGATGCGGTCTGTCGGCAGACGGGTGACACCCGTGGCCGATGCGGGGTGGTCGTGGCCGGTGATCGCCTGCAGGGGCCCGGAGACCGCCCCGCTTCCCTCCGTGCCGCCCATCACGGTGTGTCCGTGGGGGCCAGCTCGAATTCGGCCCGGTCGGACTCGACTCCGTTGATCTGGAGGGAGATTGCGTGCCGCCCCGGGTAGTAGCGCCGTGTCGTGATCGGCCGGAACGAGTGCTCCCGCATCACCTCCATCTGTTCACCCGGTGCGAGGGTTCGGGTGGCGAGTTTGAAGGTCTTACCGGTCAGGGTTCCGTTGGCCTTGCGGTGATGCACGATGTAGTCGATCGTCAGCCGCGCCGCAGAAGCACCTACGTTGCGGATTGAGGCGGTGAGCTGGACACTCTCGCCAAGAGGGACGACGTCCCGGTCCAGTCGGGGCCCGACCACGTCCAGGACCGCGGGAGCGAAACCGAGCAGTTCCAGTGCACCGAGGTGGCCGCGCTTGATGAGCGTGCGCAGCCCGTGCCGCACCAGGCGCTCCGTGGTGGCGTCAGGACTGTCCAGCCAGCGGCGCGCCGTGTCGACGACGACCTCGGGATGGTCGCGGCTGAGGTCGTTGAGGTGGTTGGCGACCGAGCGGCGTACGTATTCGCTCTCGTCCCGGTAGAGGGTGTCCAGGATGGGGACCGTCGCTCCGGGACGGGTCAGGATCTGCGGCACCCGTACCGCCCAGGGCAGGTAGGGACGGGTGCCTTCGGAGGCGAGCCTGCGCACGTCGGGGTCCGCCGATCGGGTCCAGTCGCTCACGATGGTGTTGAGCGCCCGGTCGAGGTCGTGTCGCAGCAGTGTTCTGATCGCGAACTCGGAGGAGAGTCGCCCGGTGAGCTCGGCGAGAAGCGCCATCGCGTCGTCGAAGGCGGCGGTCTCGTCTTCCTGGACGGCGCGGGTGGCGAGCGCGCCGGTGACCGGCCAGATCAGCCATCCGGTGAACTGCGGTGCCCTGTCGCGGGCTGTTCGTACGGTCCGGGCGAGTGTGGCGTAATCGCCCGGTAGGTCTGTCAGCAGTGCGTCGCGCAGCAGGTCGGCGCGCTGTCTGAGTGCCAGCGGGCCGATCTGCCGTGCTGCCGCGTGCAGTGCCGTGAGGGTGGTGTCCGGAGCGGCGGCCCGGATGGTGTGCGTGAGGTTCTGCACGGTGTGGCGGCTGATGAGTTCGTCGGCGAACGGCATGCTGGTCTCTCCGTCATGTGACGTGGTGCAGTGCGGTGGTGAGCTGCCAGTCCACGCTGTCGTGGTCGATCGTGGCATGGACGGGAGAGTCCGCCATCTCGCCGGTGATTCCGGCGGCGCCGGTGCGGGCGTGCGGCAGGCTGTCGTAGGCGACGATGTCGATGATGCGTCCGTCGTCGGTCTCGACGATGCGTCGCCACAGGAAGCCGGTCTGTCGCTTCAGGTAGGCGTCGATGTCCGCGTTCGCCTTTACGAAGTCGTCGGCTGAGAGGCCCGGCGCTGGGCGCAAGGTGGTGATCTCAAGTGTCTCGGCCATGGCGTGTTCCGTTCTCGTCACGCAGTGATGTTGAGGGAGGTCAGCGAACGAACGCCTTGGCGGACAGGCCGTTGACCGTGGTGTCGCCCTGCTGGAAGCCGACCATGGACTCGATCATGCTGTGCGGGTAGTCGAGGGTGGGTGCCGTGAGGCTGTCCAGTTCGGTGATCTGCGTGTCGGTGAGCGTGATGTCGAGCGAGGCGAGATTGGCGGCCAGCTGCTCTTGAGTCCGGGCGCCGACCAGGGTGGACGTCACCTCGGAGCGCTGCCGCACCCAGGCGAGCGCCACCGCTGCCACTGTCGTACCGAGGCTGCCGGCGATCTCCCGCAGGGCGTCGAGGAGGACGAAGGTCGGTTCGCTCAGGTAGGAGGCGGCGTACGCGGTGCGCCCGGAACCGGCCACCTCGGTGGCGGTGCGCGAGTACTTGCCGGACAGGACACCGCTGGCCAGCGGACTCCATGGTGTGATGCCGAGTCCGAAGCGGCGGGCGGCTCCGAAGGTCTCGCCCTCGACGCTGCGGGCGAGCAGGGAGTACTCCACCTGGAGTGCGGCGACGGGCTCCCATTCCCGCAGCCGGGCGGTGGTGGCGGCCTCGGCGACCCACCAGGCGGGCGCGTTGGACAGGCCGATGGCGTGGATCTTGCCCGCGCGGACCAGATCGGTGAGGGTGGAAAGGGTCTCCTCGACGGGAGTGTGCCGGTCCCACTGGTGCATCCAGTACAGGTCGATGTAGTCGGTGTTCAACCGCCGGAGTGATGCGTCCAGTTGAGTGCGGATCGCCTTGCGGCCGGCACCGCCGGAGTTGGGATCGTCGGCTGCCATGCTGCCGCCGAACTTCGTCGCCAGGACGACGCGGTCACGGCGGCCGGGACGCTGGGCGAAGTAGCGGCCCAGGGTCTCTTCGGAGGCGCCGCCGTTGTACATGTTGGCGGTGTCCACGAAGTTGCCGCCGGCGTCGAGGTAATGGTCCAGCAGACCGAACGAGGTTTCGGGGCCGGAGCCCCAGCTACCGTCGTCGAAGTTCATCGCGCCGAAGGCGAGAGGGCTCACGCGGAGCCCCGAGCGGCCGAGGGTGCGGTATGAGGTGAGTGACATGGTGTTTCCTTCTGGATTCTCGGAGTAAGTCTCAGAACTGCGGATGCGGACGATGGTCCGCGGTGGGGCGTGGACTCCACACTCGCTGACAGGGCCCCGAAGAGGGAGGTTGCGCGAGGGTGGGTGTGCCGCACCCAGGCAGACCGCCGGTGACCGTGGACGTGACGGCCCGGATCAGATGTCTGTCTCAGGACGGTCGGGGTGCGCCCAGTGCGTGTGGAATGCCCCCTGCCGGTCGATACGCCGGTAGGTGTGAGCGCCGAAGTAGTCCCGCTGGCCCTGCAGCAACGCGGCCGGCAGCCGGTCGGCCCGCAGTGTGTCGTAGGAGGACAGTGCCGCGGCGAACGCGGGAGCGGGGACACCACGTCGGGCAGCGGTGGCGACGACCTCACGCCAGGGGACCTGGGCTGCGGTGATCTCCTCGGCGAACACGGGCTCGGCCAGCAGGCTGACGAGGTCGGGGGCGGCCTTGTGCGCCGTGCGGATACGGTCGAGGAAGGCGGCGCGGATGATGCAGCCGCCTCGCCAGATGCCGGCCACCGCTCCGAAGTCGATGTCCCAGCCGTATGTGAGCGCGGCGTCCTGGATCATGGTGAAGCCCTGGTCGTACGCGATGACCTTGGAGGCGTACAGCGCCTGCTCGACCTGTGACGTGAAGCGTTCTGCCTCGGAGCGACTCTTCGGTATGTGCATGCCGCCGGGCAGCGGACGGTATGCGGTACGCAGGGCGGACTGTCCGGACGCCGCGCGTGCGAAGGTCGCCTGCGCGATGGTCGTGACAGGGGAGGCGAGGTCGAGGGCGGTCTGTACGGTCCAGCGGCCTGTGCCTTTCTGTCCGGCGGCATCGGCGACCACGTCGACGAAGGGCCTGCCGGTGTCGGCATCCGTGTGGGAGAGCACCTCGGCGGTGATCTCGATCAGATAGGAGTTCAGTCGCCCCTTGTTCCAGGTGCGGAAGATCTCGGCGATCTCGGCCGGACTGTACTGGGCCACTTGGCGAAGCAGGTCGTAGGCTTCGGCGATGAGCTGCATGTCGGCGTACTCGATGCCGTTGTGGACCATCTTCACGAAATGACCGGCGCCGTCGGACCCGATATGCGTGCTGCAGGCCTCCCCGTGGACATGAGCACTGATGCTCTCGAACATGGGGCCCAGGACGGCGTAGGCCTCCTTCGAACCGCCCACCATGATGGACGGCCCGTCGAGGGCGCCCTCCTCACCGCCGGAGACACCTGCTCCGACGAAGTGGATACCGCGTGCCCGCAGAGCCGTCTCACGACGTCGGGTGTCGGCGAAGTGGGCGTTCCCACCATCGATGATCATGTCCCCGGACTCCAGCAGCGGGGCGAACTCGTCGATGACCGCGTCCGTGGCGGCGCCCGCCTGCACCATGATCATGAGGCGGCGGGGGCGCTGTAGGGCATCGACGAAATCCCGGGCGGTTTCGGCCGGTACGAAGGTGCCCTCGTGACCGAACTCTTCCATGAGGGCTCTGGTACGCGACGCGGTCCGGTTGTGGACGGCGACCGTGTAGCCGTGTCGGGCGAAGTTGCGGGCCAGATTTCGGCCCATCACCGCGAGTCCGGTGACTCCGATGTGCGCACGTGTGTTCATGGTGATCTCTTTCTCTGCCACCTGTACGGGTGGAAGACAAATAGGTGGTCGTGGTTGTCATGGCTGCTGTCCACCCATGGCCGCGAGGTAGGTGAAGGCCTCGGCGCTGCGACTTCCCGGGGCGGGAGCTCCGACCAGCAGGTGCTGGCCCGGGACGGCCGCCACGCCATGGACGCGGTACGAGAGTTCGATGTGTCCTGCTGTTGGGTGGGCCACCCTTCTGTACGCGTGGTCCAGGCCGATCGCCGCGCCGTTCTCCCAGCGCCTTGCGAAGTCGGCCGACCCGGCGGACAGTCCGGTGACGAGGTCCGCGATGACGGTGTCCTGGGGCAGGCGGACGGCGTTGAGGCGCAGCGTGTGCAGCGAGCCGGCGGCGGCCACAGGCCATTCGGTGAAGTAGGTCCGCGCCCCGGGGTGTGCGAAGAGGATCCGGAGCAGGTTCTGATCGCTACCGGCGAAGGGGGACAGCAGTGCCTGGGCGTGCGCGTTGGCCGCCAGGATGTCGAAGCTGGGACTCAGTACGTAGGCCGCTGCCTGGTGAGAGGCGTCCAGGATGTGCAGTAGTTGCGGGTGCACCTGTCCGCGTCCGGTGTCCGGACGCAGGTTCGGGTTGAGTCCGGCGAGACGGAACAGGTGGCTTCGCGCGTCGGGGGTCAGACGAAGGGCCTGGGCGAGGGATTCAGCGATCGAGGGCGAAGGGTGTCGCTCCCGGCCTTGCTCCAGTCGGCTGTAGTAGTCGGCGCTGACGTGCGCAAGGACCGCCACCTCCTGCCGGCGCAGTCCATCCACCCGGCGGCGACGACCACCGGTGCCCAGGCCGACGTCCGAGGGAGCCAGCCGGGACCTGCGGGCGCGAAGGAACTCCCCCAGGGAGTTCTCCCGTGGCTCCGCGGCACGCCTGCGGGTTCGTGCCGAGCCCATGGGCACCATGGAGGGCACGTGCATGCGCATCCGAACTCCTTCTCGGCTCGGCGCACCGGAAGTCGGCGTGCCCGACGCGAGCCGGCCCTTCGGTGCGCTTCAGGCGTCCTGCGGGGTCTTGAGGTGGTAGCGGGTGTCGCCGGTGAAGTCGATGGTGACCTCCCGCCGGGCGAAGGACCACGTCCCCTCACGCCGCTCGAAGCGGTCGCGGTAGCGTCCGCCCGCCACCATCTGCAGCGGCAGGAGGCCGGGCACTGCCTGGAGGATGTTGTAGTACGACCGCGCTTCGGCACTGTCGTCGTCCTCGTTCAATTCGATGAGGATGTTCGTCGTGATGTGCCGGGTGCGCAGGGTTCCGTCGTCGTGCACGACCAGCATCGAGCTGATCAGGTCCTCGATGGCCTTCCCACCGCGGAGGCTCACCTCACCCGACACGAACTCCGCGTTCTCGAAGAGTGCGCCGAACTCCGCGAAGTCGCCGTCGTCGACGAGGTGCGAGTAGCGGGCGATGAGGTTCTCGATCTGTCGGGCACTGGAGATCGAGGGGGTGGAAGCAGGCATGGCAGTGGCCTTTCGACAGGAGGATTCGCTCGCCCCGGCGGGCGAACACCCTCAGTCTGTTCGCGCGTCGACCGGCCAGGAAGGACCTGTCTTCCTGGGTGCCACACACCCATGTTCCACTCGGATCCGTGGGTGGGCCGGCCCACCCACGGTGTCCCCTACAGGTCCTTGATCTGCGAGTCGCCGACGGCGAGAGCCAGTTCGGGGCCGTAGGCGGAGGAAGGCGACTGGAAGCCGGGCGTGAAGGAGCCGGCCAGCACACGGCGGGCGATCTCCACGGAGGAGAGCTGGGTGAACCGGTAGCCGGTCGGTGTGTCGATCAGGGACCGGACCACGCTGCCGTCCCGGCCGGTGACCTCGGCAACAACCTTACTGCGTCCCACCTCCCGCTCCTGAGCGGTAGGGCCGTCGGGCAGCGTCGAGAGGTCCAGGTCGATGGGGAGCGGCTGGCCGACCTGCACGTACACCTCGATCGAGGGAACGCCCGTGGCGTAGTGGCTGGTGATCAGGTCGCCCATGGACACGGATACGCACTCTTCGAGCCCGTCGTCACCGAAGTCGAACGAGGCGGCCTTGGGCTCCGGCAGGGCGACGATGTCCCCGTCCTTGCGGACCAGCACGCCCAGGTCACCGATGCCCTCGGTGGCGCTGACGATCGACCCGCGAGAGAAGAGGTTCAGGCCCTCCGACTCCTCGGGGGTCGCGCTGAGGAGCTTGAGCGCCAGGCGCAGGCTGACGGGCTCGGTGACGCGTGCCGCGACGTGGGCGGCCACGCAGTCGCTGGGCACGACGTCCCAGCCGACGCCGGACATGACCATCACGCCGGCGGCCGCCGCCTCGGCGTGCCGGGAACGCGCGGTGGCGAACACGTCGTATTCGGCGGTGGTATCGAGGTAGTGCACACCCTTGTCGATGCAGGCATCCATCAGCGGGCCCGCGGTGCGCTGGAAGGGGCCGGCGACGTTCAGGACCACGGTGATGCCATCGAGCGCGTCTCGCAGGAGTGCGGGGTCATCGACCGTGAATGCCCGGCTGTCGACACCGAGTTCCTCACCGAGCGCCTTGACGCGCTCCTGGTTGCGGCCGGCCACGACGACGTCGAGGCCCGACTCCTTGGCGTGCTCGGCGACAAGCTTCCCGGTGTAACCGGTGGCTCCGTAAACCAGCAGGCGGGGGGTGGCTGACATGATGCGCTCCCATGAACAGGTAAGAAGTGGGACTGCGGGAAAGGCCGGTCCCGAGCGGTGACGCGCTCGGCGCTGTGTGCCTTGCATCCAGGCTAGGAGCAGATCCGGACACGTACGGTCCTGGTCTTTCACCGGTCGCTGCTTGGGACCCCCTGATCGTCACCCCTGCTCTCCTCGTCACCGCCACTCCGACCGTCACTTCTGCTCGTCGGCTTCCTGCCGGCCCGCGCCATTGCCGCGGTACAGGACGTCGAGCCGGGCGAGGAGCGCCTCGCGAACGGAGTCGGGTGACAGCACCTCCAGCGGCGTGCGCAGGCTGAGGAGGTAGCCGGCGAGCTGGCCGGGGTCGGAGCCGCCGATGCTGATGACCGTCGCGTTGGGCCCGTCGGGTTCGTGGGTGGCGACGATGGGGGCCACCAGGCGCCGGGCGTCGTCGTAGGACAGCGGGAGCCGGACCCGGGCGAAAAAGGGATATCCGGTGCGGGTGATGGTGTCGGAGACCAGCTGCGCCGCGTCCGGGGCGTCCAGCACCTCGACCACTTCCCCGGTGGACTCGACCTCCACGACCCGGTCCGCACGGAACGTCCGCCAGGCCGATCGTCCGACGTCGCGGGCCACGAAGTACCAGTGGGCGCCGGTGTACACCAGGCGGTGCGGATCGACGCACCGGACCGTGGTGGTGCCGTGCATGTCGCGGTAGGTGAGTGTGGTGCGCTCGGACGCCCGGCAGACGGAGGCCAGAAGCAACAGCACGTCGGCGGACGCCCGGGGGGTCTCGCAGCGCGGAGTGTGTTCGACGGTGGCGTCGAGGCCCGACAGCCGCCTCGCCATCCGGGTGGGAAGGATCTGCCGCAGCTTCAGCAGGGCCGACAGTGCTGCCGGGTCAGCACCCAGTGCGGCACCGTGTGCGGCTTCCCTGAGCGCCACGGCCACAGCGAAGACCTCGTCGTCGTCCAGGTTCAGCGGCGGCATACGGTTGCCCGCGCCGAAGCGGTAGCCGCCGCCCGGCCCCGGCACGGACTCCACCCCGTAGCCGAGCTCACGCAGCTTGTCGACGTCCCGGCGCACCGTGCGTTCGGTGACGTCCAGTTGCCGTGCGAGTTCCGCGTTGGACCAGGTGGGTCTGCTCGACAGCAAGGACACCAACCGAAGCAGTCGAGCGGAGGTGGTGATCATTGAACGAACCTATCCGGGAGCTGCGAGCGGGGCGGTCCCGCATGGATCGGAGGCGGCGTAGAGCTCCCTCACCCCCGCGTAGCAGCCTCGGCGGGGCATCACGCGATGGTCGTCGCGCCGCGCTCGGCCGGCGCCACGAGGGACGTCACCGACGCGGCGCTTGCACTGCCGGGCTCGGGAACGCCGACCAGAAGCTGCTGTCCTGGAGCGTCGTGGACGTCAAAGGTCTGGTAGGTCAGCTCGATGCGACCGACGCCGGGCAACACGAAGACCTTGCACGCGCGGGTCATGCTCTCGACCTCGTTCTCCTGCCACAGCCCCCGGAAGTCCGGTGATTCCTGCGACATCTCGGCCACGAGGCCGCTGATGCCGGGGTCGTCGGGGAACCGTCCCGCGTGCAGCCGCAGCGCGTGCACCGTGGCGCGCGCCACGACGGGCCACTCGACGAAGACCTCTCGCGCACGAGGATGCTGGAACAGCACCCGGACCATGTTCGAGGTGCCCTCGAAGGGTGCGAGGAGCGCGGTGGCGATGGCGTTCTTCGCGAGTACGTCGAAGGCGGGGCTCAGCACGTAGGCGGCGGCCGCGGGAAAGGCGTCCAGCAGGTGCAGCAGGGAGGGGTGGACCAGATCGCGGCCCGCGGCCGAGGTGAGCGCGGGGTGAAGGCCCGCCAGCCGGAAGAGATGGGTCCGCGCGTCCGGTGTCAGGCGCATCGCCCGCCCCACCGCATCGACCACCTGCGGCGAAGGATGGCGCTCGCGCCCCTGTTCCAGGCGCGCGTAGTAGTCGACACTCACGCCGGCGAGCACAGCCACCTCTTCCCGCCGCAGACCCTTGACTCGCCGGCTGCCACCACCTGCGAGTAGACCCACGTCGGACGGTTCGGTGCGGGCACGGTTCGCGCGCAGGAAGGCGCCGAGTTCGTTCTGCGGCTGCTGCATTTTCCGACCTGTCAGTTGGGGTGAACGGGAGAGCGAGGTAGAAACCGGCCGGGTGGACACGGCCCTCCCTACCGGGCTTTCCGCCCGTCCTCAAGAACGGCGGAGACGGTCCGCATCAAGTGCTCACGCACCGATTGCGGATCATCCAGGTCTCCCCCTGCCATCGCACCGTCCCGCAGAAGAATGAGCGCCGCGGTGGTGTGCTCGCTGTCGGTGCAGCCCGCAGCGGTCGCGAGGTTCAGGACCGTCTGCCGGAACCAGGTCCGGTGGGCCTGGACCGCCCGCCGGACAGGATGCCCGGGGTTCGGGTACTCAGCGGCGGCGTTGATGAACGGGCAGCCACGGAAGCCCGGCCCGCAGATCTCCGCCCCGATGCCAGCCATCATCATGAGCAGCAAAGCCTCGGGGTCGGTACTCGTCCGGAACGCCTCCGTCACCACCGACCTGATCTGCTGGTCGCGTTGCTCGACATGGGCGAGCACAAGGTCTTCCTTGCTGGGGAAATGGCGGTAGAAGGTGACCCGGGTGACCTGGGCCTCAGCGATGATCCGGTCCACGCCGACGTGACGGATGCCGTCGGCGTAGAAGATGGCGGAGGCCGTCTCCAGGAGCCGGGCTCGGGCCGGAGACGCTGCAGCGGGGGCTTGGGGCGGGGTCATTGCACCACCCTACCGGAACGACCGTTCTCCAGCAGAACGGCGAGACGGCCGCACTCTCGACCCCTCGGGTGCAGATGACTCACTACTGGCCAACTCCTTAGCCACCGCCGCTTCCAGCGATTCAGTCATCGATTGACGATCACGAAAGCAAGCAGTACGGTCAACGAAGTAGATAGAACGTTCCATCTACATAGGGAGCCCTCCGGGTCTCCTCATGCCACCAGCAGAGAAGGCACACCATGTCCCGACGCCACATCCAGCCCGCACGCCGTACCCGCCGCGCCGTACTCGCGGTCGCCGGCGCGGCAGCCCTGGCCGCCGTCGCAGTCCCCGCCCTCGCCAGCAGCCCTTCCGATGACGGGAAGACCGTCGCAGCCGCCGCTGCCGCCTCGCACTCGGCGCCGAAGCCGACCGTCCTGCTCGTACACGGTGCCTGGGCCGACTCCTCCAGCTGGAGCCCGGTGATCGACCGGTTGCAGGCCCAGGGATATCCCGTACAGGCGATCGCCAACCCCCTGCGCGGGCTCGCCTCGGACGCGGCCTATGTGAAGAGCCGGATCGAAAGCATCGGAGGTCCGGTCGTCCTGGTCGGGCACTCCTACGGCGGCGCGGTCATCGGGGAGGCTGCCACGGAGGAGCCCAATGTGAAGGCACTCGTCTACGTCGCGGCCTTCACGCCGGACAAGGGCGAGTCACTCGGCGCGCTGGTCGCCAAGAATCCCGGCTCGCACGCCACACCGGACGCGCTGAACCCCGTTCCCTTCGACATGGGCAACGGCGTGAGCGGCGTGGACCTCTCCATCAAGCCCGACAAGTACCGTGACGTGTTCGCCGCGTCCCTGTCCGCACGCAAGGCCAACAGTCTCGCCGCCGTGCAACGGCCGATCAGCGCCGCCGCCCTCGAGGAGACCGCGACCAACGCCGCCTGGCGAGACATTCCCTCCTGGTACCTGGTCACGCGCCAGGACCACGCTCTGCCCCCGGCCACCCAGCGCTTCATGGCCAAGCGGGCTCACGCACACACCACCGAGGTCAACTCGCCCCACGCCGTCATGCTGACCCGCCCGGACACCGTGACCGGCCTGATCCGGCAGGCTGCGACGGCCACCCGATGAACGGCACGACGTTCGCACCGGCTCACCCAGCACAGACGGCATACAAGGAGACACAATGGCAGGCTCGATAGAAACAGGGAGTACGGCGCCGGAGTTCGTCCTCTCCGGAGGCGTGCTGTGCGGCGGTGACTTCACCCGGGGGACCTACAGGCTCGACACCGAACGCGCGCGCCCCCTGGTCCTCGCCTTCTACCCGCAGGACAACTCAAGTGTCTGCACCAAGCAGTTGTGCTCCTACTCGAGCGGGCTGGAACAGTTCACCGAACTGGGTGCCGAGGTCTGGGCCATCAGCCCGCAGGACGTCGACAGCCACGAGGAGTTCGCCCGCACGAACAACCTCCGCATGCCCCTGCTCAGCGATCCGGACCGCACCGTGGCCAAGCTCTTCGGCGTCGCCGCCCCCGGCGTCGGCCTGAGGCGCTCGGTGTTCCTCATCGCCCCCGGAGGGCGGATCGCGTGGAAGCACGCGGCGCTTGTCGGCTTGACCTGGCAGCCACTGGAGAAGCTCACCACGGAACTCTCCCTACTCTGAGCCTCCGGGCCGCTGCCCAGGCGCTCGCTGCCTGGGCACCCGACAGCGCCGCGGCAGCAGCGGTGGCGTTGCAGTGCTCGTCCTCCAGGTGGCGACGGCGAGCCGAGGTCAGTGACACAGACAGACAGACAGACAGAACAGCGAGGGGCCCGGCTGGTCAGGTGACCAGTCGGGCCCCTCGCTGCGGGGCCTGCTGCGGTGTCCGGTCACAGGCCATCCGCCATCAGGACCCGGTCCTGGTGACCTCGGTCATCGAGTCGCGAGGGCCGTGGTCACGGCCTCCAGTCCGTCCCGGTAGATGCCGGTGAAGAGGGTCTCGGCCTCCTCGTCGCTCACGCCTTCGGGAACGAAGCGTCCGCTCCACTGGATCTCGGCGGCCCCCGGCCTGCCGGGCACGGAGAAGACGCGGAGGGTGGAGAGGTAGCCGGTGACGGGGAAGGGCGCCTGGAGTATGGCGTAGCTGTAGTAGTGCTCCTCGGCGCTGTAAGCGGTCATCCGCTCGACGATGACCCCGCCTTCGGCGTTGGTCAGCCGTCGGGCCCGGCCACCCTGCTCGGAGACGGTCTTGGGGATGTACGGCAGCCAGTCGGGCAGGGAGTGGAAGCCGCCGATCAGTTCCCAGACCTGCTCGGGGGAGGCCTGGACGACACGGCTCACGGAAGTGGAGGCCATGGTGGCTCCTTTACGTGGGGGATGTGGGGAGTGGGTGCGGGGGCGGGTCAGACGCCGGCGGGGAGCGGGGCCGCCTGGTCGAGCAGGCCGGCAGCGCGCAGGTCGTGCCAGAAGGCGGCGGGGATCTCCTCGCGCAGGGCGCCGAGGTCTTCGGCTATGCGGGAGGGGCGGGTGGCGCCGGGAATCGCGGCGGCTGCGGCCGGGTGGGCGAGCGCGAACTGGAGCGCGGCGGCCTTGATGGACACCCCGTGCCGGTCGGTCAGTTCCCGGATGCGCCGGACGGTTTCCACGATGTGCGCCGGGGCCTCCTGGTACTCGAAGTGGGTGCCGCCGGCCAGGACGCCTGAGCTGTAAGGGCCGCCGACGACCATGTCGACGCCCTGTTCCTGCGCCGCGGGCAGCAGTCGCTGGAGGGCCTGGCGGTGGTCCAGCAGGGTGTAGCGGCCGGCCAGCAGGAAGCCGTCGGGGCGCGGCTCGTCCAGGGCGAGGGTGAGCTCGACGGGCTCGACGCGGTTGACACCCAGGCCCCAGGCCTTGATCACGCCCTGGTCCCGCAGCTCGTCCAGGACCCGGAAGGCACCGGTGCGGGCCGTCTCGAACTGGGCGAGCCATCGGTCGCCGTGGAAGTCCTGGGCGATGTCGTGCACCCAGACGATGTCGAGCCGGTCGGTGTTCAGCCGCTTGAGGCTGTCCTCGATGGAGCGCTTGGTCGCGTCAGCGGTGTAGTCATCGACCACCTTGTTGGGGCGGCCGTGCTCGAACAGACCGCCCTTCTCGCCGAGTTCACGGGCTGACGGGTCTTCTTCCTCGTCGAGGATGACGCGGCCGACCTTCGTCGAGAGGACGTAGGAGTCCCGGGGCTGCTGGGCCAGCAGCTCACCGAGCCGGATCTCGGCCAGGCCCGCACCGTAGAACGGTGCGGTGTCGTAATAGCGGATGCCCTGGTCCCAGGCGGCCTGGAGGGTGGCCTGGGCCTCTTCCTCGGGGATGGCGCGGAACATGTTGCCCATGGGGGCGGTTCCGAAGCCCAGCGACCCGGGCAGCAGGCGGGTGAGGCTCATCAGGAGAGCTCCCTTTCGTGCGTGGTGGCGAGCCGCTCGGCGCCTCGGGTGGGCCCTGCGCAGCTTTACTTGCATACGACGTTACTTGCACACGCCATTAAATGCAAGCGCGGGTTATCGGCGTACGGGTACTGACTCGCGAGTTGGCGCTCCGGTCCCCACGTAGGAACCGGAAACCGGCTGCATCGAACGCGCACTCCAGGCAGGGCACGAGCTGAGCGCCCGCGAGTACTCACTCCTCGACGTGCTCGGCCGACAGCACAACGACGAGGGCAGGCACCTGCAGATGCGCCAGGTCGCCGACTCCGTCGTGCTCAGCCAGAGCGCCACCACGCGACTGGTGACCCGGCTGGAACAGCGCGGGCTGCTCTCGCGCCACCTGTGCCCCACCGACCGTCGCGGCATCTACACGGATGTAACCGCCGGCATGCGCCTGCTGGACGAGGCCCGTCCCACCCACAACACAGCCCTGAGCAAAGCGAGCTGCCGGGCGCCATCCAGCCAGCCTGAGCCGGGCCCCGTTGCCAGCGGACGAAACCCCCGGGGCTGGAGGAACCGCAGATTCGTGCCGTCCGGCTCGATCCGTCTCGAACGAGGCTCGGTCACGCGTTCGCCACACCGCCCGCTCCCCGCCCTGCTTCCGAGCAGCACGGCAAGAACCTCACCTTGCAGCACCATCGGATCGTCTCCGCGCGACGGTGAGCCGAGCTCTCCTTGCGGGCACACGAAACGACACTCTGTAGCGCGGGTGTCCTCGTCGGCGGCCGACCCGACCGAGGGCCGTTCGTAGACGGGTGCGATGCCCCCGCACCTTTTCCCGGCGGCCGTGGGACCGTTGTTAACCATCCCACGGATGCAAGCCTACAAAGGCCCAGGTCACAGCCACGAAAGGCCGGTCCGGGACATCCGAAGCGCCGCGTTCGCCACACCCCCGCGAGGCGACCGCCACACGCGAAAGGCCCCCGAAAAACGCGTTTCCCCAGGTCAGAACGATTCTGCCTGGGGATGCTGGGTGGGGCGGGTGGGACTCGAACCCAAAAGCGTGACACCTCTCACCTGCGACGATGCCGAAACAACGGACATAGCCACCCGTTTCCATCTGGCTGCGTCCAGCTCGATCCGGCTCGAACGAGTAGCGGTTAGGCGTTCGCCACACCATCCCCGCTTACACGTACTTACTCAGCAACTGGCTTCTGAGGAGCGCAGAAAGCATCTCCAGCCGCGTTCCTGACCCTTCCTCCGAGACCGGAAAGACCACTGCCTTCGGCGGGCCCCACTGTCACGCTGCGTAGCGCATGAGTTGCCAGCCGACACGTCCTGATAGCTGCCCAGCACGAGGGCCCGGCAGAGCAGTGCGGGACACCACCAGCTGCGAGATGCCTTCCGGCGGCTTCGCCCGGCTGCGCCGCGACCGGCGCCGGTACGGTTCCGGGGCAACGAGCCGGTGCGGGCGGTCGCATGCACTCCTCACAGACTCAACGCCATGGACACGAGGAGAGGTTTGAGCAACCTGTACTTGCAGCTCAACTCCTCGGCCAGAGCCGAGAGGAAGTTATCTTCGACGGAATCCTCGCCGTTCTGTCGGATTCGGCAAAGGTCCTTCGTCGTCCTCATGAAACGTTCGGAAGGAGAACGGTCATGAAGTACGTGTTGTTCGTCGCCACCGACCCCGCCGGAGAGTCGACCGACGAGAACCCCGGGGCATGGGTCGAGAAGTGGAGCGATAGTGGCGTCCGTATCGAGGGGATGCCGCTCAAGCCGGTCACCGAAACCAGAACAGTGCGCGTTCGCGGAGACCGGGTGCTCGTGACCGACGGCCCGTTCGCCGAGACGACCGAGTGGATCGCCGGGTACGACCTCGTCGAGGCCGCCGACCTCGACGAGGCGATCGAGGTAGCCGCCTCGCACCCGATGGCGATCGGCGGACGCGTCGAGATTCGGCCGGTTGAACCCCTCGATCTCGGACGAGACACCGAAAACGTCCCACACGAGGGCGACGCGCCCGCTTCACGCTTTCTCGGGATCCTCCGGACTGACCCGAGCGCTCCGTCCTTCACTCCTGATCCCGCCTCGGTGGCCGAGTGGGTCCGCGAGGGTCTCGCTTCCGGTCGTTACCTCGGCGGCGAGCACCTGCGTCCCGTCCAGGACGCCACTCTCGTGCGGCGCCGCAGAGGGCAACTGCTGATCACCGACGGCGCGTACGCCGACGTGCCGGAGTGGGTGACTGGAATCGTGTTCATCGACGGTGAGTGGGAGGAAGCGATCGACTACCTCTCCCGCTGTCCCATGGCACGATCCGGAATCGCCGAGCTGCGCGAATTCTGGACGGACTTGTCGTGAGAACCGGGCCGGCAGACGTCCGGGCGGCGCTCGCCGAGGCGTACCGCGGCGAGTGGGGCGTTGTCTTCGGCACGATCGTGCGCCTCACCGGCGACTGGGAATTGGCCGAGGACTGCGCACAGGAAGCGTTCGCCCGCGCCCTGCCGGCCTGGGAGCGCGACGGAGTACCGCGCAGACCAGGAGCGTGGCTGGTGACCGCCGCCCGGCACCGCGCCCTGGACGTGCTGCGCCGCCGGACGACCGAGCGCGGCAAGCTTGCCGAGGTCGCCGCGATCGAGGCGGTCCGCGAACCGCCGCCGCCCGGAGACGAGAGGCTGCGACTGGTGTTCACCTGCTGCCACCCGGCGCTCCCCCTCGAATCCCGGGTGGCGCTGACCCTCCGGGCGGTCGGTGGCCTCACCACGCGCGAGATCGCCCGTGCCTTCCTGGTCAGTGAGGACACCGTGTCGCAGCGGATCCTGCGCGCCAAGCGCAAGATCGCGGCCGCCGGAATCCCCTACCGGGTTCCGCCGTCCGGGGCACGCGCCGAACGGCTGGACGGAGTTCTCGCCGTCATCTATCTCGTCTTCACCGAGGGATACGCGCCCAGCGACGGGAGCACAATCCGCGATCCGCTCGCCGAGGAGGCCATCCGGCTCGCACGGCTCGTCACCGCCGAGGCGCCGGAGCAGCCGGAGGCACGGGCGTTACTCGCCCTGCTGCTGCTCCAGCACTCGAGGCGCGCCGCCCGGCTCGACGAGGACGGCAGCCTGATCACGCTGCAGCACCAGAACCGCAGGCGTTGGGACCGCTCGCTCATATCCGAGGGCGTGGGCCTGGCCCGCGAGACGGTCACGTCGGGCGGCCCCTACGCGCTCCAGGCGGCGATCGCCGCGCAGCACGCCCTCGCTCCGGCTGCCGCCGCAACCGACTGGGAGGCCATCGTGGCGTTGTACGACCGCCTCCTCGCCCTGCGTGCGAACCCGGTCGTGGCACTCAACCGCGCGGTCGCCCTGGGAATGCGTGACGGTCCACAGGCGCAGCTGGACGCCGTCGACGCCCTGGGAACGCCTAAGGAGCTGACCGGCAACCACGCCCTGCACGCCGTCCGCGCGGACGCGTTGCGCCGCCTCGGTCGGACCCGCGAGGCAGCAAAGACGTACCGGGCGGCGAAGAGCTCCGCCCCCAACGAGGCCGTCGTCCGAGAATATGCCAAGCGTACAGCCGAGTTGGGACCGGAAGATCGACGGAACGACGAGGGCTGAGCAGCCGCCCCGCCGCAGGCCGGTGCCCAGCCCGCTCCCTTCCGACCCGGGAGTTCCGCGAGCCGTGCCCAGGGCAGGAAACGGACACACGAGCGATTTCGGCAACCAGGGGTTGCAAGGGCGGGACCTGACGGAACACTCAGGTCCCTCAAGACAGCGTAACGACATCAACAGCCCGCAAATAGTGGCCAACGCCTGAAAAAGTGGGCACCTCTGGTCCTTACCGTGGCCTTGCCTGCCCTACGCCTGTCGCAGGACGGGCACTCGACCGAGCGGCGTCCGGGCCGATTGAAAGAATCAGATGAAGGGAACGTCCTGCTGTGGCCGATACTCACGAAGAAGTTCTCGCCCGGATCGCCAAAGGGCTTGTCTACACGGAGTCTGAAGCGTCCTTCCAGGCCCCTCGCCGCCGTACAGACCAGATTTTCGAGTACAACCGAACGCCCCCTAGCGAAAGTGAGAGGCGTCGATCGCTGCTCGTAGCGATCTTCGGCTCCGTCGGTGAACGCACGGTGCTGTTGCCGCCGTTCCACGCTGGGTTCGGCAGCAACGTCCACATCGGCGATGACTTCTTCGGGAACGTGAACCTGACGTTCGTCGATGACGTGGACATCCATATAGGCGACGGAGTCATGATCGCGCCCAGTGTGACGCTGACCACGACGGGACACCCGGTACATCCCGCGCGCCGAGCTGACTTCGGGCGGTTCTCCGAGCCGATCGTGATCGAGGACAAGGTGTGGATCGGCAGCAACGTGGTGATCCTGCCCGGCGTCCGCATCGGCTACGGGTCGGTCATCGGCGCCGGTAGCGTCGTCAGCCGCAGCATTCCCCCGATGAGCGTCGCGCTCGGCACACCCTGTCGTGTGGTCCGCCCCATCACGGACGGGGACCTCACCACACGTACTGCCTAGGGGGTGGCCCTCCGTCTCGATGCCCCCACGGGAAGCCGTCATGCACATCGCGTTGTTCCACTCGGTCCTCGGTCTGCGCCCGGTCGAACTCCTCGCCGCCGAGCGGCTGCGACGCGCCGGGCATGAGGTCTTCGCCCCCGACCTTTTCGGCCGCGAGACCGCGGCCACTATCGACGAGGGATACCAGCTGATCGAACGGATCGGCTGGCGAACAGTGGTTGACCGCGCCCAACAAGCCCTCGGGGCTATGCCTGGCGAGACCGTCCTCGCCGGCGTGTCCATGGGTGCAGGCGTCGTTGCCGAGCTGTGGCCCGAGCGCCCGGACACCCTCGGCGTCCTGCTCCTGCACGCCACTACCGCCCTGCCTGAATCCGTGCGCCCAGGTCTCAGGATGCAACTGCACGCGGCTGAACCGGACGTCTTCGCACCGCCCGAGAACGTTGCCGCACTCCGTCGGGCGGCAACGGAGAAACGCATCCATCTGGAGATCTTCCGTTATGCAGGCGCCGGTCACTTCTATACCGACCCTGAGCATCCCGGCCATGACCCGGCTGCTGCCGAGCTGACCTGGTGCCGCGTGCTGGACTTCCTCGGCTGACCGATCGTCCCGTGTATGTGATCGAGTCGGGGCGTTCCGGTGGGACAGGGACCACAGATGGGCCTCTCGCAAGGTAGGCGTTCATCCCATCTGCGCCAGGCCCGGACGAGCAGCACAACGGTCCGCCTCGGTCAGTGTGGTCGTACGTCCCGTTGCTGCACTTCCTTCAAGACTGCACCCACCGTGGCGAAGTCGTTGTCCACGTGAAGCACCGAGTGACCGTGATGGACCGCCGTCGCACACACCAGAAGGTCGATGGCTCCGGCGGCCCGGTGCTGCCCTCGCTGGGTGAGCTTGTACTGCGCGGTGTCGACCCAGCGCCACGCACTCTTGGGAACCGGGGCGTGATGGCAGAGGTCATCCACCTCCTCGGCCAACTCGTCCCGATGAGCCGGGCTCGTGGCCGAGTAGAGGAACTCCGCCCTTGTGGGCTCGCAGATATGGAACACACCGGCGGCGATGTGCCCCTCCCAGGGACGCAATGCCCCCGGCGTCCGGAAGAGGTACCAGAGGGCGGACGTGTCGAGGAGGTATGTGATCACTCGAAGGCTGCCCGCCGGGCCTGCTTGGCCGCTGCATGCGCCGCAGCCGCAGCCTCGAACTCGCCCCGCTCACCCCTCGCGGCCAGCTTCTCAGCAGCCTCCAGGCGCTTGATGCGCGCCACATAGTCCCGTAGGGCCCCGTTGACCGTCTCCTTCTTCGTCGAGACACCCATGAGCCGCATCGCCTCAGCCAGCGCCTCGTCATCGAGATCGACCTGGGTCACAGACATATCAGCCACCCCTCACCTTGAGTCCGTGATGTACATAACTACGATACATCACCAACATTCGTGGCGGCAGATCAGCGCAAGCCAGCCAGAGAGGATCCGACCCAACGGCTACAAGCCGCATACCGCGTGGATGATGTCGATGCGGTGAGGCAGGGCTGCTGCCTCGGCAGCCGTGGGAGCATTCCACGACGCTCCCACGGAGTCTTCGACGCAAAACCCCAGCTTAAAGCCCCTCCGAAGCTTTTCATCGCTGCGTGAGGACCTGCGTTCGCCACACCCACGCGAGGCGAACGCCACACGCAAAACGCCCCGAAAAACACGTTTCCCCAGGTCAGAACGATTCTGCCCGGGGACGCTGGGTGGGGCGGGTGGGACTCGAACCCACGGCCGACGGATTATGAGTCCGCTGCTCTAACCGGCTGAGCTACCGCCCCGTCTCGGCGTGGCGCGTACACCTGTGCGCGCCGTCTGCCGCAGCATAGCCGGTCATACGATCTCCTGCTTCGGGTGCCCGGCCTCGCGTGACCATGAAGACCTCGCTGCGCGCTGCCCGGTTCCAGGCGGCGCGGAATCACCCCGAAAGAGTCACGGACGGGCTGCGGGCCGCTCCTGGGCGGGCACGCGAAAGAGGGCCCCGAAGGACCCTCTTCCGTCTCGCTCCCCCGACTGGACTCGAACCAGTAACCCTCCGGTTAACAGCCGAATGCTCTGCCAATTGAGCTACAGGGGATCGCGCTCCCCCGACTGGACTCGAACCAGTAACCTGCCGGTTAACAGCCGGCTGCTCTGCCAATTGAGCTACAGGGGATTGTGGCGTTGCCTCGAAACGTACCTGCCTGGCTACTGCCGAGCGGCGCGCGTTCGCTGCGACACATACATTAGCGCAAGCAGGGGGGTGCTCCGCCAATCGGTATCTCCCGGGGTGATCTCGGGTGGGTGCGGGTAGGCGGGCAGCACACGTCCCAGCACACGTCGCACGGAGCGAAGGAAGGGTGGCAGCCATGCGGTACCGGCTCACGTTCATCGCCGGAGTGGCCCTCGGTTACGTGCTCGGCACGCGAGCCGGGCGCGAGCGTTACGAGCAGCTGAAGAAGGCCGCGCAGACGCTGGCCGAGAATCCCGCCGTACGGAACGCGGCGGAGTCCGCCGCGCACGGCAGCCGGGACTTCGCCGGCAAGGCGTACCACTCGGTGAGCGAGAAGGTCGGGGACAGGGTCCCCGTCTCCGTCTCCGACCGGGTGCGCTCGCTGCGGGAGCGCAGCGGTCACAACGGCAGTGACGACTGGGGGACGACGAACACCTGAGGCCCGCTCCCGTGCCGGGCACACCGCCCGGTGCGGGAAGGTCCGCGGGTGCGGCAGAATCTAGGCCATGGGCATAGTGGCCGGCTTGGACAGTTCATCCGCCTTCACGCACATCGTCGTCTGCGACACGGACACCGGTGAGGTGCTGCGGCAGGGGTACGCCGCGCATCCCATCGAGGCCAAGGCCTCGGAGGTGGATCCGCAGGCGTGGCTGCTCTCACTCGGCGAGGCGGCCTCCGGAGGGCTGCTCGAAGGCGTGCAGGCCATCGGTGTGTCCGCGCAGCAGCACGGGCTGGTGCCGCTGGACCACCAGGGCAATCTCGTACGGCCGGCGCTGCTCGGCAACGACCGCCGTGCGCAGGCAGCCGCGGCCGATCTGGTCGACGGGCTCGGCGGGCGGCAGGCCTGGGCCGAGGCCGTCGGGGCCGTCCCGCAGGCCGCGCAGCCCGTGGCGAAGCTGCGCTGGATGGTGCGGAGCGAGCCGGAGAACGCGCAGCGGGTCGCCGCCGTCCTGCAGCCGCACGACTGGCTGGTGTGGCAGCTCCTCGGCCGGCCCGCCCGCCGGACGACGGACCGCGGTGCCGCGTCCGGCACCGGTTACTGGTCGGCGGGTTCCGAGTCCTACCGGCCCGATCTCGTGGAGCTCGCGCTCGGCCATCAGGCCGCGCTGCCCGAGGTCCTCGGCCCGGCCGATTCCGCCGGGATGACGCCGGAGGGGCTGCTGATCTCGGCGGGCACCGGCGAGACGATGGCCGCGGCCTTCGGGCTGGGTGTCGCCGTCGGGGACGCCGTCGTGTCGCTCGGGGCTTCGGGCTCGGTGATGGCCGTGCACCACGAGGCGCTGGCCGACCCTTCGGGGATGATCACTTCCTTCGCCGACGCGACCGGGATGCATCTGCCGGTGGTCCACACCTCGAACGCCGTACGCGCGCTGCGCGGCACGGCGGAGATGCTGGGGCTGGAGGGCCTGGACGAACTGTCCGCGCTGGCGCTGAAGTCGACGCCGGGAGCCTCGGGGCTCGTCCTGCTCCCCTACCTGGAGGGCGAGCGCACTCCGCAGCTGCCGCACACGGCCGGAACGCTGTCCGGACTGCGGCGCGAGTCGATGAAGCCCGAGCATCTGGCGCGGGCCGCCTTCGAGGGGATGCTGTGCTCGCTGGCCGACGCACTGGACGTGCTGCGGGACCGCGGCGTGGAGGTGCGGCGGGTGTTCCTGCTGGGCGCGGCCGCCGAACTGCCCGCCGTGCAGGCGCTGGCGCCCGCGGTGTTCGGCACCCAGGTCGTCGTGCCGCAGCCCGCCGAGTACGCGGCGCGGGGTGCGGCCCGGCAGGCCGCGTGGGCCCTGGGGGTCTCGCAGGGGTCGCTCGACGCACGTACTCCCCCGGCCTGGCAGGGTGCGGCGGCGCAGGTGCTGGAGCCGGGTGAGGAGCTCGCGGTGGGCCGCGCGGTACGCCAGCAGTACGGAGCGACCCGGGACCAGATCCACCCCGGTGCGTTCGACGGAGCGGTCTGAGGGGCGCCTCCCCGGAATTTTGACCGGGGCTTGAAGGAAAGCGTTGGCAGCAGCGGTCCGGAGTGCCGGAGTATGGACCGGCCTCTGCCCTTCGCCGACTCCGAGAGACTCGTGTGCTCATAAAACTCCTGCGGACCTACCTGGATCCGTACAGACGTCCCATCGTGCTGCTCGTGCTGCTCCAGCTCCTGCAGACCTGCGCCAGCCTCTATCTGCCCAGCCTCAACGCGGACATCATCGACAACGGTGTCGTGCGGGGGGACACGGGGTACATCCTGGAATTCGGCGGCGTGATGATCGTCGTCAGCGTCGTCCAGATCGTCTGCAACATCGGGGCGGTCTACTACGGCGCCCGCACGGCCTCCGCTCTGGGACGCGACGTACGGGCGTCGGTCTTCGGCCGGGTGCAGTCGTTCTCCGCGCGCGAGGTGGGACGGTTCGGGGCGCCTTCCCTCATCACCCGTACGACCAACGACGTGCAGCAGATCCAGATGCTCGTCCTGATGGCGTTCACGCTGATGGTCTCGGCGCCCATCATGTGCGTCGGCGGCGTCATCATGGCGCTCGGCCAGGACGTCCCGCTGTCGGCGGTGCTGCTGGCCGTGCTGCCCGTGCTCGGTGTCTCGGTGAGCCTCATCGTGCGGAGGATGCGGCCGCTGTTCCGCACGATGCAGGAGCGCCTGGACACGGTGAACCGTGTGCTGCGCGAGCAGATCACCGGCAACCGCGTCATCCGCGCCTTCATCCGTGACGGTTACGAGGAGGAGCGCTTCCGCGGCGCCAACACGGAGCTGACGGACGTCGCCGTGTCGACGGGCAAGTTGATGGCCCTGATGTTCCCGACGGTGATGACGGTGGTGAACCTGTCGTCCATCGCCGTGGTCTGGTTCGGGGCGCACCGCATCGACAGCGGCGGAATGCAGATCGGGGCGCTGACCGCGTTCCTCGCGTATCTGATGCAGATCGTCATGTCGGTGATGATGGCCACCTTCATGTTCATCATGGTGCCGCGTGCCGAGGTCTGTGCCGAGCGGATCCAGGAGGTCCTGGAGACCGAGTCGAGCGTGGTGCCGCCCACCGCTCCTGTCACGGAGCTGCCGGCCCACGGTCATCTGGAGGTACGGGGCGCGGAGTTCCGCTTCCCTGGCGCCGAGGAGCCGGTGCTGCGCTCGGTCGATCTCGTGGCGCGGCCCGGGGAGACGACCGCGATCATCGGGTCGACGGGCAGCGGGAAGTCGACGCTGCTGGGGCTCGTCCCACGGCTCTTCGACGCGACGGACGGTGAGGTCCTCGTCGACGGCACCGACGTGCGCACGCTGGATCCGGTCCTCCTGGCGAAGACCGTGAGCCTGGTACCGCAGAAGCCGTACCTGTTCTCGGGTACGGTCGCGACGAATCTGCGCTACGGCAATCCTGACGCCACCGACGAGGAGTTGTGGCACGCGCTGGAGGTGGCGCAGGCGAAGGACTTCGTGGAGGGGCTGGAGCACGGTCTCGACGCTCCGATCGCGCAGGGTGGCACCAATGTCTCCGGTGGTCAGCGGCAGCGGCTCGCGATCGCGCGGACCCTGGTGCAGAAGCCGGAGATCTATCTCTTCGACGACTCGTTCTCGGCCCTCGACTACGCGACGGACGCCGCGCTGCGCGGCGCGCTGTCCCGCGAGACGGCGGGGGCGACCGTGGTGATCGTGGCGCAGCGGGTGTCCACGATCCGTGACGCCGACCGGATCCTGGTCCTGGACGAGGGCCGGGTCGTCGGGACGGGCAGCCACCACGAGCTGATGGACGGCAACGAAACCTACCGGGAGATCGTGCTCTCCCAGCTGACGGAAGCGGAGGCCGCCTGATGGCCGGACCGGGCGGACGGATGATGGCCGGAGGGCCCACCGAGCGGTCCATGGACTTCAAGGGGTCCGGGAAGCGGCTGCTGCGAAGGTTCAGCGAGGAGAAGTCCTCGCTGTGGCTGATGCTGGGCGCCGGAACGCTGAGCGTGGCGCTGTCCGTGGCGGGTCCCAAGATCCTCGGCGGGGCCACGGACCTGATCTTCGCGGGTGTCGTCGGACGGCAGATGCGGGACGGCGCCACGAAGGAGCAGGCGGTCGAAGGTCTGCGTGCGGAGGGCGACGACGGGCTCGCCGACATGCTGACCGGGGTGGACTTCGTCCCCGGTCACGGCATCGACTTCGGCGCGGTGGGCCAGGTCCTGCTGGCGGTGCTCCTGGTGTACGTCGGCGCGGGGCTGCTGATGTGGGCGTCGACCCGGCTCTCGATCCGGGTGATCAACCGGGTCGTCTTCCGGCTGCGCGAGGACCTGCAGACGAAGTTGTCGCGGCTCCCGCTGTCCTATTTCGACCGGCAGCAGCGGGGCGAGGTGCTGAGCCGGGCGACGAACGACATCGACAACATCTCGCAGACGATGCAGCAGACGATGGGCCAGCTGATCAACTCACTGCTGACCATCGTCGGTGTGCTGATCATGATGTTCTGGATCTCCCCGCTGCTCGCCCTGGTCGCGCTGGTCACGATCCCGCTGTCGGTGGTCGTCGCGACGCGGGTCGGCAAGCGGTCGCAGCCGCACTTCGTGGCGCAGTGGAAGGTGACGGGCAAGCTCAACGCCCACATCGAGGAGATGTACACGGGTCACACGCTGGTGAAGGTCTTCGGGCGTCAGGAGGAGTCCGCACGGGACTTCGCCGAGCAGAACGACGCACTGTACGAGGCGGGCTTCAAGGCCCAGTTCAACAGCGGGATCATGCAGCCGCTGATGATGTTCGTGTCGAACCTGAACTATGTGCTGGTCGCGGTCGTCGGCGGGCTGCGGGTCGCGTCGGGCGCGCTGTCGATCGGTGACGTGCAGGCGTTCATCCAGTACTCGCGGCAGTTCTCGATGCCGCTGACGCAGGTCGCCTCGATGGCGAACCTGGTGCAGTCGGGCATCGCCTCCGCCGAGCGGGTCTTCGGCCTGCTGGACGCCGAGGAGCAGGCGCCCGACCCCGATCCGGCCGAGCGGCCGGAGAAGCTGCGCGGCAGCGTGTCGCTGGAGAACGTGTCCTTCCGGTACGACCCGGAGAAGCCGCTGATCGAGGACCTCTCGCTGAGCGTGGAGCCCGGCCACACGGTCGCGATCGTCGGCCCGACCGGTGCCGGCAAGACGACGCTGGTCAACCTGCTGATGCGGTTCTACGAGGTGACGGGCGGCCGGATCACCCTCGACGGGGTCGACGCGGCGAGGATGTCGCGCGACGAACTCCGTTCGGGGATAGGCATGGTGCTCCAGGACACCTGGCTGTTCGGCGGGACGATCGCGGAGAACATCGCTTACGGCGCTTCGCGCGAGGTGACCCGGGAGGAGATCGAGGAGGCGGCGCGGGCGGCCCATGCCGACCGTTTCGTCCGTACGCTGCCCGAGGGCTACGACACGGTGATCGACCACGACGGGGCCGGGGTCAGTGCGGGCGAGAAGCAACTGATCACGATCGCGCGGGCGTTCCTGTCCGACCCGGTGATCCTGGTGCTCGACGAGGCGACCAGCTCCGTGGACACCCGGACCGAGGTGCTGATCCAGAAGGCGATGGCGCGGCTCGCGCACGGCCGTACGAGCTTCGTGATCGCGCACCGGCTCTCCACCATCCGGGACGCGGACGTGATCCTGGTGATGGAGAACGGCTCGATCGTGGAACAGGGGACGCACGAGGTCCTGTTGGCCGCCGAGGGGGCCTACGCCCGGTTGTACGCCGCGCAGTTCGCGCAGGCGCCGGCCGAGGTCGACTGACGGGCCCGGTCCGCTCAGTCCAGGTAGCCGCGGAGCTGGTCGGCGAAGGCGTGGTCCCGCAGCTTGGTGAGGGTCTTGGCCTCGATCTGGCGGATGCGTTCGCGTGTCACGCCGAAGATCCGTCCGATCTCCTCCAGCGTGCGGGGCCGCCCGTCGTCCAGTCCGTAGCGCAGCTGGACGACCTTCCTCTCCCGTTCGCCGAGGGTGGAGAGCACCACCTCCAGGTGCCGGCGCAGCAGCAGGAAGGCCGCGGACTCCGCGGGTGAGGCGGCGTCGCCGTCCTCGATGAGGTCACCGAAGGCGACGTCGTCCTCCTCACCGACGGGCGCCTGCAGGGACACGGGTTCCTGGGCGAGGCGCCGGACCTCGACGACGCGCTCGGGCGTCAGGTCGAGCTGGGCCGCGACCTCCTCGGCGGTGGGCTCGTAGCCGCGCTCCTGGAGCATGCGGCGCTGGACGCGTACGACCCGGTTGATCAGCTCGACGACGTGCACCGGGACCCGTATGGTCCTGGCCTGATCGGCCAGAGCGCGGGACATGGCCTGGCGGATCCACCAGGTGGCGTACGTGGAGAATTTGTAGCCCCGCGCGTAGTCGAACTTCTCGACCGCCCTGATCAGTCCGAGGTTCCCCTCCTGGACGAGGTCCAGCATGGTCAGGCCCCGGCCGACGTAGCGCTTGGCCACGGAGACCACGAGGCGGAGGTTGGACTCGATGAGCCGGCGTTTCGCCATCCGCCCCATGACCACGAGCCGGTCCAGGTCGACGGCGAGCCGGGAGTCGGGGTCGGGGGTGCCGGCGAGCCGTTCCTCGGCGAAGAGACCCGCCTCGACGCGGCGGGCGAGGTCCACCTCCTCGGCGGCGCTGAGCAGCGGGATCCGCCCGATCTCCCGTAGGTACTGGCGGAAGAGGTCGGACGTCGGGCCACCCGTCTCCGGCCGGTTGCGCGCCTCCTGGGCCTCCGGGGGCTCCACCGGCTCCTCCAGCACCGGCTCCGGTGTGCTCGCCGTCTCGGGGTGACGCGTGACCCGGTTCTGTGCGGGGATCGCCGGGACATGCTCGGTCGTGGGCGGCACGGTCCGGGTCTGCACGGGGGCGACCTCCAGGTGATCGCTGCCGGATCGCGGGGATGGAGGTCCGCCGGGGCGGACCGCCGCGCTCCGATGCCTCAGGCACCGCCACCCAGTGTGGGGTACGACACATCGCTGCCACGAGGGGCGTGCGGCGACTTTCTGCGTCCGGAGCGTGACGGGGTGCCGACCCTGTGGGGAGGCGTCCTCAGAGGGCGTCGGCGCCGTGGCTCCGCAGCGACTGGGCGTACTGCTGGAGGACCCAGACCTCGTTCTGTGCGGCGGCCAGGTGTTCCGGGGCGACATTGCTGCCGAGGCGGGCGAGGCTGCCCTGGACGTCGTCGATCCTGCGGTCGACCGCGCGGAGGCGGACCTTGACCAGGTGCTGGCCGGCGTACGACTCGTCGATGGACTTGCCGTGGAACACCTCGACCGCGAGCTCGGTGACGAGCTTGCGCACCGTGTCGTCGGGGGTCGCGTCGAGCACCTGGACCAGGTACTCCCGGGTCTCGGCGACGCCCATCTCCGCGCCGCCCGCCTCCGCGATGCACTGCCGCACCGCGGCGTACGGCGGGGCGGTGAACTCGTCGACCCCGTAGGCGTCGAACGCCGGGGAGACCAGGGCCGGCTTCTGCAGGGCGAGCTTGAGCAGCTCTCGCTCGGTGCGGTGGGCGGGGCTGCGGAGGTTGAGCGCGGGGCCCGACTGGGCGGCCGGGGCCTGGAGCTGCTGGTGCTGCGCGCCGTTGCGCGAGGCCGGTGCGGGCCCTCGCTGCTCTCCGCGCCCGCGCGCCCACTGGGCGAGCTGGTTGACCCGGTGGACGACGAATTCCTGGTCGAGGATGCCGACGAAGCCGGCGAGCTGGACGGCCACCTCGCGCTGCACGCTGCTCGTCTTGATCTTGGCGACGACCGGTGCGGCCTCGTCGAGCGCGGCGGCCCGGCCGGCCGGGGTCTCCAGGTCGTAGCGGCCGACGATCTGGCGGAGCGCGAACTCGAAGAGCGGGGTGCGGGGCTCGACCAGGTCGCGGACTGCGTCGTCGCCCTTGGCGAGCCGCAGGTCGCACGGGTCCATGTTGTCGGGGGCGATCGCGATGTAGGTCTCGGCGGCGAACTTCTGGTCGTCCTCGAAGGCACGCAGGGCTGCCTTCTGGCCGGCCGCGTCGCCGTCGAAGGTGAAGATCACCCGGGCACTTCCGTTGTCCATCAGGAGGCGCCGGAGGATCTTGATGTGGTCGCTGCCGAACGCCGTCCCGCAGGTGGCGATGGCCGTGGTGATCCCTGCGAGGTGGCAGGCCATCACGTCGGTGTAGCCCTCGACGACGACGGCCCGGCTGGACTTCGCGATGTCCTTCTTGGCCAGGTCGATGCCGTACAGCACCTGGGACTTCTTGTAGATCGAGGTCTCGGGGGTGTTGAGGTACTTCGGGCCGTTGTCGTCGTCACGGAGCTTGCGGGCGCCGAAGCCGACGATCTCCCCCGAGGTGTCGCTGATCGGCCACATCAGCCTGCCGCGGAAGCGGTCGATGGGGCCCCGGCGTCCGTCCTGGGAGAGGCCGGAGCTGATGAGCTCCTTGTCGCTGAAGCCCTTGCCCCGCAGGTAGCGGGTGAGGTGGTCCCAGCCGGCCGGGCTGTAGCCGACGGCGAAGTGGGCCGCGGCGTCCTGGTCGAAGCCGCGGGAGGCGAGGAACGCGCGGCCGATCTCCGCCTCGGGGCCGTTCAGCTGCTCGCGGTAGAACTCGGCGGCGATCTTGTGCGCCTCCACCAGCCGGATGCGTTCGCCGCGCTGGTGGGAGGGGTTGTAGCCGCCCTCCTCGTAGCGCAGGGTGATGCCCGCCTTGGCGGCGAGGCGCTCGACCGTCTCGGAGAAGGTGAGGTGATCGATCTTCATCACGAAG
Source organism: Streptomyces sp. NPDC002793 (assembly GCF_040295485.1). Taxonomy (NCBI): domain Bacteria; kingdom Bacillati; phylum Actinomycetota; class Actinomycetes; order Kitasatosporales; family Streptomycetaceae; genus Streptomyces; species Streptomyces sp. NPDC002793. The sequence continues at coordinate 163,486 of NZ_JBEOVL010000013.1, read as the reverse complement.
GCGATCGTGTCGCCGCCCTCCTGGCAGCCGAAGCAGTGGAACAGGCCCTTGCCCGGGCTCACCTGGAAGGAGGGGGACTTCTCGTCGTGGAAGGGGCAGAGGCCCTTGAGGTTTCCGCCGCCGGCGTTGCGCAGCTGGAGGTATTCGGACACGACGGCGTCGATCGGGACCGCGTCCCGGACCGCCTTCACGTCGTCGTCATTGATCCTGCCTGCCACGCGTGAAGTCTACGGGTGAGGCCGGGCGTCCGGGACCGGCCGGCAGCGGGTTCCCGCCCCGGGTGCCGGCCGGTCCCGGATACCCGGGCCACCGGTCAGAGCAGGGATGCCAGGGGCACGGAGGGGTCACCCAGGGCGTCCGGGTCGACCGGCCCGGCCGCCCTGATCAGCTTCTGGATGCTCTCGGTGACGTCCCACACATTGACGTTCATCCCGGCGAGCACCCGGCGGTCCTTCAGCCAGAAGGCGATGAACTCGCGCTTGCCGGCATCGCCCCGGATGACGACCTGGTCGTACGAGCCGGGCGGAGCCCAGCCGGAGTACTCCAGGCCGAGGTCGTACTGGTCGGAAAAGAAATACGGCACGCGGTCGTACGACACGTCCTGGCCGAGCATGGCCTTCGCGGCGGCCGGTCCGCTGTTCAGGGCGTTCGCCCAGTGCTCCACGCGCAGCCGGCCGCCGAAGAGCGGATGGTCCGCGGACGCGATGTCCCCGGCGGCGTAGATGTCCGGGTCGGAGGTGCGCAGGGAGGCGTCGACGGCGACGCCGCCTCCCTGCGCACGGTCGGCCATGTCGAGCCCGGCGGCTTCGGCGAGCGAGGTGCGCGGGGCCGCGCCGATCGCGGCGAGCACGTCGTGGGCGGGGTGCTCCTCACCGTCGTCGGTACGGACGGCGAGGACCAGGCCGTCCTGTCCGGTGATCTCGGTCAGGCGGGCCCCGAAGTGGAAACGGACACCGTGCGCCGCGTGCAGGTCGGTGAAGATCTGGCCGACCTCGGGGCCGACGACGTGGTGCAGCGGGGTCGCCGAGGGGGCGACGACGGTGACCTCGGCGCCGTACTCGCGGGCCGCCGCGGCGATCTCCAGGCCGATCCAGCCGGCTCCGGCGATCACCAGGTGGCCGTTGTCCCGGCCGAGGGCGGCGAGGACGTTGCGCAGCCGGTCGGAGTGGGCGAGGCGCCGCAGGTGGTGGACGCCGACCAGCTCGGTGCCCGGGACGTCGAGGCGTCGGGGCTCCGCGCCGGTGGCGAGCAGCAGCTTGTCGTAGTGGACGACCGTGTTGTCGCCGAGCTGCACGGACCGGCCGGCCCGGTCGATGGAGGTGACCACCTGGCCGAGGTGGAGCTCGATGTCGGCGCCCGCGTACCAGGCGGTCTCGTGGACGAACACCGAGTCCCGTTCGTCCTTGCCCAGCAGGTACCCCTTGGACAGGGGCGGCCGCTCGTACGGATGGTCGCGCTCGTCGCCGATGAGGATCACCCGGCCGCTGAAGCCCTCCGCCCGGAGTGTCTCGGCCGCCTTCGCTCCGGCGAGCCCTCCGCCGATGATGACGAACGTCCGATGTGCGTCGACCACTTGGTGCCTCCTCAAGACTTGGCTGCGCGGCGCCGCCACCTGCGAGCGTCCCGCACGCAGCGTGATGACGAAAGAGGGTGTGCCCCGACCGGGTCACGGCCGTCGGCATGTGGCCCGGTCAAGGTCCAGTCTGCCCAATGCCCGTGAGTGTTCCGTGAAGGGACCGCGCGGAGGCGTCCGTCAATGCGGCGATCTGGTCGACGAGAACCCGCTTGCGGGCCCTGTCGTCGGGCGCCGTGGTGTACAGGGAGCGGAACTGGGGCTCCAGCCCTTCGGGCGCGCGGGCGGTGAGGACGGCGGCGAGCTCGGCGATGACGATCCGCTGCCCGGCGCGGATGACCTCCTGCTCGGCACGCTGCATGACGTAACGGTCAGCGACGGCCTTGAGGACGGCGCACTCGTTGCGTGCCTCGCGGGGGACGATGAGCTCGGCGCCGTACCTGCCGAGCCGTCCCGGGCCGTACGCGGCGTGTGTCGCGGTCTCGGCGGCCAGGCAGAACCTCCCGATGAGCTGGCTCGTCGCGTCCTTCAGCCGGGCCTGGGCGACCGCCGTGCCGTCGTAACCGTGCGGCCACCATTCCTGGGCGGTGAGCCGGTCGAGGGCGTCGGCGAGCTCCTGGGGGTCGGTGCCGGCGGGGACGTACCTGCCGATGGCGACGTCCCAGATCTCCGCGCGCTCCGGTTCGGAGAAGAGGCAGCCGGGATCGATGTGTCCGGCGTGCAGCCCGTCCTCGAAGTCGTGCACCGAGTAGGCGACGTCGTCGGACCAGTCCATGACCTGGGCCTCGAAGCATCTGCCGTCCTGCGGCGCGCCCTTGCGGACCCAGGCGAAGACCGGCAGGTCGTCCTCGTACACCCCGAATTTGGGTGAGCCGGGGTCGGTGGGGTGTCCGCCCCGGGGCCACGGGTACTTGGTGGCGGCGTCCAGGGCGGCCCGGGTCAGGTTGAGCCCGACGCTGACGAGCTCACCGCTGCGGGGGTCGCGGACGAAGCGCTTGGGTTCGAGGCGGGTCAGCAGGCGCAGCGACTGTGCGTTGCCCTCGAAGCCTCCGCAGTCCGAGGCGAAGTCGTCGAGCGCCTGTTCGCCGTTGTGGCCGAAGGGCGGGTGCCCCATGTCGTGGGAGAGGCAGGCCGCCTCCACGAGGTCGGGGTCGCAGCCGAGTGCGGCGCCGAGCTCCCGACCGACCTGGGCGCACTCCAGGGAGTGGGTGAGGCGGGTGCGGGGGCTGGCGTCCCAGACCCGGCCCCGGGTGCCGGGCGTGACGACCTGGGTCTTGCCGGCGAGCCTGCGCAGGGCGGCGGAGTGCAGCACACGCGCACGGTCACGCTGGAAGGCGGTGCGGCCGGGCCGTTTGTCGGGCTCGGTGTCCCAGCGCTCGGTGTCAGCGGTGCCGTAGGGCGTGTCCCTGGGGTCGTGCGTACCGTCCATGTCACCGACAGTAGACCGCCCGGCGCACGGGGTGCGTCAGGCGGATGCCAGGAGGGGCGGGTGCGCCAGGGCGCCGAAGCCGGGCGCGCCACCGGTCAGGGCCTGGTCGTAGCGGTGCAGCAGGAGGCGTGCCATCGCCGGGTGCGCGCCGAGCGGTGCGGCGGCGATGCCCGGCGCGGCGGCGGCCGAGACGGTCGCGAAGCGGCCGGGGGCCGTGAAGTACGAGGCGAGTGCCACACGGTGGCGGCCACGGGCGGCGAGCGCGCGCAGGGCGGCCGGGATGTCGGGCGTGGCCGCCGAGGCGTAGGCGGGGACGACGGGCACACCGCCGAGGCGGTCGCTGAGCAGGGCGGCGGTGCGGCGCGCGTCGACGTCCGAGTCGGGGTCGCGTGAGCCCGCTGCGGCGAGTACGACGGCGGTGGCGCGGCTCGAACCGTCCTGGTCCTGCCAGCCGGCCTCGACGAGACGCTCGTACAGGGCCTCGACGAGCAGCGGGTGCGGTCCGAGCGGGGCCGCCACCCTGGTCCGGAGGTGTTCGGCGGCCGCGGCGGCGAGGGGCAGGTCGTGCCGGACGTGGTGGCCGCGGCCGAGCAGCAGCGGCACGAGCACGGCGTCGCCCTGCCCGATGCCGTCCAGGGTGTCCGGCAGCAGGGGCTCGTTCAGCTCGATGTGGCCGAGCCGGACATCGAGGGCGGGCCGCAGCTCACGCACCCGGTCGAGGAGGTCCAGGACGGTGTGCAGGGCCTGCGGGTCCCGGCTGCCGTGCGCGACGGCGACCAGAGTGGGGGCGGATCTCCGGATGAGGTGCATGGGCCTGCGGGTCATGGACCGATGGTGCCCGGCGCACGTTGCCGGGCCGTTTCGCACCGGTGACGGGTGTTTGCCGTCGTCTCACGGCGGCGGGGCCGACGGTGTCAGCCGGTCCGCACCGGGCCGGAGAACCTTTCGGGTGCGTCGTTCGTCCCCTTCTCCGAGGGATCGGGTACGAGCACGGGGGGCGTCGGATGCGGCTGAGGACACCGGAGGGGCTCCGCCGTGCGGGGCGCGTGGTCCTGGAAGGGCTCGCCGCCGTGCGGCTGCCGCGGACCAGGCGGGGACAGCGGCGGCTGGCGCAGGCGCTGATGGTCGCCTGCGCGGTGGCGGTGACGCCTGCGGCCTGGCTGCACACCACGGCCGACGCCCGGGTGCGGACCACGGCCGACGCCCCGGCGCAGCAGGTCGCGGTGGTGTTCGGGGCGGGGCTGCGGGAGGGCCGGCCGTCGCCGTATCTCGCGCACCGGCTGGACGCGGCGGCCGAGCTGTACCGGGCCGGCAAGGTCCGGGTCGTGCTGGTCACCGGGGACAACAGCCGTGTGGAGTACGACGAGCCGGATGCCATGCGCACGTATCTCGCGGCGCGCGGGGTGCCGGACCGGCGGATCGTCAGCGACCACGCGGGCTTCGACACCTGGGACTCCTGTGTGCGGGCCAAGAGGATATTCGGGGTCGACCGGGCCGTCCTGGTGAGCCAGGGCTTCCACATACGCCGGGCGATCGCCCTGTGCCGCTCCGCCGGGATCGACGCGTACGGGGTGGGGGCAGACGACGTACACGACGTCACCTGGTACTACGGCGGGACGCGGGAGGTGTTCGCGGCGGGCAAGGCCCTCCTGGACGTGGTGTTCGAGCCGGACCCGCACTTCCTGGGGCCGCGGGAGCCCGGGGTGGCGGAGGCGCTCGCGGGTGACCTCACGGCGGCGGCCGGGGCGGGCTGAGGTACGCGTACCTGGGGCGTAACCGGAGGCACCGGTCCTCGTAATACCGGCCTCGCACGCTGGGGGCATGGCCCGCACCGAGACGTCCACCCACTGCCCGTACTGCGCGCTCCAGTGCGGGATGAAGCTCCGCCCCGTCAACGACGGCGGGGTGGTCGAGGTCGTGGAGCGTACCGACTTCCCGGTCAACCGGGGAGCCCTGTGCGGCAAGGGACGCACCGCGCCCGCCGTGCTCGCCGCCGGAGTCCGGCTGACGGGGCCCCTCGTGCGCGACGCGGGCGGTGAGCTGGCACCGGCGAGCTGGGACGAGGCGCTGGTGCGGATCGCCGACGGGCTGCGCGGGACGCGGGCGGAGCACGGCCCGGACGCCGTGGGGGTGTTCGGCGGCGGCGGGCTCACCAACGAGAAGGCGTACGCCCTCGGGAAGTTCGCCCGGGTGGTGCTCGGTACCTCGCAGATCGACTACAACGGCCGCTTCTGCATGTCGTCGGCGGCCGCCGCGCACCAGCGGGCGTTCGGCCTCGACCGGGGGCTGCCGTTCCCGCTGGAGGACATCCCCCGCACCGGGTGCGTGATCCTGGTCGGGTCGAATCTCGCGGAGACGATGCCGCCCGCGCTGCGCTATCTGACCGAGCTGAGGGAGAACGGCGGCCGGCTGATCGTCATCGATCCGCGTCGGACGGGGACGGCCGAGCAGGCTGATCTCCATCTGGCGCCCCGGCCTGGCACCGATCTGGCCCTCGCGCTCGGCATGCTGCACCTGGTGGTGGCGGACGGGCGGGTGGACGAGGAGTTCGTACGCACGCGTACGAGCGGCTGGGACGAGGCCAGGGCGGGAGCGATGGTGCACTGGCCGGAGCTGGTGGAGCGCCTCACCGGGGTGCCGGTGCCTCAGTTGCGGGAGGCCGTGGAGATGTTCTGCGGGGCGGGGAGCGGGATGGTGCTCACCGCACGCGGGCCCGAGCAGCAGGCCAAGGGCACGGACACGGTGGGGGCGTGGATCAACTTCTGCCTGGCCACCGGCCGGGCGGGCCGCCCGCTGTCCGGCTACGGCTGTCTGACCGGTCAGGGCAACGGCCAGGGTGGTCGGGAGCACGGTCAGAAGGCCGACCAGCTGCCCGGCTACCGCAAGCTCACGGACCCGGCGGCCCGTCGCCATGTGGCCGGGGTCTGGGGCGTGGACCCCGACTCGCTGCCGGGGCCCGGTCGCAGTGCGTACGAGCTGCTGGACGCGCTGGGGCGCGATGTGCGGTCGCTGCTGGTCATGGGATCGAATCCGGTGGTCTCGGCGCCGAACGCGGGGCACGTCGAGGAGCGGCTGCGGTCGCTGGACTTCCTGGCGGTCGCGGATGTGGTGCTGTCGGAGACGGCGGCGCTGGCCGATGTGGTGCTGCCGGTGACCCAGTGGGCGGAGGAGAGCGGGACGACGACCAGCCTGGAGGGCCGGGTGCTGCTGCGGCAGCGTGCGGTCACCCCGCCGGAGGGGGTGCGCAGCGACCTGGAGGTGCTGAACGGGCTGGCCGGCCTCCTGGGGCACGGGAAGGGCTTCCCGGCCGATCCGGAGGAGGTCTTCGACGAGCTGAGGCGTGCGTCGGCGGGAGGCCCTGCCGACTACGCGGGCATCACGTACGCCCGGATCGCGGCGGAGGACGGGGTGTTCTGGCCCTGTCCGGACGAGGAGCACGCGGGGACGCCGCGCCTGTTCCTGGAGCGGTTCGCGACGGACGACGGGCGGGCCCGGTTCGTCCCGGTGACGCACCGGCCCGCCGCGGAGGAGACGGACGCGGAGTATCCGGTGGTGCTGACCACCGGGCGGGTCGTCTCCCAGTACCAGTCGGGGGCGCAGACCCGCCGGGTGGCCGAGCTGAACGCGGCAGCGCCCGGACCGTTCGTGGAGCTGCACCCGCGGCTCGCCGAGCGGATCGGGGTGGCGGAGGGCGAGAGCGTCGCGGTGACCTCACGGCGGGGCCGGGCGGTGGCACCGGCCCGGATCACCGTGGCGATCCGGCAGGACACCGTCTTCATGCCGTTCCACTGGCCGGGCGAGGGCCGGGCCAACTCCCTGACGAACCCGGCGCTCGACCCGGTGTCCCGCATGCCGGAGTTCAAGGTGTGCGCCGTGCGGGTGGAGGCCGCCGGCTGAGCCTGCGGCCTCCACCCGCACGGGTGTCCCTCACAGCGAGGCCACGGGCGCCGTCTCGGCGGACACCCAGGCGAGGTAGCGGTCGGAGCCGCGCACGACGGGCACGGCGATGATCTCCGGTGTCTCGTAGTCGTGGGCCTCGGTGAGGTGGGCCTCCAGTTCGTCGTACCGTTCCGCCGTCGTCTTGAACAGCACCTGCCACTCCTCGCCGGTCTCGACGGCGTCCTGCCACCGGTAGACGGAGGTGACGGGCGCCGAGATCTGGGCGCACGCGGCGAGCCGCGCGTCCACCGCGCCCCGGGCCAGGGTGTGGGCCTTCTCCTCGCTGTCCGTGGTGGTCAGTACGGTCAGCCATGCGGGCTCGGTCATCCCGGGTTCTCCTCGTCCTCGGCGTTCGTCACGACCCGTCGATTGTCGGTCCTCCGGAGGCTCCGGGCCGGGTCAGCCGCCGTACGGGTGCCGGGTCCTGGCCTCGCGCAGGGCGCGGCCCCACCAGACCAGCTGGTCGAGCATCCGCTTGGACGCCCCGTCGGCCTCGACCGGGTCCGCGAGCACGCCCCGGTCGTCGAAGAGGGCGCCCGCGTTGGGGAAGGAGACGGTGTCGCGTACGGAGACGGCGTGGAGTTCGGCGAAGACCTGGCGCAGGTGCTCGACGGCCCGCAGGCCGCCGGAGATCCCGCCGTACGACACGAACGCGACGGGCTTGGCCTGCCATTCGGTGAAGTGCCGGTCGATGAGGCTCTTCAGCGGGGCCGGGTAGGAGTGGTTGTACTCGGGGGTGAGTACGACGAAGGCGTCGGCGCCCGCCAGCCGGCGGGTCGCCTCAGGGGCTCCGGGGGCGGGCGGTTCGGTGTCGGCGACATCGACCAGCTCGGCCTCGATGTCCGGGTGGCCGGCCGCCCGTCCGAGGAACCACTCGGCGACGACGGGCCCGAAGCGGCCCACGCGATTGCTGCCGAGGATCACGGCGACCTTCAGCGGGACGTCGGCGGACGGGGTGGGAGCAGGTGTGTTGGGGTCCATGCACCGAGCCTCACTCCTCAACCACGCTTGAGGTCAAGCGTCGCCGCCCCGCATCTACGCTGGCGGCCATGACGACTCCCACGCCGGACCTCCACGTCGAGTTCGACGGCCACCCCGCGACCGCGGACGACCTGCGGATCCCCGCCTTCGCCGGTTACGGCCATTTCACCGCGATGCAGGTCAGGGACCGAACGGTGCGCGGACTCGCCCTGCATCTGGACCGGCTGGACTCCGCGAACCAGGAGCTGTTCGGGCTGCCTCTGGACGGGGAGCGGGTGCGCGAGCTGATCGGGCACGCACTCGACGGGGCCGGGGCGCGGGACGCGTCGGTCCGGGTGCACGGCTTCCTGCCGCCGGAAAGCCGGGAGACGGTACCGATGGTGACGGTGCGGGGGCCGGCCCGGATGGACGGTGCGCCGAAGAGCCTGATGTCGGTCCCCTTCGCACGCTCCGTGCCGCACATCAAGCGCGCCGGGGAGTTCACCCAGGCCTACTACGGGCAGCAGGCCCGGCGGGCCGGCTTCGACGAGGCGCTGCTGACCTCCCCCGGCGGCATGGTGACCGAGGGGGCGATCACCAACATCGGCTTCTGGGACGGCACTTCGGTGGTCTGGCCGGACGCTCCGGCGCTGACCGGCATCACCATGGCACTGCTGGAGAGCGGACTCGCACGGACGGAGCGTCCCTCGGTGCGGCGCGGAGTGACCCTGGACGGAGTGGGTGCGTACCGGTCGGCGTTCGTCACCAACTCGCAGGGGCTCGCTCCGGTCCACCGGATCGACGACACGACCTTCGCCGTCGACGAGGACCTGATGAAGCTGCTCGGACAGGTGTACGAGAACGCCCCTCGCGAGACCGTCTGACCCCGTCGGCGTGCGGGACCATGGGGCCATGCAGATCCATATCGAAGCCTCAGAACTCCCGGGCCGCACCTGCGGCCCTGACACCGACTTCGCCGGTTTCGACAACATCCACGTCGGCGTGCAGCGCAAGGACCGGCCCGGCGAGCTGCTCGGCCTGCATCCCGGCGACGCGGCGTACGCCTCCTGGGACCTGGACTGCACCGCCGCCTCCACCGCGGAGGGCGTCGAGGTCTCGGGGCCGTACGTCCAGAACCGGCTCGGGGGGCGATTCGTCTACCTGTCCTGGGGCACCGTGGACGGATCCGGCACCTTCACCATGTTCCGCCGGGCCAAACTGATGATGAGCGACATCGCCCCGGAGGTCCTGGAGGCCGCCTCGCGGACGGGTCACCTCACCGCGCGGCTGGGCCTGAGCGACGACAGGGGTCAGCCGCGTTGCGCCCGCGTGCGCCCGCCGGACGTCACCTGGTCCGCCACGGGCGGGACCTGAGCGGAGGGCGAGCAGACATGACACCGCCCTCAGCGGTCCCGGGGGGGTGGACCGTGAGGGCGGTTGCCGGGGGGTCGGCGGGGGACTGCCGTCCCGTGGGGGGTACAGACCGTGTGCCCGGCCGATACAGACCCAATCATGTGATGTGCGTCACATCCCCGAGGAGTGGCGGTCACCCGATCGGCACCGCACGGGCCCTTCGATCTCCACCACTGCCGCGACCTGCGCCGGGCCGGACGCACGGGTGCGCCGCGTGGGTCCGTCCGGGTGAAAGCTGACCGGGCGTCAGCATGCGGCACAGGGGTGTGACCCGTTACCTCGGAGGCAGGACACATCCGTCTGCCCGGAGGATTCCCATGCGCAGCCCTGCCCGTCTCGTGACCGGTACCGCCGCCGCGGCCCTCACCGCCGCCGCGCTCGGCCTCGTCACCCCGTCCGCCTCCGCGTCCGTACCGGCGTCCCCGCCCTCGTCCGCGTCGGCCGGGGCGGCGGACTGCGGCCCCGAAGGCGCGGCCGGCGCCGGTCCGACGGTCCCCTGCGACGACGCCGAGGCGATGGCGGAGGAGGGCCCGGGGGCGGCCGAGGGCTGGGAGCAGCCGGTCGACGACCTGGACCCGCTGGACTCACCCGACGCGGCCGACGGCCTGGAGCCGGTCGAGGAGCCCGCAGCGGCCTCGGGGTCCTCCTGGCCGGACGCGGAGGACCCCGGAGCCGGGACCGGGACCGGGGACGAGGCCGGTACGGGCACGGGGACAGCCCCGGGCACGAAGCCGGGCACCCACCCGGAGCCTCCTCCCGGGACCGACCCCGGCTCCGCGAAGCCGCCCGTGCCCCCGGGGCACCGGCCCACCACCGCGCCCACCTCCACGCCCAGCCCCGGTCGGCCCTCCGGACACGTCGGGACGGGGGTCGGCGGCAGCTCCGCGCCGGACACCGCCCAGCTCGCTGCGGGGGCGGGCCTCGTAGGGGCGGCGGCGGTCGCCGGCCTCCTGCTCCTGCGCCGCCGCCGGGCGGACGGCCCCCATCGCTGAGGACCGGCCTGCGGAGGACGGAACGTGGACAGGACGGCACTCGCGGCACGGGCATGGCTGGCGGGTATCACCGCGCTGTGCGGCATATGGCTGGTCCACAACGGCGCGGCCCCCAGGACCGCCGCCCCGCAGCCCTCAGCCGCCGAGGCCTTCGCCGCGGGCTCCGGACCACGGCCCGGTACACGGGTCGCCGCACCGTCGCGTCCCTCCGAGCCGGTCAGGATCCGCATTCCGGGCATCGGCGTCGACGCGCCCATGACCGGTCTCGGCCTGGGCACGGACGGCAGCCTCGACGCACCGCCCGCCGAGGACCGCAACCTCGCGGGCTGGTTCGAGGACGGCACACCGCCCGGCACCGCGGGCACCGCGATAGTCGCCGGTCATGTCGACAACGCGGAGGGACCGGCCGTCTTCTACGCCCTCGGGTCCCTGAAGAAGGGGGCCGGGGTCGAGATCGACCGCGAGGACGGCAGTACCGCGGTCTTCTCGGTCGACGCGGTCGAGGTGTACGAGAAGGACGAGTTCCCGGACCAGCGGGTCTACGGCGCCACCGCGCGGGCCTCGCTCCGGCTGATCACCTGCGGCGGGGGTTTCACCCGCGAGACGGGCTACCTGGGCAACGTGGTGGCGTACGCCCACCTCACCGACGTGCGGTGATCAGGACGTCCACTGGTCGAAGCCGAGCTTGGCGACCAGGGAGAACACCACGACCAGCAGGACCCCTCGGACGAAGTCGCTGCCCTTCCGGAGAGCCATCCGCGCCCCGAGCATCCCGCCCGCCAGATTGAACACGGCCATCAGCGCGGCCAGCTGCCACAGGACGGTGCCCTGGTAGGCGAACATCGCCAGCGCACCGGCGTTGGTGCAGACGTTCACGATCTTGGCGGTGGCGGACGCGGTGACCAGGTCGAGGTGGAGGACGGCGGTCAGCGCCAGCACCAGGAACGTGCCCGTGCCGGGCCCGAACAGTCCGTCGTAGAAGCCGATACCGCCGCCGACCAGCACGATCGCGGTGACCGCACGCGCTCGCGTGACCTTCTTCCGGTCCGCGCCGTCGCCCGCCGCCGCCGTGCCGAAGGAAGGACGCAGCAGCACGAAGGCCGCGACGGCGAGCAGCACCACCATGATCACCGGGCGCAGTACGTCGCTGCTGATGCCCGCCGCGAAGAAGGCTCCGGTCATCGACCCCACGAGCGCCATGAGCCCGATGCGTACGGCGGTCCCCACCTGGACGGGCGCCTTGCGTACGTAGGTGACGGCGGCGCCCGAGGTGCCGGCGATGGCGACGGCCTTGTTGGTGCCGAGGACGTAGGCGGCCGGGACGTGCGGGAGGCCCAGCAGCAGGGCGGGGAGGAGGAGCAGCCCGCCGCCGCCCACCACCGCGTCGATCCAGCCGGCCGCCAGTGCGGCCAGACAGAGGACGGCCAGGGTGGTGAGCGTTATCTCGGGCATGACCATGACCCTAAGCAGTGCCGGGTGCACCGTCCAACCTCGCCCTCACAGAGCACGGCTCGACGCGCTGAGCGCAAGGTTCCCCCCGGGAAACAGGAGGGATGCGGTCGGGTAACACCCGCCGCGCACTCTCTGGGACATGAGGACACAGACGGAGAACACGGCGCGGGTGGTGGTGATCGGCGCCGGGATGGCGGGCGCGCGGCTCGCCTCCCGGGTCCCCGGTGTCACCGTCATCGGCGAGGAGCCGCACGCCCCGTACAACCGGGTCCTGCTGGCCGAGGTGCTCGCCGGCCGGTACGAGCCGGACGTGATCGCGCTGCCGCCCGCCGAGGTGCGGCGCGGGGTGCGGGTCGTGCGGATCGACCGGTCGGACCGGCTGGTGCACTGCGACGACGGCAGCGTCATCGGCTACGAGCGCCTGGTGCTGGCCACCGGCTCCAACCCGGTCCTGCCACCGCTGCGGGGCCTAGGTCACACACTGCCGGACGGGGTGCATCCCTTCCGCACCCTCGACGACTGTCTGGCCCTGCGCGCCGCGGTACGCCCCGGAGTGCGCGCCGTCGTCATCGGCGGCGGGCTCCTCGGGGTGTCGGCCGCCCGGGCTCTGGCCGAGTGCGGCGCCCAGGTGGTGCTGGCCCAGCAGGGCGAGCACCTCATGGAGCGGCAGCTGGACCCCGAGGCGGCCGCGATGCTGCGCCGCCATCTGGAGGCCCTCGGCGTCGAGGTGCACACCGAGTGCCGGGTGCGCGGGCTGCGCTGCGCCGACGGGGAGACCCCCGCGGTGCGTGCCGTGGAACTGGCCGACGGCTATGAGCTGGAGGCCGAGCTCACGGTCCTGGCCTGCGGGGTCCGGCCCAGGGTGGGTCTGGCACAGGCGGCCGGGCTGGAGGTCCGCAAGGGCGTCGTCGTGGACGACGAGCTGCGCACCTCGGACCCGTACATCCACGCCGTCGGCGACTGCGCCGAACACGACGGCACGGTCTACGGGCTGGCGGGTGCCGCGCTCGAACAGGCCGACGTACTGGCCGAGGTGCTGGCCGGTCGCCCCGCCCGCTACGGGGGCACCCGGGCCCTGACCCGGCTCACCCTGCGCTCCCCCGCCGCGACCACCCCCGTCACCGCCGGAGCCGCCGGGGGGCTCGATCTGGCCGCCTTCGGCGACTCCCGTCCGATGCCCGGCGACGACGTGATCCGGCTGGCCGACGCCACCCGGGGTGCCTATCGCACGGTCGTCGTCCGGGGCGACCGGCTGGCCGGCGGGGTGCTGTTCGGCGATCTCGCCGCGGTCGGCACCCTCGCACGGACCTGGCAGGACGACGATCCCCTCCCCGCCGACATGTCCCTGCTCCACCTGCTCACCAACGACGGAGGCTTCTGATGCCGGTGTCCACTCCCCCGACCTCCCCCACCGCGGGCGTGCCGACGATCGTGGTCGTCGGGCACGGCATGGTCGGACAGCGGTTCCTGGAAGCGCTCGCCGACCGGGGTCTGACCGCGGCGGCGGGCACCGCCCGGGTCGTCGTGCTCTGCGAGGAGCCCCGTCCCGCGTACGACAGGGTGCAGCTGACCTCGTACTTCTCCGGGAGGACGCCGGAGGACCTCTCACTCGTCGAGCCCGGCTTCATGGAGCGGCACGGCGTCGAGCTGCGCGTCGGTGACCCGGCGGAGAGCGTCGACCGTGAGGCGCGCACCGTCACCGCGCGCTCCGGGGAGACCTTCTCCTACGACACGCTGGTGCTGGCCACCGGCTCGTACCCCTTCGTCCCGCCCGTTCCCGGCAAGGACGCCGAGGGCTGCTTCGTCTACCGCACCATCGAGGACCTCCTCGCGATCGAGGAGTACGCGAAGACCGCGAGGACCGGCGCGGTCGTCGGCGGCGGGCTGCTCGGTCTGGAGGCCGCCGGCGCGCTCAAGGGGCTCGGACTGGACACGCACGTCGTGGAGTTCGCCCCCCGGCTGATGCCGGTGCAGGTCGACGACGGCGGCGGCGCCGCGCTGCTGCGCACCATCGAGAACATGGGCCTCTCCGTCCACACGGGTGTCGGCACCCAGGAGGTCACCGCGGGCGCGGACGGCCGGGTGGACGGCATGGCGCTGTCGGACGGTTCCTCGCTGGAGACGGACCTCGTCGTCTTCTCCGCCGGTGTGCGCCCCCGGGACCAGCTGGCCCGCGACTGCGGTCTGGCGGTCGGCCCGCGCGGCGGCATCGTCGTCGACGAGGAGTGCCGCACCTCCGACCGCGACGTCTTCGCGATCGGTGAGTGCGCCCTGGCCTCCGACGGCCGGGTCTACGGCCTGGTGGCCCCGGGCTACGAGATGGCGGTGGCGGTCGCCGAGGTGATCGCGGGCAACGCGGCCTCCTTCACCGGCGCCGACCTCTCCACGAAGCTGAAGCTGCTCGGTGTGGACGTCGCCTCCTTCGGTGACGCCCACGGCGCGGCCGAGGGCTGCCTCGACGTCGTGTACGCGGACTCCCGCTCGGGCGTCTACAAGAAGCTGGTGATCGGCCAGGACGGCACCCTGCTCGGCGGCGTCCTCGTCGGTGACGCCGACCAGTACGGCACGCTCCGGCCGATGACCGGTACGGTCCTGCCGGTCGCCCCGGAGCAGCTGGTCCTGCCGGCGGGCGCGGGCGGCCCGGTGACGCTCGGCCCGTCCTCGCTCCCCGACGAGGCCGTGATCTGCTCCTGCCACAACGTCACCAAGGGCGCGATCTGCGAGCACACCACGCTGCCCGAGGTGAAGAAGTGCACCAAGGCCGGTACGGGCTGCGGCAGTTGCGTCAAGGTGATCGGTCAGCTGCTGCCGCAGCCCGAGGACCAGGGGCTGTGCGGCTGCTTCGCGTACACCCGCACCGAGCTGTACGAGATCGTCCGCACCCTGGGCATCACGTCGTACGCCGACCTCCTGGACTCGCACGGCCGTGAGGGGGCCCGTGGGGGTGACGGCTGCGAGGTCTGCAAGCCGACGGTCGGCTCGGTCATCGCTTCGCTGGCCCCCACGGTCGGTGCCAGCGGCTATGTCCTGGACGGCGAGCAGGCGGCGCTGCAGGACACCAACGACCACTTCCTGGCCAACCTCCAGCGGAACGGCTCCTACTCGATCGTGCCGCGCATCCCCGGGGGTGAGATCACCCCGGAGAAGCTGATCGTGATCGGCGAGGTGGCGCGGGACTTCGGCCTCTACACGAAGATCACGGGCGGTCAGCGCATCGACCTGTTCGGCGCCCGCGTCGACCAGCTGCCGCTGATCTGGACCCGTCTGGTGGACGCGGGCTTCGAGTCCGGGCACGCGTACGGGAAGTCGCTGCGCACGGTGAAGTCCTGTGTGGGGCAGACCTGGTGCCGTTACGGCGTCCAGGACTCGGTCAGGATGGCCATCGACCTGGAGCTGCGCTACCGCGGCCTGCGCTCACCGCACAAGCTGAAGTCGGCGGTCTCGGGCTGCGCCCGGGAGTGTGCGGAGGCCCGTGGCAAGGACTTCGGGATCATCGCCACGGCACAGGGCTGGAACCTCTACGTCGGCGGCAACGGAGGCGCCACCCCGCGCCACGCGGACCTGCTCGCCCAGGACCTCTCCGACGCCGAACTCGTCCGACTCATCGACCGGTTCCTGATGTTCTACATCCGCACGGCGGACCGCCTGGAGCGCACGTCGACGTGGCTGGACCGGATCGAGGGCGGCCTGGACCACGTCCGTGACGTGGTCGTCCACGACTCGCTGGGCCTCTGCGACGAGCTGGAGCGGCTGATGGCCGACCACGTCGCCGGCTACCGCGACGAGTGGGCCGAGACCATCAACGACCCGGAGCGGCTGCGCCGCTTCGTCACCTTCGTCAATGCCCCCGACGCCCCGGACCCCTCGGTCAGGTTCGTCGCGGAGCGCGACCAGGTCAAGCCGGACCTGGACATCCTCGCGGGCCCGGTGCTCGCCATCCGTACTCTTGAAGGGACCCCCTCCTGATGACGACCCGGACGACGGAAACGGCGCAGGACACCCGGACGATCCAGCTCGCGGACGGGGACGGCTGGCTCACGGTCTGCGACCGTGCGCTGCTGACCCCCGGGCGCGGTGTGGCGGCGCTCCTCCCTGACGGCCGTCAGGTCGCCCTGTTCGTGGACCGGTCGGGGCGCGCGTACGCGATCGACAACCGTGACCCGTTCACCGGTGCGTACGTCCTCTCCCGTGGCCTGGTCGGCTCCTCGGCGGGGCGGCCGTTCGTGGCGTCGCCGCTGCTGAAGCAGCGCTTCGACCTGGAGACGGGCGCCTGTCTGGACGACGACGACGTCACCGTGCCGGTCTTCCCGGTCCGCGCCGACTGACTCCGTTCCGTTCACCGGGCGTTGACGCTCCGTCAACTACGCGCCTCTACTGTCCTGACGTTCGACCCGCCGGGCCGACCGGACCGGCGGGCCAGCACGTCACCCGTGGAGTGATCGTGGAACGTCGGACCTTCTTGCGCACAGCGGTGATCGGCAGCTCGGCGGCTGCCTTCGGCGGCACCCTGTGGCGGGGTGCCGCCTCCGCCGACCCGGCCCAGCCGGCCGTCGGCCCCTATGGTGCGCTGCAGGCGGCCAACAGCAACGGCATCCTGCTGCCGAGCGGCTTCACCAGCAGGATCATCGCCCGCTCGGGGCAGGCCGTCCCCGGCACCTCGTACACCTGGCACAGGGCACCGGACGGCGGTGCCACCTTCACCGACGGCAGCGGCTGGATCTACGTCTCCAACGCGGAGGTGTCCGCGAGCAGCGGCGGCGGGGCGAGCGCGGTGCGCTTCGACTCCTCCGGGAACGTCACCTCCGCCTACCGGATCCTGTCCGGCACGAACACCAACTGCGCGGGCGGCCGCACCCCGTGGAACACGTGGCTCTCCTGCGAGGAGGTCACACGCGGCTTCGTGTACGAGACGGACCCGTGGGGTGTGAACGCCGCCGTGCAGCGCCCCGCGATGGGCCGGTTCAAGCACGAGGCGGCGGCCGCGGACCCCGACCACGGCTATGTCTATCTGACCGAGGACGAGACGGACGGCCGCTTCTACCGCTTCCGTCCCACCACGTGGGGCAACCTGTCGTCCGGCACGCTCCAGGTGCTGGTGGCGGGCACCGGAACCTCGGGCCCCGTGACCTGGACGACGGTCCCCGACCCGGACGGTTCGCCCACCCAGACCCGCTACCAGGTCTCCGGCGCCAAGGTGTTCAACGGCGGCGAGGGCTGCTTCTACGCGGCGGGCACCTGCTGGTTCACCACCAAGGGCGACAACCGGGTGTGGGCGTACGACGCGAACGCCTCGTCCCTCTCGCTCGCCTACGACGACTCGCTCGTCACGGGCGGCGCCCCGCTGACCGGTGTCGACAACGTCACCCGAGCCGCGTCCGGTGACCTGTACGTCGCGGAGGACGGCGGGAACATGGAGATCTGCCTGATCACCCCGGACGACACCGTCGCCCCGTTCCTGCGGATCAGCGGCCAGTCCGGCTCGGAGATCACCGGTCCGGCCTTCTCACCGGACGGCAGGCGTCTCTACTTCTCCTCGCAGCGCGGGACGAGCGGGAGCTCGTCCGGCGGCATCACCTACGAGGTCACGGGCCCGTTCCGCGGCTGAGTGCGCTCCCCGGGGCAGCGGCGGTGACGCCGCTGCCCCGTCGGGTGTCAGACCTGTCCCTCGACCGCGGCCGGGTCCATCCACACGACCTCCCAGATGTGACCGTCCGGGTCCTGGAACGAGCGGCCGTACATGAAGCCCTCGTCCATCGGGTCGTTGGCGGGCGACCCGCCGTTGGCCAGCGCGGCGTCGGCCAGCTCGTCGACCTTCTCGCGGCTGTCCGCGCTGAGGGCGAGGAGGACCTCGGTCGTCCTCGACGCGTCGGCGATCTCCTTCTTGGTGAAGTCCTTGAAGCGCGGTTCGCTGATGAGCATCGAGAAGATCGTGTCGCTGATGACCAGACACGCCGTCGTCTCGTCGCTGAACTGCGGGTTGAAGCCGAAGCCGAGCTTCGAGAAGAAGTTCTTCGACGTCTCGAGGTCCTTGACCGGCAGGTTCACGAAGATCATCTGAGGCATGGTTCCCACTCTTCCGTCCAGCACCCCGGGGTGCTCCGGGCGCGCTCCGTACGAGCGCTCACGAGAGGTAGACGACGGCGGCGCGCAGAACTCATCGCTCCGGGCTCCAGGAATTCTCAGGGCACCGCGAGTGGGGCTCCGCCCCTGATCAGAGCCGCTCCCAGCGGCGTGAGGGTGTGGAGGACCGAGCTGCCATGGCGCAGGGTGCGGACCAGGCCCGCCTCGCGCAGCACACAGGCGTGCTGGCTCGCCGAGGCCAGGGAGACCCCGGTCCTGCGGGCCAGCTCGCTCGTCGTGCAGCCGTTGCCTATCGCCCGCAGGACCGCGGAGCGGGTGTGCCCCACGAGCCGGCCGAGCCAGGGGCCGGGCTCGGCCGCGGCCGGGGCTCCGGGGTGGGTGACGGGGTAGACGAGCACCGGTGGCAGGACCGGGTCGCGGTAGACGACGGGGGTGCCCCGGCAGAAGTACGACGGCTGCAGGAGCAGCCCTCGCCCGTCGAGGCGCAGTTCCCGGTCGACGGGGTAGTCCGCCTCCAGCACGGGAGCGCGCCAGCGGATCATGGGCGGCAGGGTGGCCAGGAGCTCGTCCGCGCCGCCGTCGAGCAGGGCACGGCCCCGGACGGCCCGGTCGGCCTCGATGCTCGCCCGGACATGGGGCCAGTACGGCTCGACCGCGGCGCGGTGATAGGTGCGCAGGGCGGAGATGAGCCGTCCCAACGGCTCCGTACGCCCATCGGCCAGGACCTCCGGCAGCGCGCCGGAAGGCCGGCGCGTGAGGGGGGAAGCCGCGGCCAGCAGACCGAGGTCCTCACGGATGCGGTCCGTGGGGGTGTCGCGCAGCGCCTCCGTTCCGGCGTCGAACCCGAATGGCTCGGTGCCTCCCCCGGAGGGCGTCAGAAAGTCCGGAAAATAGCCGCGGGGCGGAACGACGGCGGAGAGCAGACGTGCTTCACCATTCAACCGAGCGCGGGATTCCTTCCGCCATTTCCCGAACACCGTGGAACCCCGCCGGTCTCTCAGCCGGTGGAAACTCAGAATGGTCTCCCACATCGCGTCCGGTCTCGTGGCCATCCGCACGCGCGAAAGGTCCACCCCGGACACATGGATACGCAGCACCGTTCCCCCACCTGTTGCACCCGCAATTCCCCCCACCGAAGCGTATGCACGACGTCACAGGAGGTCACCACGGGGTTTCGGCCACAGTTGAAATGTCTCGCCCGTGTCCCCGCCACCCGAAAGGCTGTACGACGTCGGGTGCGCATCCGGCGTCACCGAAAGAGCGGGTGGGGGCCGTGGGGGGCTTTACCCGTTCGGCGGCGGTGAACGACGGTGCGGCTCCGCGCCCGGCAAGGGTAAGCGGGTGCGGTCCGGGGGCGGGGATCCCCGGGCCGCACCCAGGCCTTACATCCCCTGAGTTTGCGCGGCGAACGGTAAAGGACCGACCGCCGCGCCTGGTTCGCCTTTCCATTGACGAAGCGGCGGCACCCCCGCACAGGGTGCCGCCGCTTCCGGGTAATCCGGCTCCGCCGGCGGACCGGTGAGGGTCCCGTGATCCGCCGACGGGTGCCGGAGTCGTGCCGAGGCCCGGCGGTCAGCGGCTGTCGCTGCCCCGCGGCCCAGCGGCGGCCCGGCCCGCTTCCAGCCGGGCCACCGGAATGCGGAACGGCGAGCAGGAGACGTAGTCCAGGCCCACTTCGTGGAAGAAGTGCACCGACTCGGGGTCCCCGCCGTGCTCGCCGCAGATGCCGAGCTTGAGGTCGGGGCGGGTGGCCCGGCCCGCTTCCACGGCGCTGCGCACGAGGGCTCCGACGCCGTCCTTGTCGATGGTCTCGAAGGGCGACACCCCGAAGATGCCCTTCTCCAGGTACGCGGTGAAGAACGAGGCCTCCACGTCGTCGCGGGAGAAGCCCCACACCGTCTGGGTGAGGTCGTTCGTGCCGAAGGAGAAGAACTCCGCGGCCTCGGCGATCTGGCCTGCGGTCAGTGCGGCACGGGGCAGCTCGATCATCGTGCCGATGCTCAGCTTCAGCTGCGTGCCGGTGGCCGCCTCGACCTCGGCGATGACGCCGTCGGCCTCCTCGCGGACGATCTCCAGCTCCTGGACCGTGCCGACGAGCGGGATCATGATCTCGGCGCGCGGGTCGCCCTTGGCGTTCATGCGCTCCGCCGCCGCCTCCGCGATGGCCCGGACCTGCATCGCGAACAGCCCCGGGATGACCAGGCCCAGACGGACACCGCGCAGGCCCAGCATGGGGTTCTGTTCGTGCAGCTTGTGCACGGCCTGCAGGAGGCGCAGGTCGTTCTCGTTGGCGTCCTTGCGGGACTCGGCGAGCGCGACCCGCACGGACAGCTCGGTGATGTCGGGCAGGAACTCGTGCAGCGGCGGGTCGAGCAGCCGGACGGTGACGGGCAGCCCGTCCATCGACTCGAACAGCTCGATGAAGTCGGCCTTCTGGAGCGGCAGGAGCGCGTCCAGGGCGGCCTCGCGCTCGTCGTCGGTGTCCGCGAGGATCAGCTTCTCGACCATCTCGCGGCGCTCGCCGAGGAACATGTGCTCGGTGCGGCACAGGCCGATGCCCTGCGCACCGAAGCGGCGGGCCCGCGAGGCGTCCTCGGCGTTGTCCGCGTTCGCCCGTACGCGGAGACGGCGTACCCGGTCGGCGTACGCCATGATCCGGTGCACGGCGGCGACGAGCTCGTCGGCGTCGTCGGCACCCGCGTGCATGCGGCCCTCGAAGTACTCGACGACCGGGGACGGCACGACGGGTACCTCGCCGAGGTACACCTTGCCGGTGGAGCCGTCGACGGAGACGAGGTCGCCCTCCTCCACGACGGTGCCGCCGACCGTGAGCCGGCGGCGCTTGGTGTCGACCTCGATCTCCTCCGCGCCGCAGACACAGGTCTTGCCCATGCCGCGGGCCACGACGGCGGCGTGCGAGGTCTTGCCGCCGCGCGAGGTCAGGATGCCCTCGGCGGCGATCATGCCGTCGAGGTCGTCGGGGTTGGTCTCGCGGCGGATGAGGATGACCTTCTCGCCCGACCGCGACCACTTGACGGCGGTGTACGAGTCGAAGACGGCCTTGCCGACGGCCGCGCCCGGCGACGCGGCGATGCCGCGCCCCAGCAGGACGGTGCTGGCCTCGTCGTCGAAGCGCGGGAACATCAACTGGGCGAGCTGCGCGCCGTTGACCCGCTGGAGCGCCTCGGCCTCGTCGATGAGGCCCTGGTCGACGAGCTGGGTGGCGATCCGGAAGGCGGCACCCGCGGTGCGCTTGCCGACCCGGGTCTGGAGCATCCAGAGCTGGCCGCGCTCGATGGTGAACTCGATGTCGCAGAGATCCTTGTAGTGGGTCTCCAGCGTCTCCATGATCTTCATCAGCTGGTCGTACGACGTCTTGTCGATCGACTCCAGCTCGGCGAGCGCCACCGTGCTGCGGATGCCCGCCACGACGTCCTCGCCCTGCGCGTTCTGGAGGTAGTCGCCGTAGACGCCCTGGTGGCCGCTGGCCGGGTCACGGGTGAAGGCGACGCCCGTCCCGGAGTCGGGGCCGAGGTTACCGAAGACCATCGAGCAGATGTTGACGGCGGTGCCCAGGTCGCCGGGGATGCGCTCCTGGCGTCGGTAGAGCTTGGCCCGGTCGGTGTTCCACGAGTCGAAGACCGCCTTCACGGCCAGGTCCATCTGCTCGCGCGGGTCCTGCGGGAAGTCCCGCCCGGCGTCCCGGGTGACGATCTTCTTGAACTGCCTGACCAGCTTCTTCAGGTCGGCTGCGTCGAGGTCCACGTCGACCGTGACGCCCTTGGCCTCCTTCGCGTCCTCCAGCGCCTCCTCGAAGAGGTCGCCGTCGACGCCGAGCACGGTCTTGCCGAACATCTGGATGAGACGGCGGTAGGAGTCCCAGGCGAAGCGCTCGTCGCCGGCCTGCGCGGCGAGGCCCACGACCGAGGCGTCGGAGAGACCGATGTTGAGGACCGTGTCCATCATGCCGGGCATCGAGAACTTCGCACCCGACCGCACCGAGACCAGCAGCGGGTCGTCGGCCTGGCCGAGGTTCTTGCCCATCCGCTTCTCGAGCGCCTCCAGGTGCGCACCGACCTCGTCGCGCAGCTCGGCCGGCTCGTCACCACTGTCGAGGTAGACCTTGCACGCCTCGGTGGTGATGGTGAATCCCGGAGGGACGGGCAGCCCGAGGTTGGTCATCTCGGCGAGGTTGGCGCCCTTGCCACCCAGAAGGTCTTTCAGATCCTTGTTGCCCTCGGTGAAGTCGTAGACGAACTTCTGGGGATCTTTGTTTTCCGACACGGGTCTCGACTCCTCGAGGACGCGGTGGCTGCCCTGACGGCGAGGAACATACCCAGATCGAAGGTGTCTGGGTACGGCCACCTGCGCGTCATGCGGCCTCAACCACCCGTCCGCCAGCAGATCGAAAGTAACGCGCGGGTACGCCAGGAGGAGGGAGGGAGTTCATCTCTTGAAGCCATCATCACGCAACGCATGCGGCGAGGGGGCGTACACGCACGCAGAGCGACGGACGGTTTGATCGATCAAAGTAAATCGACCTGGCACCCAGTGCCACCATTTGAGAAGTACAGCATCCAAACGAGCGCTCATTTGAGCCGAACACCCCTCAAGGGTGGCGAGAATCACGCCCCCGATCGCGCCCGGATGTCACCATCCGGACGCTTGCGCGACAACAGCGCACCACCTTGCAGCTACGACCGGGGAACCGAGCGTGACATGCGACGTGGGAACGAGGGCGAGCACGGGCGACCGGCGCGGCGCCGACAGGAGGCGTCCCGAATCCCACGTAAAAAGCCCGCTCATATGAGCGAACTTTCTGCGGGGCACTCGGTGCCCTCGGCACAGGTGACGGCTCAGCCGCCCGAGGTGTCCAGCTCCGCGTCGGCGCTCACGCCCGCGCAGTCGTACGGGTCCTTGAGCCAGCCGTCCGGCAGCGCCACCCGGTTGTTGCCGGAGGTACGCCCTCGGGGGCCGTCCGCGCCGTCCGGCCAGGGCTGGTCCAGGTCGAGCTCCTGGAGCTGTCCGCCCAGCTCCTCCAGCGACGAGGTGACCGCGAGCTTCCTGCGCATGTCCGAGCCGACGGCGAAGCCCTTGAGGTACCAGGCCACGTGCTTGCGGAAGTCGATCACGCCACGGCTCTCGTCGCCGATCCACTCCCCCAGGAGCGTCGCGTGGCGCAGCATGACGTCCGCGACCTGGCGCAGGGCGGGCGCCTGACGCGTCCCCGTGCCCTCGAAGGCGCTCACCAGGTCACCGAAGAGCCAGGGGCGCCCGAGACAGCCACGGCCCACGACGACGCCGTCGCAGCCCGTCTCGCGCATCATCCGCAGGGCGTCGTCGGCGCTCCAGATGTCGCCGTTGCCGAGGACGGGGATCTCCGGCACGTGCTCCTTGAGCCGTGCGATGGCGTCCCAGTCGGCGGTGCCGCCGTAGTGCTGGGCGGTGGTCCTGCCGTGCAGGGCGACGGCGGTGACGCCCTCCTCGACGGCGATGCGCCCGGCGTCGAGGTAGGTGGTGTGGTCGTCGTCGATGCCCTTGCGCATCTTGATGGTGACCGGCAGCTCACCCGCCTGTGCCACGGCCTCACGGAGGATCGCGCGGAGCAGGGGCCGCTTGTACGGGAGTGCGGAGCCGCCGCCCTTGCGGGTGACCTTGGGGACCGGGCAGCCGAAGTTCAGGTCGATGTGGTCGGCGAGGTCCTCGTCGACGATCATGCGGACCGCCTTGCCGACGGTGACCGGGTCCACTCCGTACAGCTGGATGGAGCGCGGCGTCTCGCTCGCGTCGAAGTGGATGAGCTGCATGGTCTTGTCGTTGCGCTCGACCAGTGCCCGCGTGGTGATCATCTCGCTGACGAACAGTCCCTTGCCGCCGGAGAACTCACGGCACAGGGTGCGGAAGGGCGCGTTGGTGATGCCGGCCATGGGGGCGAGCACGACCGGCGGCTGCACGGTGTGCGGGCCGATCCTGAGCAGCGGGAGGGCGGGGGCGAGCGTGGTCATGGCCCCATTGTCCCGCACCCGGACGGCGGCACGTGCGGGGCCCGTGCGCGCCGGGCCCCGCACGGTGAGGTGAGACAGGGACACGGTCACGGGCCCGGATCACCGAGGTGGTCCGGGCCCGTGGTCGTGCGGGTGGTGCGAGGAGGTCAGCTCTCGGCCGGTGCGTCCTGCGCGGGTGCGGCCTCGGCGGCGCGCTCACGCATCTTGCGCACCAGCTCCTGCTTCTTGTCCTCGGCGGCCTTGCGGTCGTCGTTGCGTGCGGGGTTCGCACCCTGCTGTTCGGCGCGGGACAGCTTCTTGCGCTGTCCGCCCACGCCGAGGAGGTTGTTGCGGCTCTTGGCCACGGGGTTCTCCCATTCGTGGAGGTGAGGAAGTGTGGATGACGTGTGGTCTATCGATCCGATGGGCGACGGGCGTTCGGGCCCGTCGCGCGCTCACTCGTAGATCTGGAAGAACGAAGACATGCGGAAAAGGTACCCCGGCCGGCGGGGCACCTCATCCGGTTATTTCCGGCCGTCCCCGGCGCCGGCTCAGGCGGTCGGGTCGACCGTGGCCGGTGGGCCTCGGTCAGGTGCTCCTCGGCCTTCAGCCAGGGCAGGAACTGCGCGCTCTTACGCCATCCGCAGG
The DNA here is from genome assembly GCF_040295485.1 of Streptomyces sp. NPDC002793. Taxonomy (NCBI): domain Bacteria; kingdom Bacillati; phylum Actinomycetota; class Actinomycetes; order Kitasatosporales; family Streptomycetaceae; genus Streptomyces; species Streptomyces sp. NPDC002793. The sequence goes on along the minus strand of NZ_JBEOVL010000013.1, from coordinate 139,015 downwards.
TGTCGCAGGTCAGCTGCCGCTGCATCCCCGACTTCCGCACGTGGACGACGTGTTCACGGCCGTGCTGGTCCCATCTGCTGACCTTGCTCGTGGTCATGGACGGCATCCTGGCCTCCTGTGGACGAGAGCGCCCAGTCTGCACGAAGCCCCCGGTTCCGTGCGCCGGAACCGGGGGCTTCCTGGTGAGGAAAGGGTGCGGTCAGCAGCCCAGGAGACGGGAGCCGAGGTAGCTCTGGATCTGGTCCAGGGAGACGCGCTCCTGCTTCATCGTGTCGCGCTCACGCACGGTCACCGCGTTGTCGTCGAGGGTGTCGAAGTCGACGGTGACGCAGAACGGCGTACCGATCTCGTCCTGACGGCGGTAACGGCGGCCGATGGCGCCCGCGTCGTCGAACTCGATGTTCCAGTTCTGCCGCAGGTCGGCGGCGAGGCCCTTGGCCTTCGGCGACAGCTGCGGGTTGCGGGACAGCGGCAGGACGGCGACCTTGACCGGCGCGAGGCGCGGGTCGAGGCGCATCACGGCACGCTTCTCCATGACGCCCTTGGCGTTGGGCGCCTCGTCCTCGCTGTACGCGTCGAGGAGGAACGCCAGCAGCGAGCGGCCGACACCGGCCGCGGGCTCGATGACGTACGGCGTGTAGCGCTCGCCCTTCTCCTGGTCGTAGTAGGAGAGGTCCGTGCCGGACGCCTTGGAGTGCGCCGTGAGGTCGTAGTCCGTGCGGTTGGCGACGCCCTCCAGCTCGCCCCACTCGCTGCCGCCGAAGCGGAAGCGGTACTCGATGTCAGCGGTGCGCTTGGAGTAGTGGGAGAGCTTCTCCTTCGGGTGCTCGAACCACCGCATGTTCTCCTCGCGCAGGCCCAGGCCGGTGTACCAGTTCCAGCGCTGCTCCATCCAGTACTCCTGCCACTCCTCGTCCTCGCCCGGCTTGACGAAGAACTCCATCTCCATCTGCTCGAACTCGCGCGTGCGGAAGATGAAGTTGCCCGGAGTGATCTCGTTCCGGAAGGACTTGCCCATCTGCGCGATGCCGAACGGCGGCTTCTTGCGCGAGGTCTGCTGCACCTGGCCGAAGTTGGTGAAGATGCCCTGGGCGGTCTCGGGGCGGAGGTAGGCGACCGAGCCGGAGTCCTGCGTCGGGCCGAGGTGGGTGGAGAGGAGACCCGAGAACTGCTTGGGCTCGGTGAAGGTGCCCTTGTTACCGCAGTTGGGGCAGTTGAGGTCGGCCAGGCCGTTCACGGGCGGCTTGCCGTGCTTCTCCTCGTACGCCTCCTCCAGGTGGTCGGCGCGGTAGCGCTTGTGGCAGGAGGTGCACTCGGTGAGCGGGTCGGAGAACGTGGCGACGTGGCCGGAGGCGACCCAGACCTCGGGGGCGAGGATGACCGACGAGTCGAGACCGACCACGTCCTCGCGCGCGGTGACCATGTAACGCCACCACTGGCGCTTGAGGTTCTCCTTCAGCTCGACGCCCAGCGGCCCGTAGTCCCAGGCGGCCCTCTGGCCGCCGTAGATCTCACTACAGGGGTAGACGAAGCCACGGCGCTTGCTCAGGCTGACGATGGTGTCGATCTTGTCGGCGGCCACGGTGCTCTCTTCATTACGACGGCGAAATGGGACAGGGGACGGCGCGAAGCGCCTCGGTGGGGGGTGGTGCTCAGGAGTCGGGCGGGCGAATGCCCCAGATTACCGGCGGGCGCACCCCCCGTATCAAATCGGTGAGGTGCATCGCGGTCATGGGGCTCGGTTCCGGGCATCTCATCAGCCTTGTTGACAATCGTTTCCACATTTGTTGACAATGAATGTCATGAACGTACGTCGCCTCATACCCACCGCCGCCGTCGCGGGAGCAGTCGCCCTCGGCCTCACCGCGCTCTCCGCCTGCTCCTCCTCCGACGCGGCCGAAGGAGGGGACGCCGGCGGGAACGGCGGCAAGCTGGACGTGGTGGCGTCCTTCTACCCGATGCAGTTCCTCGCCGAGAGGATCGGCGGATCCCACGTCTCCGTCACCTCGCTGACGAAGCCGGGCGTGGAACCGCACGATCTGGAACTCTCCCCCCAGCAGATCGGCGGTCTGAGCGACGCCGACTACATCCTCTTCCTCAAGAACATCCAGCCCGCCGTCGACGACGCCGTCGCGCAGGCAGGTGTCAAGAACACCGTGGACGCCGCCGGCCTCACCACGCTCGAGAGCCACGGCGCCGAGGTCGACGGCCACGACCACGGTTCCGAGGAGCACGCGGGCGAGGAGCACGCCGACGAGCACGAGGGCGAGGAGCACGCCGACGAGGCGGCCCTCGACCCGCACGTCTGGCTGGACCCGGTGAAGTACGCGGAGGTCGCCGAGGGCGTCGGGAAGTCCCTGGAGAAGGCCGACCCCGACAACGCCGCGGACTACCGCAAGAACACCGAGACCCTCGTCGCCGAGCTGAACAAGCTGGACAAGACCTTCGAGGCCGGGCTGAAGAACACCGCCACGAAGACGTTCATCACCACGCACTCCGCCTTCGGGTACCTCGCCGAGCGCTACGGCCTCACCCAGGAGGGCATCGCCGGCCTCGACCCCGAGACCGAGCCCAGCCCGGCCCGGATCGACGAGATCCACCACGTCGCCGAGGAGAACAAGGCGACCACCGTATTCTTCGAGACGCTCGCCAGCGACAAGACCGCCAAGACCTTGGCGAAGGACCTCGGCCTGAAGACCGGAGTCCTGGACCCGCTGGAGGGAATTACCGACAAGTCCGCGGGCGCTGACTACATCGAGGTCATGGAGTCCAACCTGGCCGCGCTGCAGAAGGCCCTCGGCGCGAAGTGACCCGCGCAGTACCCCGACCGACCGCAGCACCGGAGGCGATCATGCCTGAACCCAGTACGCCGGAACCCGTGATCAGCATGCGCGGTGCCACGGCGACGCTCGGTGCGCGCCCGGTGCTGCGCGGGGTCGACCTCACCGTCCACCGCGGCGAGGTCGTGGCCCTGCTCGGGGCGAACGGCTCCGGCAAGTCCACCGCCGTGCGCTCCGTCATCGGCCAGGTGCCGCTCACCGGCGGGACCGTCGAGCTGTTCGGCACACCGCTGCGCCGCTTCCGGCAGTGGGCCCGCGTCGGGTACGTCCCGCAGCGCACCACGGCCGCCGGTGGTGTCCCCGCGACGATCCGCGAGGTCGTGTCCTCCGGACGGCTGTCACGTACGAGGTTCGGGCTGCTGGGCAGGGCGGACCGGGCGGCGGTGGACCGGGCCGTCGAGCTCGTCGGCCTCACCGACCGCGCCAAGGACTCCGTGGACGCCCTCTCCGGCGGTCAGCACCAGCGGGTGCTGATCGCCCGCGCGCTCGCCGCCGAGCCCGAGGTGCTGATCATGGACGAGCCGATGGCGGGCGTCGACCTCGCCAGCCAGGAGATCCTGGCCACGACACTGCGCGAGCAGGTGGCGGGCGGGGCCTCGGTACTGCTCGTCCTGCACGAACTCGGCGCCCTGGAACCGCTCATCGACCGGGCGATCGTCCTGCGCGACGGCTGTGTCCTGCACGACGGACCGCCCCCCGAGGCCGTGGGCCAGCACGCCCTGCCCGGCCACGACCACGTACACCCCCACGCGGCCTCCGAGCCCGTCCGGACGGGACTGCTGAGCTGATCATGCTGGAATTCCTGAACCCTCCCTTCATGCAGCGCGCACTGATAGCCGCCGTCCTCGTCGGGATCACCGCCCCGGCCATCGGCATCTATCTGGTCCAGCGCCGCCAGGCCCTGATGGGCGACGGCATCGGCCACGTCGCGATGACCGGTGTCGGCCTCGGCTTCCTGCTCTCCACCAACCCGGTCTGGATGGCGACGCTCGTCGCCGTGGCCGGTTCCGTCGTGATGGAACTCATCCGCTGGTACGGACGCACCCGCGGCGACATCGCCCTGGCCATGCTGTTCTACGGCGGTATGGCGGGCGGGGTGATGCTGATCAACCTCTCGGACACCGGCTCCAACGCCAACTTGACCTCGTACCTCTTCGGCTCCCTGTCGACGGTCTCCGAGGAGGACGTCACCGCGATCGTCGTACTGGCCGCCTTCGTGGTCCTGGTCACGGTGGGTCTGCGGCGGCAGCTGTTCGCGGTCAGCCAGGACGAGGAGTTCGCCCGGGTCACCGGCCTTCCGGTGCGGGTGCTGAACCTGCTGGTCGCCGTGACCGCCGCGGTCACCGTCACCGTGGCGATGCGGGTCGTGGGCCTGCTGCTCGTCAGCGCGCTGATGGTGGTGCCGGTCGCCGCCGCCCAGCAGATCTCGAAGTCCTTCAAGGTGACGTTCGTCCTGGCCGTCGTCATCGGTACGGCCGTCACCCTGGCCGGCACCGTGACCTCGTACTACCAGGACGTACCGCCCGGCGCGACGATCGTGCTGCTCGCCATCGCCGCGTTCGTCCTGCTGACCGCGCTCGCCACGCCGCTGGCGCGCAGGCGCGCCAAGGACCGTGAGAGCGAGGCGGACCGGTGCACCCTGGAGGTACCGGGGGCCCGTCCGACGTCGGACGACGTACGGGTGTGACCGTGCCCACGGGACGGGCTGGCACAATGGCCCGACACACGTACGGGCGACATGAGGAGGCAGCTGTGGCAACGGCGCCGATCAGTGGCACGAACGCGGCTCCGGTACGCGGCCGGTCCACCCGGCAGCGGGCGGCGGTCGCTGCGGCGCTCGACGAGGTCGACGAGTTCCGCAGCGCTCAGGACCTGCACGACGTACTCAAACACCGGGGCGACTCGGTCGGGCTGACGACGGTCTACCGCACGCTCCAGTCGCTCGCCGACGCCGGCGAGGTCGACGTGCTGCGCACGACGGACGGCGAGGCCGTCTACCGGCGCTGCTCGACGGGTGACCACCATCACCACCTGGTCTGCCGCGTCTGCGGCAAGGCCGTCGAGGTCGAAGGTCCGGCCGTGGAGCAGTGGGCCGAGACCATCGCGGCGCAGCACGGCTACGTGAACGTGGCCCACACCGTGGAGATCTTCGGGACCTGCTCGGACTGCGCGGTCGCCAAGGGCTGATCACGGGCTCACGAAGACCCGGAGGGGGCCCCGGTACCACCGGGGCCCCCTCCGGACGTGTCAGGTGAGGTTCTCCGCCTTGACGATGTCCTCGGCACCGCCGAAGCGGCGGTCGCGCCGGGCGAACTCCAGGCAGGCGTTCCACAGGTCGCGACGGTCGAAGTCCGGCCACAGGACGTCCTGGAAGACCATCTCGGCGTACGCGCTCTGCCAGATCAGGTAGTTCGACGTGCGCTGTTCCCCGCTGGGGCGCACGAACAGGTCCACGTCCGGCATGTCCGGGTAGTAGATGTACTTCGCGAACGTCTTCTCGTTGACCTTCGAGGGGTCGAGCCGGCCCGCCGCGACGTCCTCCGCGATGCGCTGCGCGGCATCGGCGATCTCGGCCCGTCCGCCGTAGTTGACGCAGAAGTACAGCGTCATTTTGTCGTTGTCCTTCGTCTGCTCCTGGGCCACCTGGAGCTCCTGGACGACGGACTTCCACAGCTTCGGCATGCGGCCGACCCAGCGGATGCGGATGCCGAGCTCGTCCATCTCGTCGCGGCGGCGGCGGATGACGTCGCGGTTGAAGTTCATGAGGAACTTCACCTCGTCCGGCGAGCGCTTCCAGTTCTCCGTGGAGAACGCGTACAGCGAGAGGTTCTTCACGCCCATCTCGATACAGCCCTTGAGAACGTCCATGACGACGCCCTCACCGACCTTGTGGCCCTCGGTGCGCGGAAGTCCCCGCTCCTTGGCCCAGCGGCCGTTACCGTCCATCACGACGGCGACGTGCTTGGGCACGAGCTCGCCGGGGATCTTCGGCGGGGTGGCGCCGGAGGGGTGCGGCTCGGGGGTCTTGTAGTCACGTCGGCTACGGCCGCCGAGCATCCCGCGTACTGCCATGGGCTTCTCTCGTCTCCCTGAGATCATTTCTCTACATACCGCAGCGAGCGCAGGCCGCGCTCCAGATGCCAGTGCAGATAGGCGGACACGAGCCCGCTCCCCTCCCTGACATGACGCGCCTCGGACGCGTCCGCCGTCTCCCAGTCGCCGGTGAGCAACGCGCTCAGCAGTTCGACGGCCTCCGCCGAGGGTACGACGCTGCCGGGCACCCGGCAGTCGCCGCACACGACGCCGCCCGCCGCGACGGAGAAGAACCGGATCGGTCCGGGCATACCGCACCTGGCGCAGTCGACGAAGCTCGGGGCGTAGCCGTTGACCGCGAGGGAGCGCAGCAGGAACGCGTCCAGGATGAGATGCGGCGCGTGCTCGGCGCGCGCCAGGGTGCGCAGCCCGCCGACGAGCAGGAGGTACTGCTGGACCGCGGGTTCGCCCTCGTGGTCGGTGAACCGCTCGGCGGTCTCCAGCATCGCGGTGCCGGCGGTGTAGCGGGCGTAGTCGGAGACGATGCCGCCGCCGTACGGCGCGATCGTCTCGCTCTGGGTGCACAGCGGAAGGCCGCGGCCGATCAGTTCGCTGCCGCGCGCGAAGAACTGCACGTCCACATGGGAGAAGGGTTCGAGCCGCGCCCCGAATTTGGACTTGGTGCGGCGCACCCCGCGCGCCACGGCACGCACCCGGCCGTGGCCCCGGGTCAGGATCGTGATGATCCGGTCGGCCTCGCCCAGCTTCTGCGTACGCAGCACGACGCCGTCGTCCCGGAACAAGCTCATACGCCCATTGTCGCGCACCGGGGCGCCTGGAACGCCCCGGGACCTACGAGGGCGTGCGCGCCGCCTCCAGCAGCTTCGCGGTGTCGGCGGGGCAGAGCTGGAGCGCGCCGCCCACCGTCGTCAGCACCTGGCGCTCCGCCTGGCTGTACGGGCCGTCGGCGAGCGCGATCCTGGCGCCCCGCAGCAGCACCGCCTCCCGGCCGGCCACGGCCAGGTGCGGCGCGAGCGGCTCCAGCACCTCGTGGAGCTCGATGGCGAGGGCGGCGCCGCAGGCCTCGGCCGCCGGGTCGGCCCCGTCACCGGCCCCGGCCTCGGCGGCGAGCACCTCGGCGATGGTGAAGAGCTGCTCCTGGGAGCAGTCGTCGAGTCCCGCGTCGCGGACGGTGGCCGCGGCGGTCTCCAGGACCGTGCGGGAGGTGGTGCCGCCCGCGGCGAGCACCGCCAGCGTGACGGTGTGCACGGCCTCCCGCAGCATGGCGGAGAAGCGGGTGGTGGTGGGGCGGTCGAGGGCGTCGGGAGCGAAGTGCGTCCCGCAGGCGGCGCATTCGACGACGGGTCCCGCGGTGCCACGGGCCAGCAGGGGCAGCCCGAGCACGGTGAGACGGTGACGGCCCGTGAGACGGCGGTAGTTGCGGTCACCCCCGCAGCACGGGCAGAAGAACTCTCCGTCACCGACGGTGTCCCAGACGGTACGGATGCCGTAGATGCGCAGTCTCATGGCACGTTTCCCTGTGGCTGCCCGCACGTCGCACACCTCCGTGACTCCACGGCAACATTGCCGCAATGGACGTGATGTTAGCCACACGCATGATGTGGCGTCAGCATCTCTGACGTCACAACACCTGGATATGGCCGAACCCCGCCCACCCTGGGCGGGTGAACGGGGCTCACGGGCCGGGCAGTTCGGCGGCGTATCGGGTGTTTGCCCGGAATGCCGCCTACCGGTGTCAGCGGGTCGCGCGGTTGACCGCGGAGACGACCGCCTTGAGCGAGGCGCGCGTGGTGTTGGCGTCGATACCGACGCCCCACAGGACCTTGCCGTCGATCGCGCACTCGATGTAGGAGGCGGCCTGCGCGCTCGCGCCCTCACTCATCGTGTGCTCGGTGTAGTCCAGCAGACGGGCGTCGATGCCGATGGCCTGCAGCGCTTCGAAGAACGCGGAGATCGGTCCGTTGCCCGTACCGGTCAGCACCGTGTCCGCGCCGTCGACGGTGGCTTCGACGGTGATCGTGTCCTGACCGTCGGAACCGATGGTCGTCTGACCGGAGCGGATCTGGACGCGCCCCCAGGCGTTCTCCGGGCTCGGCAGGTACTCGTCGCGGAAGGTCGACCAGATCTCGGCCGGCGTGACCTCGCCGCCCTCGGCGTCGGTCTTGGCCTGAATGATCCGGGAGTATTCGATCTGCATCCGGCGCGGCAGGTCCAGCTTGTGGTCGTTCTTCAGGACATAGGCGATTCCGCCCTTGCCGGACTGCGAGTTGACCCGGATGACGGCCTCGTAGGAGCGGCCGACGTCCTTCGGGTCGATCGGCAGGTACGGCACCGCCCACTCGAGGTCGTCGACGGTCTTCCCCCGGGCCGCGGCGTCGGCCTCCATGGCGTCGAACCCCTTCTTGATGGCGTCCTGGTGGGAGCCGGAGAAGGCGGTGTAGACCAGGTCGCCCGCGTAGGGGTGGCGCGGGTGGACCTCCATCTGGTTGCAGTACTCGCTGGTGCGGCGGATCTCGTCGATCTGCGAGAAGTCGATCTGCGGGTCGACACCCTGCGAGAAGAGGTTCATGCCCAGGGTGACCAGGTCGACGTTGCCGGTGCGCTCCCCCTGGCCGAACAGGCAGCCCTCGATGCGGTCCGCGCCGGCCATGATCGCCAGCTCGGCGGCGGCGACGGCGGTGCCGCGGTCGTTGTGCGGGTGGACCGACAGGCACACGTAGGCGCGGCGGGTCAGGTTCCGGGACATCCACTCGAAGCGGTCCGCGTGGGTGGACGGCGTCGAACGCTCCACGGTGGCGGGCAGGTTGAGGATGATCTCGCGGCCCTCCTCCGGCTGCCAGACGTCGCAGACGGCCTCGCAGACCTCCAGGGCGAAGTCCAGCTCGGTGTCCGTGAAGATCTCCGGGCTGTACTGGTAGCCGAAGATCGTCTCGTCGCCCAAGATCTTGTCCGCGTACTCCATGACCAGGCGGGTGCCGTCCACGGCGATCTGCTTGACCTCCTCCTTCGATCCGCGGAAGACCACGCGGCGGAAGGTGGGGGCGGTGGCGTTGTACAGGTGGACGGTGGCACGGCGGGCGCCGACCAGCGACTCGACGGTCCGCTCGATCAGTTCCTCGCGGGCCTGCGTCAGGACGGAGATCGTCACGTCCTCGGGGATCGCGCCCTCTTCGATGATGGAGCGTACGAACGCGAAGTCGGTCTCGCCGGAGGACGGGAAGCCGACCTCGATCTCCTTGTAGCCCATGCGTACGAGCAGGTCGAACATCTCGCGCTTACGGGCCGGCGACATGGGGTCGATCAGCGCCTGGTTGCCGTCGCGCAGATCGGTGGACAGCCAGCGGGGCGCCCGGGTGATGCGGTTGTCCGGCCACGTGCGGTCGGAGATGTCCACGGCCTCGTAGCCGCGGTACTTGTGGACCGGCATCCCGGACGGCTTCTGCAGCTGCGTGGCGTTGGTCACCGGGGTCGGTCCACCGACGGGGGCAGGGGCGTTCTCGGCGGAATTCACGGCAGTCATGGCGTACGGCTCCTCTGAGGTCCAGCAGGGGCGGCCGACTGTGTCGCTGCACCAGCGAACTCCGCGGGGAGGGAGCCGGCCTACGACTACAGGCCCTCGCCGCGGCAGCTAAGAAGGAGCAGCCCGAAACGCATGATGCGGCAACACTAACCGAGGGGCGCCTGGTGCGTCGGCCCGTATCAGTATGCGGGATCGGGCTCTCGTGAAGGCAGAACGGTGATACATCACTCCATTTCGTCAATTGCGATCGCAACCAGTGACAGCGCGATGACGGAGTGCCACAGTCATTTGCATGCAGCCTCGATCCAACGGGCTCCAGCCCGTCTTCTGCACCATCGTGCCGCCCCACGTCCTCGACCATCTGTCCCGGGCAGACGACCCACGCCTGGCCGATCCCGCACGGCGCACCCTGGACGCCGACGCGGCCCGGCGCCATCACCGGCGGGTGACCGCCCTGGCCCGGACGCCGGTGACCGCCCGCACCTCCGCCCCGGTCCCCACCAAGCCCCACCGCACCTTGTACGACTGCCGGCACGGCACGGACCTGCCGGGCGTCAAGGTCCGCGACGAGGGCGACGAAGCCACCAAGGACGCCAGCGTCAACCGCGCGTACGCGGGCCTCGGTGCCACGTTCGACCTGCTGCTCACCGAGTACGGCCGCAGCTCGATCGACGGCATGGGGCTGCCTCTCATCGGCTCCGTGCACTACGACGAGAAGTACAACAACGCGTTCTTCGACGGCGAGCAGATGGTCTTCGGGGACGGTGACGGAGAGATCTTCCTCGACTTCACCGTCGCCATCGACGTGATCGCCCACGAACTGGCGCACGGACTCACCCAGTACACGGCCAACCTCGCGTACCAGGGCCAGTCCGGTGCGCTCAACGAGTCCGTGTCCGACGTCTTCGGCTCACTGGTCAAGCAGTACTCGCTCGGCCAGAGCGCGGACCAGGCCGACTGGCTGATCGGCGCCGGGCTGCTCGCCCCCCGGGTCAGCGGCGTCGCGCTGCGCTCGATGAAGGCCCCGGGCACGGCGTACGACGACGACGTCCTCGGCAAGGACCCGCAGCCCGGGTCGATGGACGACTACGTCGAGACGGACGAGGACAACGGCGGGGTCCACATCAACTCCGGCATCCCCAACCGGGCCTTCTACCTGCTGGCCACGGCACTCGGCGGTAACGCCTGGGAGCGGGCGGGCCGGATCTGGTTCGACGTGCTGACCGGCGGGGAGCTGACCCAGGACGCGTCCTTCACCGACTTCGCCAAGCTCACCGTCGCGGCGGCGCAGCACAGGTTCGGGGAGGGCGACGAGGCCGAGGCGGTGCTCAAGGCATGGTCGGAGGTGGGGGTGCCGACCCGCTGACCGGGTAGAGGAACACGGGGTCGTCCGGGCGGGGTCAGGCAGGAGCCAGTACGCATGCGCATTCAGGTGAGCCGGACCGGCGGGTTCGCCGGCATCGCACGGCACGGCGAGGTCGAGACCTCGGGGCGGCCCGACGCCGCTGAGTGGGAGGCCCTGGCCGAGGCGGCGCTCGCCGACGGCCGGGGTGGCCCGCCCGCGCGCGTGCCCGACGGCTTCCGCTACCGCATCACGGTGGACGACCGCACGGTCGACTGCGCGGATCCACGTCTGACCGATGCGCAGCGGACACTGATCTCCCGGGTCCTCGAAGAGGGCGCGTAGGCCCTGACCCGCCCCTGGGCCGGCAGGGCCCGGGAGGCCGGCCTCAGAACCCCAGCTTGCGCAGCTGCTTCGGGTCGCGCTGCCAGTCCTTGGCGACCTTCACGTGCAGGTCCAGGAAGACCGGCGTGCCGAGCAGCGCCTCGATGTGCTTGCGCGACTTCGTGCCGACGTCCTTGAGCCGCTTCCCCTTGGGGCCGATGATGATGCCCTTCTGGCTGGGCCGCTCGATGTAGACGTTCGCGTGGATGTCCAGCAGCGGCCTGTCCGCCGGACGGTCCTCGCGCGGCAGCATCTCCTCGACGACGACCGCGATGGAGTGCGGCAGCTCGTCCCGTACGCCTTCCAGTGCCGCCTCGCGGATCAGCTCCGCGACCATGACCATCTCGGGCTCGTCGGTGAGGTCGCCCTCCGGGTAGAGCGGGGGGCTCTCCGGCAGCAGCGGGGCGATCAGGTCGGCGAGCAGGCTCACCTGCTGGTCCTTGACGGCCGAGACCGGGATGATCTCCGCCCACTCGAAGCCGAGCTCCTCGGCCAGCGCGGAGACGGCGAGGAGCTGCTCGGCGAGTGCCTTGGACTCGACCAGGTCGGTCTTGGTGATGATCGCGATCTTCGGGGTCTTCTTGATCCCGGCGAGTTCCTTGATGATGAACTTGTCGCCCGGGCCGAGCTTCTGGTCGGCGGGCAGGCAGAAGCCGATGACGTCGACCTCGGCCCAGGTGGTCCGCACGACGTCGTTCAGCCGCTCCCCGAGCAGCGTGCGCGGCTTGTGGAGGCCGGGCGTGTCCACCAGGATCAGCTGGGCGTCGTCGCGGTGCACGATGCCCCGCACGGTGTGCCTGGTGGTCTGGGGGCGGTTGGAGGTGATCGCCACCTTCTGACCGACCAGAGCGTTCGTGAGGGTGGACTTGCCCGCGTTGGGGCGGCCCACGAAGCAGGCGAAGCCGGCCCGGTGGGGGGCGGTGTTCTCAGCCTGCTGCGCAGCAGCTTCTGTGTTCGGTCGAGCGCTCATGGCGCCCATTCTCCCCGATCCGCGCGGCGGCGTTGCACAGCAGGGCGCCGCCGCACCGAATCAGCCCGCGGCCACCGTGGCCCGGAGCGCCCCGTCGGGCCCCGCGAGCAGCACCGGGGTGTCAGGCCCGCCCAGGTCACGGACGGCGGCGCGGTCGGCATCCGAGGCGGTCGCGGCCTCGGAGACGACGGCCGCCGCCTCCAGGGAGGTGGCGCCGCCGGCCACCGCCATCGCCACGGCGGTCTGCAGCGCGCTGAGCTTCAGCGACTCCAGGGCCACGGTGCCGGCGGCGTACGTGCGTCCCGTCTCGTCCCGTACCGCCGCGCCCTCCGGCACTCCGTTGCGGGCACGGACGCTGCGCGCCAGCGTGACGATCTTGCGGTCCTCGGTCCCGAGGTCGGTGCTGTCGGTCATGTGCCGAGCATACGAAGGGTGCCGGTTCGGCCGGGGGGCGGGGCCGCCGCCGGCCGTACCGTGCCCGCCTACGGCCGGTCCAGGCGCAGCCGTTCCGCCTTGGGAAGTCCGGCCACCACCAGGTCGTAGCTGTCCTCCACGAGCTCCCTGACCATCCGGGCCGGGAGCTCGGAGACCGTCACGGTGTTCCAGTGGCGCTTGTTCAGGTGCCAGCCGGGCACGATCGCGGCGTGCTCCTCACGGAGCCGCAGCGCCTCGTCCGGGTCGCACTTGAGACTGACCTTCAGGGGCCGCGCGTCGAGCGCCACGAGGGCGAACATCTTCCCCAGGACCTTGAAGACCGAGGCCTCGGGCCCGAAGGGGAACTCCTCCGCACTCGCGTTGAACTCCAGGCAGAACGTGCGCAGCTCCTGGGGAGTCATGCCGTCTCCGTTCCCTCCGGTTCCACCAGCACCGTGACGATCTTGTTCCTGCGGCCCGCCGGGGACTCCGCGGTGAGACGGAGCTTGCGCCCGTCGGGGAGGTCGACGATCGAGGAGGCTCCGGAGATCGGGACCCGCCCGAGTGCCTTCGCCAGCAGGCCGCCGACCGTCTCCACGTCCTCGTCGTCGTACGCGTCGAGGCCGAACAGCTCCCCGAGGTCGCCGATGTCGAGTCTGGCGGTCACCCGGAAGCAGCCGTTCTCCAGCTCCTGGACCGGCGGGAGCTCGCGGTCGTACTCGTCGGTGATCTCACCGACGATCTCCTCGAGGATGTCCTCGATGGTGACGATGCCTGCCGTGCCGCCGTACTCGTCGATGACGACGGCGACGTGGCTGCGGTCCTGCTGCATCTCACGCAGCAGGTCACCGGCGTTCTTCGTGTCGGGGACGAACGCTGCGGGGCGCATCGCCGTGGAGACCAGGTCCGCCTCCGCGTCCCTGTTGACGTGGGTCTTGCGGACCAGGTCCTTGAGGTAGACGATGCCGACGATGTCGTCCTCGTTCTCCCCGGTGACCGGGATCCGCGAGAAACCGGAGCGCAGCGCGAGGGTCAGTGCCTGACGGACCGTCTTGTACCGCTCGATGCAGACCAGGTCGGTGCGGGGCACCATGACCTCGCGGACGAGGGTGTCGCCGAGCTCGAAGACCGAGTGCACCATGCGGCGCTCCTCGTCCTCGATGAGCGACTCCTGCTCGGCGAGGTCGACCATGGCGCGCAGTTCGGCCTCGCTGGCGAAGGGGCCCTTGCGGAAGCCCTTGCCCGGGGTCAGCGCGTTGCCCAGGAGGATCAGCAACTGCGGGACCGGCCCCATGATCCTGGCAAGCGGCAGCAGGACGTACGCCGCGGCCGTCGCGGTGTTCAGCGGGTGCTGGCGGCCGATGGTGCGCGGCGAGACCCCGATCGCGACGTAGCTGACGAGGACCATCACGCCCATGGAGACGGCCAGCGCCTCCCAGGTCTCCGGGAACTCCTTCAGACAGGCGTACGTGACGAGGACGCCGGCCGACATCTCGGAGGCGACCCGGACGAGCAGGGCCACGTTGAGGTAGCGGGTGGGGTCGGCGGCGACCTGCTCCAGCTTCGCGCTGCCCCGGCGTCCCGCCCGCACGGCCTCGGCCGCGCGGAAGCTCGACGTGCGCGCGATCCCGGCCTCGGCGCAGGCCGCGAGCCAGCCGACCACGACCAGCAGGACGGCGCCGGAGATGAGGGGCACGCTCACGAGACGGTGGGGGCCGGGGAGGGACCGGTCAGCCCGCGCTCACCGCGCCAGCCGTCGACGATGGCCGCCTGGAGGCCGAACATCTCGGCCTTCTCGTCCGGCTCCTCGTGGTCGTAGCCGAGGAGGTGCAGCACCCCGTGGACGGTGAGGAGCTGGAGCTCCTCGTCCATGGAGTGCTGCGTCTCGGCGTCCTCGCCCTGCTTCTTGGCGACCTCCGGGCAGAGCACGATGTCACCGAGGAGCCCCTGCGGGGGCTCCTCGTCGTCCTTGGCCGGGGGACGGAGCTCGTCCATCGGGAAGGACATGACATCCGTCGGACCCGGGAGGTCCATCCACTGGATGTGGAGCTGCTCCATGGCGGCGGTGTCCACCACGATCACCGAGAGTTCGGACAGCGGGTGGATCCGCATCCGGGCGAGCGCGTAGCGGGCGATGTCGAGGATCGCCTGCTCGTCGACCTCGGTTCCGGACTCGTTGTTGACGTCGATCGACATGGTGCGCTGCGACTACTTCCCGTTGCGGCCCTTGGGGCCCTCTGCGTTGTCGTACTTCTCGTACGCGTCGACGATACGGCCGACGAGCTTGTGCCGGACGACATCCTGGGAGGTGAGCCGGGAGAAGTGCACGTCGTCCACGTCCTGGAGGATGTCCTGGACCTGGCGGAGACCACTCTTGGTGCCGGTCGGCAGGTCGACCTGCGTGACGTCACCGGTGACGACGATCTTCGAGTCGAAGCCGAGGCGGGTGAGGAACATCTTCATCTGCTCGGCGCTGGTGTTCTGCGCCTCGTCCAGGATGATGAAAGCGTCGTTCAGGGTCCGACCGCGCATGTAGGCGAGTGGCGCGACCTCGATCGTGCCCGCGGCCATCAGCCGTGGGATCGAGTCGGGGTCGAGCATGTCGTGCAGCGCGTCGTAGAGCGGGCGCAGATACGGGTCGATCTTGTCGAAGAGCGTGCCGGGCAGGAAGCCGAGCCGCTCCCCCGCCTCGACGGCGGGCCTGGTCAGGATGATCCGGCTGACCTGCTTGGACTGCAGGGCCTGGACCGCCTTCGCCATGGCGAGATAGGTCTTGCCGGTGCCCGCGGGGCCGATACCGAAGACGATGGTGTGCTTGTCGATCGCGTCGACGTACCGCTTCTGGTTGAGCGTCTTGGGGCGGATCGTGCGGCCACGGCTGGAGAGGATGTTCTGGGTGAGCACCTCGGCGGGGGTCTCGGCGCCGTCCCCGGTGCCGTTCCCGCTCGCCCTGAGCATGGCGATCGAGCGTTCCACAGCGTCCTCCGTCATCGGCAGCCCGGTGCGGAGCACCAGCACCATCTCGTCGAAAAGGCGCTGGATCAGGGCGACATCGGCCGCACTTCCAGTCGCGCTTATCTCGTTGCCCCGGACATGGATGTCGACGGCCGGGAACGCCGTTTCGATCACGCGCAACAGCGAATCGCCCGACCCCAGGAGCATCACCATGGGGTGTGCGGCCGGGATGCGGATCTGGGCGCGCGCCTGCGGCTGTGTAGGTGACTGAGTCATGGGCCGGCCCTCGGGCCTGCGCATACCTCCCGTTGCAGGGCCGTCGCTGCTCGACCGCCTCTGGAGTACCAGCGTACGACTCCGCACCGACAACACCGAGAGGTTTTACCTGGTGATCATCAGCCCTTCACTGGCGGAAGCCGATGGTCGGGACGGCGCGGCGCAGGGGCCATTCCCTGCTCGTGGCGGGCAGCAGCTCCTCCAGGAAGGCGTAGCGCTCCAGCGCCGCCGGGTCCTGGTCGGCGCAGGTACGCACCTGCTGCCACCAGCCGGCGATCTCGGCCCATCCGGGGGCGGACAGCGATCCGCCGAACTCCTGCACCGACAGGGCCGCCGTCAGCCCGGCGAAGGCGAGGCGGTCGGCGAGCGGCCAGCCGGCCAGCGTCCCGGTGACGAACCCGGCGACGAAGACGTCACCCGCTCCGGTGGGGTCCAGGGCCTCCACCTCGATGGCGGGCACCTCGGCCGCCGTCCCGGCCTCCCGGTCCACCGCGTAGGCGCCCTCCGCCCCCAGCGTGACCACGGCGAGGGGCACCCGTTCGGCCAGGGCGTGGGCGGCGGCGCGCGGGCAGTCGGTCCGGGTGTAGCGCATCGCCTCCTCCGCGTTGGGCAGGAAGGCCAGACAGTGGCCGAGGTCGGGCAGGGCGTCCAGGTCCCAGCGGCCGGTCTCGTCCCAGCCGACGTCGGCGAAGAGCATCGCGCCGTCGCGGGCGGCCCCTGCCACCCACGGCTCGGTGCGGCCGGGGGTCAGCGAGGCGACGGCGGCGCGTGCGCGCGGCGGGCAGTGCGGGAGCGTGAGCCCGTGCACCGCGGAGGCGGCGGTGGGCGCCTCGTGACCGTGCGAGACCATCGTGCGTTCCCCCTCGTACGCCATGGAGACGGTGACGGGCGAGTGCCAGCCGGGGACCGTGCGCGACATGGAGAGGTCGATGCTCTCGCCCTGTTCGAGGGCGTCCCAGCAGTACTCGCCGTAGTGGTCGTCGCCGAAGGCGGCGGCGAGCGAGGTGCGCAGACCGAGCCGGGCGAGTGCGGTGGCCATGTTGGCGACGCCTCCGGGGCTGGAACCCATCCCCCGGGCCCAGGACTCCGTCCCGCGCACCGGTGCGCTGTCCAGGCCGGTGAAGATGATGTCCAGGAAGACCGTTCCGGTCAGGAAGACGTCACAGGCCGGATCCTGCGGGGCGCGCAGCCCGAGCAGCGGGTCGATGCCTGAACTGGCTGTACTCACCGTGCGCTCCCCGGCCGTGGCAGATCTGAACAGTGCTGGATCCGGCCAGTGTGCCGGATGTGCCGCCTCATCCGGAGGGCCCGCGCCGGGAGGCGCATACTCGCTCCCACCTGCATAAACATGCGCTGCTACCCGCCTCTGTGACGCATAAACCAGACTGTGACCCAGATCACGTCGAGTCGGCTTTCCGTCGTCCGGGCGCGCTTGATACAAATTGCCCCGCGAGCACCGCTCAGGACAGTTGACGACGAGTGCCGCTTCTCTCGCATTCCCCTGCATTTCGCGCTTCACCCTCCCCTGCCTTCTTCTGCCTCCTCAGGCATGTCTTCAGGAACGCCCATGTCCTCGCGCCCTCGCGCCGCGTGGCCCCTGGTTGCCGTGTTCACCGCCGGTTACCTCGCCGCCTATCTGCTCCCCACCATCGTCGGACGCCTCAGCGCCTATCTGGGGCTGAGCTCGACCCAGGCCGGTCTGGTCGGCAGCGCCCTCCTGCTCAGCTCGGCCGCGGCCGGCTTCGCCCTGGCAGGGCGCGTCGAACGCTACGGGTCACGCGGACCCGCGCGGGTGGGGCTGCTGCTCGCCGTGCTCGGCTACGGCTGCGCGGCGTCGACCACCTCGATTCCGCTGGTGATCGCGGGGGTCGTGATCGGCGGCCTGGGCTCCGGCACGGCGACCGCCGTCGCGGCGTCCGGCATCGCCGCTCAGCACGATCCGCACCGGACCTCGTCGCTGGGGCTGCTCAGCGTCTCGGCGACAGCGGGTGCCCTCTATCTGACGGTCCCCCACCTGGGCGGCGGCCACCGGCTTCCGTTCGCGTCCATCGCGCTCGTCGCCCTGCTCGTCTGGCCCGCCACATCCCGGCTGGGCGGCTCCTCGCCCGTCGGCGGTACGGCACAGGCGCAGGGACGGCTGCCGCACCGCAGGTCGGGGCTGGTGCTGGCGGGCGGGATGCTCGTCTGGTCCATGGCGCAGAACGCCCTGTGGGGGGTCAGCAGCCGGATCGGCGCCGTCCAGGTGGGGCTCTCCGAGGTGACCATCGGCGCCGTGTTCGCCGCGGCGCTGGGTGCGGGACTGCTCGGTGTCATGGGTGCGGGCATGCTCGGCGCCCGGCTCGGGCGAGCGGTACCGATCGGGCTCGGGACGATGATCATCGCGGGGAGCATCGTGCTCAGCTCCTCGGCCGAGGACCTGGGGTCGTTCGCGACCGGGGAGATCGCCTGGAACACCTTCTACCCGGTGGTCCTGTCGTACCTGATCGGTCTGGCTGCCTCACTGGACGTACGCGGCCGCTGGGCGGTCCTCGCGGGTTCGGCGTCCTCCGTCGGCACGGCCTGCGGCCCCCTGCTCGGCAGTTTCCTCTCCGAGCAGGCGGGCTACGCGGTGATGGGCCTGATCCTGGGGGCCGCCACCCTCCTGGTCGCGGCCCCCGTCACCGCCGTGGCGCTGCACACCGGCGGACGCCCCCTGGTGCCCGGCTCCGTCCGGCGCAGGGGCGGCGCCCCTGCCGCACTCCTCGCCGCCACGTCCAACAGCCTGTCCGGCGCGGTGCCCGAGCTGGGCGCTCCGGAGCAGGAGGTCGCGGAGATCAGCGTGCCCGCGCTGCGGCGCGGGCGGCTGGTGCGGAGCGCCGTCCGGACGGCGGGACCGGACGGCGGTCCCGGTCAGTCGAACACGTAGGCCTCGACCTCGGAGAGGTAGCGCGCCCTGCGCTCCTCGTCGTGGTCGAGGAAGGCCGCCTCGAAGGAGTTGCGGGCCAGGGTGCGCAGCTGCTCGCGGTCCAGGCCGAGCGCCTCGTGCACGGCGTGGAAGGTGTCTCCGACGTATCCGCCGAAGTAGGCGGGGTCGTCGGAGTTCACCGTGCAGAGCAGGCCCGCGTCCATCATGGACCGCAGCGGGTGCTGCTCCAGGACGTCGACGGCGCGCAGCCGTACGTTGGAGAGCGGGCAGAGCGTCAGCGGGATCCGCTCGGAGACCAGCCGGTCCACCAGCTCCTGGTCCTCCATGCAGCGCAGGCCGTGGTCGATCCGTTCGACTCCGAGGACGTCCAGGGCCTCCCGGATGTACTCCGGCGGGCCCTCCTCCCCGGCGTGGGCGACCTTGCGCAGGCCGAGGGCGGTGGCCGCCGCGTACACCTCGCGGAACTTCGCGGGCGGATGACCGACCTCGGCCGAGTCGAGGCCCACGGCGCTGATGCGGTGCAGGTGGGGCTTGGCCGCTTCGAGGGTTTCCAGCGCCGACTCGGCGGACTTGTCGCGCAGGAAGCACATGATCAACTGGGTGGAGATGCCGTGCGTCTCCTCGCTGCGCTCCAGCGCCCTTCCGAGCCCCTCGATCACGGTACCGATCGGGACGCCCCGGTCGGTGTGGGCCTGCGGGTCGAAGAAGATCTCCGCGTGCCGGACGCCCTGGCCGGCGGCGCGGGCGAGGTAGGCGTCGGCCAGGTCGGCGAAGTCCTCCTCGGTGCGCAGGACGGCCATGAGGGCGTAGTACAGGTCGAGGAAGCTCTGCAGGTCGTCGAAGAGGTAGGCGGTGCGCAGCTCTTCGGTGTCCGCGTAGGGCAGGTCCACGCCGTTGCGTGCGGCGAGCGCGAAGGCCAGCTCGGGTTCGAGGGTTCCCTCGATGTGGAGGTGGAGTTCTGCTTTGGGGAGGTGCACGGGGTTCTCGTTACGTGTGGCGGGTGGGTACCGGGACCCTGATCAGGTCCTGGGCGATGGTCAGTTCGCCTTCGAAGCCGGCTGCCCTGGCCTGGCGCTCGAAGACGTCGGGGTCGGTGTAGCGCTGGGAGAAGTGCGTCAGCACGAGGTGCCGTACGTCCGACTCCTTCGCCACCCGGGCCGCCTGTCCGGCGGTGAGGTGACCGTGGTCGGCGGCGAGCCGGCCGTCCTCGTCGAGGAACGTCGACTCGATGACCAGCATGTCGCATCCCTCGGCCAGCGCGAACGCGCCGTCGCAGAGCCGGGTGTCCATGACGAAGGCGAAGCGCTGTCCGCGGCGGGGCTCGGAGACCTCGCCCAGCGGGACGCCCCGCAGGGATCCGTCCCGCTGAATCCGTCCGACGTCGGGGCCGCCGATGCCGTGCTCGGCGAGCTTTCCGGGCAGCATGCGCAGCCGGTCCGGCTCGGTGAGGCGGTAGCCGTAGGACTCGACGGGGTGCGAGAGCCGGTGGCCGACGAGGGTGTACGCCTCGGTGGTGGCGAGGACCCCGTCGGCGGCGACCGGGGCCTCGGCCAGCTCGACCGACTCGCGGTAGGCGGTCGCGTACCGCAGCCGGTCGAAGAAGCGCTGTCCGCTCGCCGGGAAGTGGGCGGTGACGGGATGCGGGACCTGGTCGAGGTTGATGCGCTGGATCACTCCGGCCAGGCCGAGCGAGTGGTCGCCGTGGAAGTGCGTGACGCAGATCCGGTTGATGTCGTGCGCGGCGACACCCGCCCGCAGCATCTGGCGCTGGGTCCCCTCGCCCGGGTCGAAGAGGATGCCCTCACCGTCCCAGCGCAGCAGATAGCCGTTGTGGTTGCGGTGGCGGGTCGGCACCTGGCTGGCGGTGCCGAGGACCACGAGTTCTCGTACGGACACGGGTGCTAGCCGGGGGGCCACTGCATCCCGCGGCCGCCCAGGACGTGGGCGTGCGCGTGGAAGACGGTCTGCCCGGCGCCCGCACCGGTGTTGAGGACGATGCGGTAGCCGCTCTCGGTGAGCTTCTCGTCGGCGGCGACCAGGCCGGCCTCGCGCAGCACCGCGGCGGCCGTCTCCGGTTCGGCGGCAGCGAGGGAGGCTGCGTCCGGGTAGTGCGCCTTGGGGATGACCAGGACATGCGTCGGGGCCTGGGGATTTATGTCACGGAAGGCGACGGTCGAGTCGCTCTCGCGGACGATCGTCGCCGGGATGTCGCCCGTGACGATCTTGCAGAACAGGCAGTCGGTCTGCGGTTCTCCCGCCATGGCCCGGGCCTCCTCGGTCGGTCGGTGAGCGTGATCGGTACACCGGCATGCTATCCGGCGGGGCCGGAGCCCACGGTTCCTCAGCTCCAGCGCCCGGTGCGCCCCATCAGCAGGGCCGCCGCGGCGGTCCCCGCGGTCGAGGTGCGCAGGACGCTCGGGCCGAGCCGGTAGGCGGGAGCACCGGCCTCGGCGAAGGCGGCCAGCTCCTGCGGGGACACCCCGCCCTCCGGGCCCACGACCAGCACGATCGTGCCGCGGGTGGGGAGTTCGGCGGTGGCGAGCGGCTCGCTGCCGGCGTCCTGGTCCTCGTGCAGGACCCCGGCGAAGTCCGCCCCTGCCAGCAGGGCGGCGACCTGCTTGGTCGTCATGGCCTCCGCCACCTCGGGGAAACGGACCCGGCGCGACTGCTTCCCCGCCTCACGCGCGGTGCTGCGCCACTTGGCCAGGGACCTGAGTCCGCGGTCGCCCTTCCACTGGGTGATGCAGCGCGCGGCCTGCCAGGGCACGATCATGTCGACGCCGGTCTCGGTCATCGTCTCCACGGCGAGCTCACCGCGGTCGCCCTTGGGCAGCGCCTGGACGACGGTGAGGGAGGGGGTGGGCGCGGGCTCCTCGTGGACCGGCTCCAGGCCGCCTACGACGAGCCGGTCCTTGCCCTCGGCGGCCCGTACGACGCCCTCCGCCCAGCGGCCCCGCCCGTCGGTCAGGACGACGTCCTCCCCCGGGTTCAGCCGCTTCACGGAGACGGCGTGCCGCCCCTCGGAGCCGTCCAGGACGAACTCCGGCCCACCGGGCAGCTGTTCGACGACGAATACCGGTGCCGTCACTGGGCACTCCTCACGCTCACTGCCGCACGCGCGGCTTCCGTCTCTGCGGCGAGCAGGCCCACGAGCTCCCCGGCGGGCAGCTCGCGTGCCATCCGGTGTCCCTGGCCCGCCCACAGGGCCATGCCCTGGGCGTCGTCGGCCTTCGCGGCGGCCCTGCGCAGTCCGCTGGTCAGGTGGTGCACCTGCGGGTAGGCGGCCGGGGCGTACGGGCCGTGCTCCCGCACGAAGCGGTTGACCAGCCCACGCGCGGGGCGGCCGGAGAAGGCCCGGGTCAGGGTCGTGGTCACGAACAGCGGGTTGGTCAGCGCCTGCTTGTGCAGCGGGTGCGCTCCCGACTCGGGACAGGCCAGGAACGCGGTACCGAACTGTGCCGCGTCGGCTCCGGCCGCGAGGACGGCGGTGATCTGGGAGCCGCGCATCAGCCCGCCGGCCGCGATCACCGGCAGCCGCACGGATGCGCGGACCTCGGTGATCAGGGTGAGCAGCCCGGTGCCGCCGAGCGCGGCCTGCGGGTCGTCGCGGTGCGTGGACTGATGGCCTCCGGCCTCGGTGCCCTGGACGCAGAGGGCGTCGGCACCAGCCCACTGGGCGTTCCGCGCCTCCTGGGCCGAGGTGACCGTGACGACGGTGAACGTCCCGGCCGCGGCGAACGCCGCGAGGACTTCACGCGTGGGGCACCCGAAGGTGAAGGAGACCACGGGTACGGGGTCCTCCAGCAGGATCGCGACCTTGGCCTCGTAGCCGTCGTCACCGCCGCCGCAGGAGTCCGCGTCGCCGAGCGGGGTCTCGTACCAGGCGGCCTCGCCGGCGAGCTGGTGGCGGTAGACCTCGACGGCGCCGGCGTCGGCGACCCGCGGCTGCGGCATGAAGAGGTTGACGCCGAAGGGCCGGCCGGTCAGTCTCCGCATCTCCTTGACCTCGTTGTACATCCCGTCCGCGGTCTTGTAGCCGGCGGCGAGGAAACCGAGCCCTCCGGCGTCGGAGACGGCCGCGGCCAGCTCCGGGCGGGACACCCCGCCCGCCATCGGGGCCTGCACGATCGGGTACCGGCAGAGATCGGTCAGCGCCAAGGACATGACCGCATCGTGCCACGTCCGGCGGATCGTGCCGAATCAGCCCCTTACGACCGGCCGACGCGACGCCGTACACAGCGCACCGCCCGCCGGTACGGGACCGGCGGGCGGTGCGGTGACAGGGTTCAGCGGCCGTTGAAGGCGTCCTTCAGGCGGGAGAACAGTCCCTGCTGTCCTGGCTGGAACTGACCGGTGGGCCGCTCCTCGCCACGCAGCACGGCCAGCTCCCTCAGGAGGCGCTCCTGCTCGGGGTCCATCTTCGTCGGGGTCATGACCTCGACGTGCACGATCAGGTCGCCGCGCCCGCCACCGCGCAGGTGCGTGATGCCACGCCCGTGCAGCGGGACCGACTGGCCGGACTGGGTGCCCGGCCTGATGTCGATCTCCTCCAGACCGTCGAGCGTCTCGAGCGGCACCTGGGTGCCGAGCGCCGCCGCCGTCATCGGGATGGTGACCGTGCAGTGCAGATCGTCGCCGCGCCGCTGGAAGACGGCGTGGGAGAGCTCGTGGATCTCGACGTAGAGGTCGCCGGCGGGGCCGCCGCCGGGGCCGACCTCGCCCTCGCCCGCGAGCTGGATCCGGGTGCCGTTGTCGACACCGGCGGGGATCTTCACGGTGAGGGTGCGCCGCGAGCGGATGCGGCCGTCACCGGCGCACTCCGGGCACGGCGTCGGGACGACCGTGCCGAATCCCTGGCACTGCGGGCAGGGCCGCGAGGTCATGACCTGGCCGAGGAAGGACCTGGTGACCTGGGAGACCTCGCCACGGCCGCGGCACATGTCACAGGTCTGCGCGGAGGTGCCGGGTGCGGCGCCCTCGCCACTGCAGGTCGTACAGACGACCGCCGTGTCGACCTGGATGTCCTTGGTCGTGCCGAAGGCCGCCTCGTTGAGGTCGATCTCCAGCCGGATCATCGCGTCCTGGCCGCGCCGGGTCCGTGAACGGGGCCCGCGCTGCGCGGCGTTGCCGAAGAACGCGTCCATGATGTCGCTGAAGTTGCCGAAGCCGCCGGCTCCGAAACCTCCCGCGCCACCGCCGCCGCCCGAGTTGGACAGCGGGTCACCGCCGAGGTCGTAGACCTGCTTCTTCTGCGGGTCCGACAGCACCTCGTAAGCGGCGTTGATCTCCTTGAACCGCTCCTGGGTCTTCGGGTCCGGGTTGACATCCGGGTGCAGCTCGCGTGCGAGCCGACGGAATGCCTTCTTGATCTCGTCCTGAGATGCGTCGCGGCGCACGCCTAGTACGGCGTAGTAGTCCGTGGCCACTTACGAATCCGCCAGGATCTGTCCGACGTAACGTGCCACTGCGCGTACCGCTCCCATCGTTCCGGGGTAGTCCATGCGGGTCGGTCCGACCACGCCGAGTTTGGCGACTGCCTCGTCGCCCGAACCGTAGCCGACCGCGACGACGGACGTGGAGTTGAGGCCCTCGTGGGCGTTCTCGTGCCCGATCCGTACGGTCATGCCTGAGTCCGTCGCCTCACCGAGCAGCTTCAGCAGCACGACCTGCTCCTCCAATGCCTCCAGCACCGGCCGGATCATCACAGGGAAGTCGTGCCCGAAGCGGGTGAGGTTGGAGGTGCCGCCGATGATCAGCCGCTCCTCCGTTTCCTCGACCAGAGTCTCGAGGAGGACGGAGAGCACCGTGGATACGGTTCCCCGGTCCTCGTTCTCGAAGGACTCCGGCAGGTCCTGCACCAGCCGGGGGACGTCCGCGAAGCGTCGTCCGACGACCCGGCTGTTGAGCCGGGCCCGCAGATCGGCCAGTGACGTGTCACCGAACGGTGCAGGGCAGTCGATCATACGCTGTTCGACCCGGCCCGTGTCCGTGATCAGCACGAGCATCAGACGGGCCGGAGCCAGCGAGAGCAGCTCCACGTGCCGGACCGTCGACCGGGTCAGCGAGGGGTACTGCACGACGGCGACCTGCCTGGTCAGCTGCGCGAGCAGCCGGACCGTGCGGCCCACGACGTCGTCGAGGTCGACCGCGCCGTCGAGGAAATTCTGAATGGCCCGGCGCTCCGGCGACGACAGGGGCTTGACGCCCGCGAGCTTGTCGACGAAGAGACGGTAGCCCTTGTCCGTCGGAATACGTCCCGCACTGGTGTGCGGCTGGGCGATGAAGCCCTCGTCCTCCAGCACCGCCATGTCGTTGCGGACAGTCGCCGGAGAGACCCCGAGGCTGTGCCGCTCCGTGAGTGCCTTGGAGCCGACGGGCTCCTCGGTGCCGACGTAGTCCTGGACGATGGCGCGCAGCACTTCGAGTCTGCGTTCACTGAGCACCGCGCACACCTCCAGCTGTGTTCTTCGGTGTCTGCTTGGCACTCTGTGCGTTCGAGTGCCAGCAATCCCCCGGTCAGTGTACGGGGGCGGGGTGGGCCCGGGGCAAGGGCGACCGGCCACGCCGTCACGGGACTGCGCAGGTCGTTGCCGATAGCGTCGCGGTATGGACGTCTCTTGGGAAGAGTTCGGCTGGGAGCGGTTGGGCAACGGTACGGGGCGGCGGCGCCTTCCCGTCTGGGACGCGACCGCCGCGCTGGTGGCGGGGACGGAGGGGGTGCTGCTCTACGACACCGGGTCGACGCTCCGGGAGGGGGCCGAGCTGAGGACCCAGGCGGAGGCGATGCTGGGCCGGAGGGTGACGCATATCGCACTGAGCCATCCGCACTTCGACCATGTGCTGGGCACCGCCGCCTTCTCCGGGGCGGAGGTCTACGGAGCCGTCGGCACGGCGGACCTGCTGGGGCGGGGCGCCGAGGAGCTGCGCGCGGACGCCCTGCGGCACGGGATGGGTGAGGCGGACGCCACCACGGCCACGGACACCCTGGTGGCCCCGCGGCACCAGGTGAGCGGCGAGTGGACGCTCGGCCTCGGCGGCGGGTTCCAGGTGCTGCTGGCCAATGTGGGCCCCGGTCACAGCGGCCACGATCTCGCGGTGCTGGTGCCGGGCTCCCCCGTCGTGGTGCTCTGCGGAGATCTGGTCGAGGAGTCCGGCGAACCGCAGGCGGGCCCGGACGCGGTCCCCTCGCACTGGCCTGCCGCGCTGGACCGGCTGCTGGAGCTCGGCGGCGAGGACGCGCTGTACGTGCCGGGACACGGGGCGGTGGTGGACGCGGCGTTCGTACGTGCCCAGCGTGATCGGCTGGCCGACCGCTTCGGCGTGTCGTGAAAGGCCGGCGGATTATCGTCGTGCCATGCGCAGCTACCAGCCGGATCTGACTCCGCCGTGGAAGAAGTCCGCCCCCGCCCCCGAGGTCCCCGCCGAGCCCGATCTGGTCGTCGAGGACGCCGTCACCGGCTTCTGCGGGGCGGTGATCCGGTGCGAGAAGACGGCCCAGGGGCCGACGGTCACGCTGGAGGACCGCTTCGGTAAGCACCGGGTCTTCCCGATGGAGCCGCGCGGCTTCCTGCTGGACGGCAAGGTGGTCACCCTCATACGCCCCTCGGCCGGCGGCCCCGTCCGCCCCATGCGTACGGCGTCCGGTTCGGTGGCGGTCCCGGGGGCGCGGGCCCGGGTGGCGCGGGCGGGCCGGATCTACGTGGAGGGGCGGCACGACGCCGAGCTCGTCGAGCGGGTCTGGGGCGACGACCTGCGCATCGAGGGCGTGGTGGTGGAGTACCTGGAGGGCGTCGACGACCTGCCGGCGATCGTCCGGGAGTTCGCGCCCGGCCCGGACGCCCGGCTCGGTGTCCTGGTCGACCATCTGGTGCCCGGGTCCAAGGAGTCCCGGATCGCCGCTCAGGTCACCGACGCGCACGTGCTGGTGGTCGGGCATCCGTACATCGACGTCTGGGAGGCCGTGAAACCGTCGTCCCTGGGCATCCCCGCGTGGCCGGTGGTTCCGCGTGGCCAGGACTGGAAGACGGGCGTGTGCCGAGCCCTGGGCTGGCCGGAGAACACCGGTGCGGCCTGGCAGCGCATCCTGTCCGAAGTCGGCTCGTACAAGGACTTGGAACCTCAACTGCTGGGCCGCGTAGAAGAATTGATCGACTTCGTCACTCTGCCCGGCTGATGCCCGGAGCCCTTTGACGAGGATCCGGTACCGATACCCGCGAACACCTGCGCCGCACACGCACCATCCGTTATTGAGAGGTGACGGCAGTGCCGGCGCAGGGGATGGGACGGGGCGGATGACGCGTGAAGTGTGGCGGGACAGTGCGGACAACGAGGCGGCCTCCGCCGTCTTCCACCTCATGCAGGAACTGATCGACCAGTACCGGGTCAACCGGCCCGTGATGCCCCTGGTCGTGGCGCAGGCGAAGGACGCCGCCGCGGGTCCGGAGATCGACGACAGGGTCGAGCGCATCGTCCATCAGGTCCACCGGGCGAACCAGCGGCGGCGGGTGCCGGTGAAGCTGCTCGACGGCAACGGCACCACCCCGTACGAGGCGGCGCTCTCCATGGTCCGCACCCTCACCGAACGGCCCTGGGAGACCCGGGACACCTCGCAGTACAAGCCCTTCACGTTTCCCCGCTCCCGGCTGCTCGCCGCCATCGAGCAGGCCACGGAGACGGTCGTCGCACAGCCTGGCGCCGGATCGCCCCGGGAACGCGACGAACGGATCCTGGAACAGCTGGGCAGCCTGCGGTGGCGGGCGAGCCGGTCGGGAGGCTCCAACTGGTGGGACTCGCTGCGCGCCTCGATACGTCCGGAGACCTTCGTCGGGGCCGTCTTCATCGCCGTGCTCAGCGTGCTGCTGGGGGAGATCGGCTGGGTGCTGACCGCCCTGGTCGCCGCCGCAGCCCTGCTCGGCCTCGCGGTCGTGAGGCTGGTGACCACGGCGGCGCCACCGCTGCTGTGGCTGCGCCGGGCCAGCCGCTGGCTCGCGACCACGTCGTCGCTGGCCGCGTCGAGCACCGCGTACCCGTCCGACGGCTGGTCGTGGTTCTCCCCCAGCGGTTCGTGGCGGGTGATCCGGGCGCGGGCTGCCGCCGTCGCGGGGCGGGTCGCGGATGCGGGGGCCGGCGACGAGCACGCGCGCCAGTTCCACCTGGAGCTCCGTGTCCAGGCGCTGCTGGAGGACCTGCTGCACAACTACCGTCCGCACGCCCTGGACTGGCGGCGCGGCAAGCGCACCGTCCCGCCGGTGGTCTTCCTGCCGACGGCCACCCAGGACAACGGCGGCATCCTGCTCATCAACGCCGTCAACAACGTGCGCTCGCGGCGCAGCGAGGTGGATCCGCTGCTGCTCCTGGCCTCGCTGCCGGCCGACCGGATCATGCGGCACACCCCGCCGCTGCCTCCCGAGCCGGCGGCGAACGCCGGCGGCAGGTCCGGGGCCCGTGCCCGGTACGAGAGCTGGGTCGCCGACCTGAGCGTCGGCCAGGCCCCGGCGGCGGCCGTGACGCTGGCCTGGGTGCTGCGGCTGCCGCTCTCCACCGGTCAGCTGACCCACGAGCACGCCCATGCGCAGCTCGTCACCCATCGGGTCCGCCGGACCTGGGCCTGGTGGGTGATGTCACGGACGACCGTCGCCCTCGCGCTGGTCGGCGCGCTGCTGGGAACCTACCTGTGGGGCGAGCACCTGAAGGAGAAGTACTGCTACGGCCCGCTCGTCGGCGTCAGCACCGACGCGGTCAGACTGACCGGCCCCGGCGGCGCCAAGGAGTGCATCGGGGTGGCCACGGTGCCCGAGGTGCGCTTCGCCGAGGGCAACACCCTCCAGCTGCACGGGGTGGGCCAGGGTGTCACCTTCGAGCGGATCGAACAGGCGATCAGGGAGCAGAACTCCGCCATCGTGCCGGGTGAACCGCATGTCACCGTCGTCTACGCGGGCCCGCTCACCGGCACCGACGCGAACCGGGAGGACACCCGCAAGGGTCTGGAGGAGCTGACCGGCGTCTATCTCCACCAGCGGTTCGTCAACGACACGGCAAACCGTTCCGTCAAGCTCCGGGTCCTGACGGCCAACGGCGGCCAGGACATGCTGCGGCAGACCACGGCGGTCAGGAGGATCATCGACGTGGCCCGGCGGGACCCCTCCGTCGTCGGTGTCGTGGGCCTCGGCCGCAACACCACGGAGAGCGCCGAGACCACCGGGCTCCTCCAGCGCGCGGGGCTTCCCGTGGTGGACACCACGAACTCGGGCAGTGATCTGGCCCGCGCGTATCCGAACTACTTCGGCATGGCCGCGACCGACGAGGAGCAGGCGGACGCCCTCGGGCTGGTCGCGGGCCGGCTGGCGGAAGCGCTGGACGATCCGCAGGCCGCCGTCCTGTCCCGGAAGGTGGGCAACGAGGACAAGGACCGTTACACCACCGAGCAGCGCCGGGTGGGTTTGGAGATGCTGGCGGAATCCGGCTTCACCGTGGCTGCCGACACCCAGTACTCCCTGTCCGAGAACGGCAGTTCCGCGAACCTCGACGCGCCCCTGCACGCGATCTGCGGTGCCGAGCGCGTGCCCGACGCCCTGTACTTCGCGGGCCGGGTCGAGGACGTCAACACGCTGATGTCCGGCCTCGGCCAGACGGCGGGCTGCTCGGAGAAGCAGATCACGGTCTTCACCGGCGACGACCTGACCAAAGCGCGCTTCGACGACTCGACGAAGCTCGCGGACAAGGTGACGCTCTACTACGGCGCGCTCGCCCCCTTGAGCCAGGGCGGTGGGCGGGCGTTCTACGAGGACTCCCGCAAGACCCTGGAAGCCCTGCTCCCCGAAGGCCGGCGGCTGCCCGCGCTGCCGAAGGAGCGCCCGTACGAGGACAAGCTGTTCGCCAGCGGGCAGACCGTCATGTCCTACCAGGCGACGGCAGCCCTCTATGCGGCGGCGACCCGCAGCGACGTCCCGCAGAGCGCTGCGGAGACCTGGGCGACGCTCTACTCGGTTGCCCTGCACGACATGCCGACCGGGACCATCACCTTCCGGGGGACGATTCCGTACGCCGACCAGAAGGTGCACGGCCTGAACATCGTCGAGGTCACCCGCCCGGGGCCGGACGCGCAGAGCCGTGTGGTGTGCGGCCGGGCCGCGGGTGACCGGACACCCCTCACCCGCGCGGACTGTCGGGTGACATAGGGGATCCTTCCTCCGCCTCAGTCCACCAGGTCCCGCACCACGGCGTCGGCCAGCAGCCGGCCCCGCAGGGTGAGGACCGCGCGGCCCTCGGCGTACGGTCCGGGCTCCAGCAGCCCGTCCGTCACCGCGCGGCCGGCCGCCGCGAGGCCGGCGGGGGCGAGCAGCGACAGCGGGCAGCCCTCGACGAGCCGCAGCTCCAGCAGGATGCGCTCGACCCGGCGGTCCTCGTCACCGAGCACCTCCCGGCCCGCGCCGGGCGAGCGGCCCTCGGACAGGGCCTGCGCGTAGGCCCCGGGGTGCTTGACGTTCCACCAGCGCACCCCGCCGACGTGGCTGTGCGCCCCGGGCCCGGCGCCCCACCAGTCGGCGCCGCGCCAGTAGAGCTCGTTGTGCAGGCAGCGGCCCTCGGGCGTACGGGACCAGTTCGACACCTCGTACCAGGAGAAGCCGGCCGCCGCCATCGCCTCGTCCGCGATCAGGTAGCGGTCGGCGTGGACGTCGTCGTCCGTCATCGGGACCTCGCCGCGCCGGATACGCCGGGCGAGCTGGGTCCCCTCCTCGACGATCAGGGCGTACGCCGACACATGGTCGGGTCCGGCGCCGATCGCCGCGTCGAGCGAGGCCCGCCAGTCGTCGTCGGACTCGCCGGGGGTCCCGTAGATCAGGTCGAGGTTCACGTGTTCGAAGCCGGCCGCACGGGCCTCGGCGACGCAGGCTTCGGGCCTGCCGGGCGTGTGGGTGCGGTCCAGGATCTTCAGGACGTGCTGCCGGGCACTCTGCATGCCGAAGGAGATCCGGTTGAAGCCGCCTTCCCGCAGCTCCGCCAGATACGCCGGATCGACGGATTCCGGATTGGCCTCCGTGGTGATCTCGGCGTCCTCCGCCAGCCCGAACTCCGTGCGGATCGCCGCGAGCATCCGGACCAGGTCGGCGGCGGGCAGCAGCGTCGGCGTACCCCCGCCGACGAAGACCGTGCGGACCGGACGGGGGTCGTCGCCGAGCACCTTGCGGGCCTGGCGGACCTCCTCGATCAGATGGGCCGCGTAGTTGTCCCGGGACGCCAGGGCACCACCTGAACCGCGCAGCTCGGTCGCGGTGTAGGTGTTGAAGTCGCAGTAGCCGCAGCGCGTGGCGCAGTAGGGCACGTGCAGGTAGAAGCCGAGCGGCCGTTCCGCGGCGCCTTCCAGGGCGTGGCGGGGCAGTGCCCCGTCGTCGGGCACGGGCTCACCATCGGGCAGTACGGAAGGCATACCGTCCATTGTCACTCGCCGGCGGAGCTGCCCCGCACCACGGCGGTCCGGATCAGTCGACCTGGATCACCAGCAGGGCCAGGTCGTCGTCCGGCGGGCCCTCGGCGAAGGCGTGGACGGCCCGCCTGATCCGGTCGGCCATCCCGGCGGCCGGAAGCCCGGCACAGCCGGCCAGGACCCGGGCGAGACCGTCGTCGTCGTCGAACATCAGCCGCCCCGAGCGGCGCTCGGTCACCCCGTCGGTGACGCAGAGAAGGCTGTCGCCGGGCGCCAGGTCGAAGCTCCGGCTCTCGTACGCCACGTCGTCGACGACCCCGAGCAACACCTGCGGCCCTACGGCCGGGCGTACGGAGCCGTCGGGGCGCAGCAGCAACGGGAGCGGGTGGCCGGCGCTCGCCACGGTGCAGCGCACACCGCCCTCCGGGAGCGGCACGAGGTCGCCGTACAACAGGGAGAGGAATCGGGACTGGGAGCCGTCCTGCGTCTGCTCACCGCCCTGGATCTGCTGGCCGCCGGCCGCCGCGACCATGAGCGCGGCGGCCTCGGCGGCCTCCATGGCGTCGTCCAGGAGGAGCCGGTTGAGCCGGTCGAGGACCTCGCCGACGCTGAACCCCTCCCTGGACAGCAGGCGCAGCCAGGGCCGGGCGAGTCCGGTGACGACGGCGGCTTCGGGACCGCTGCCCTGGACGTCCCCGAGCACGAAGCACCAGCGGTCGCCGGGGCACGGGAAGAGGTCGTAGAAGTCGCCGCCCACCACGCCGTCGTCCCCCGGCTCGTACACCAGGGCGCTGGTGACGCCGGGGATCTCGGCGACCTTGCTGGGCAGCAGGCCCCGCTGGAGGATGCGGCTGATGGTGGCCTGACGGGTGTAGGCGCGGGCGGCGCCCACGGCGAGACCGACCCGGCGTACGAAGTCCGCGAGGAGGGCGGCGACGTCGTCGGGGACGTGGTCGGCGCCCTCGCGGCCCACGAGGACGGCTCCGAGCGTACGTCCGCCCGAGATGATGCGGTGGGCGAGCACGGCGCCGGTGCCGTCCCCGCGCTCCGTCGTGACGCCTCCCGGCCACGGCATGGGTACGGGGCCCGTACCGACGCTTCCGGGCAGGCGGAGCGGCTCCTTCTCCAGTGCGGGCCGCAGCAGCTCGGCCCGTTCCTCGTCGCTGTGCCAGACCCCCGCGAGCCGGGGAGCCGCCGCCGGGCCGCCGCCCTCGCACTCCAGCCATATCGCACACCAGTCGGCGAGGCGGGGCACCAGGAGCCGGCCCGCCGTCGATGCCACCTGGTCCTCGTCGAGCTGGCCGGCGAGGAGGCCGGAGGCCTCGGCGAGGAAGGAGAGCCCGCCGTGCCCGGACCAGCCGCCGTCGTCCCGTGCGGTGCGCCCGGCCGAGGGTGCGAGGGCCCCGGCGGCGCGCGGACCCCGGCTGTGGGTGGCACCTTCGGCGGCCGGGACGTCGGGCAGTCCGTACCGGTCGTCGCCCGGGAGGCGGGCCCATACGGTCTTGAGGCCGGTGCGGTAGGTGATGCCCCAGGACTCGGCGAGGGTGGCGACGAGTTGCAGTCCCCGTCCGTATTCGGCGGGGTCGGGCCGCTCGTCGCGGTCGTCGCGCACCGAGCGGGCGGGATGGTGGTCGGTGATCTCCAGCACCAGGGCAGCGGGCTCGGGCCCTGCCGAGTCCTCCAGCCGGAGCAGCAGTTCGACGGCCGTACCGGCGTGCACGACCGCGTTGGTGACCAGCTCGCTGGTGACGGTCAGCGCGTCGTCGGTGAGCCGTTCACCGAACTCCCCGAGGGAGGGCAGGCCGAGCCCGGTCCAGTCGGCGAGCGCGGCCCGGACGAATCTGCGGGCCGCGGCCGAGGCCTGCGGGATTCCGGGCAGGCTGGTCCGGGCGGCCGGGAACGGCTCGCCGCCCTGTTCGGCGACGACGGTGCCGGGACGCCGGACGACGTCCCGCTGCAAGGGAATGGGCCCCACGGTGCGGCTCCTGACAGTCTCGCGAAACGCCGCTGACGTATCCCGACAGAGTGACAGACGGAGCGCACCCATAAGCGCCGAGTGACGGAAGTCGCCCGGAGCCGGGCGCAGAACGGGGCGGGGCCGGCGGGTGCTTCCGCACCCCCGGCCCCGCCTCGACCTGCCCCTCGGCTGTTACGCCTCGCGGGAGCCCGCGTACATGTCGTCGATGAGGTCCCGGTACTCGCGCTCGACGACCGGCCGCTTCAGCTTGAGGCTCGGGGTCAGCTCGCCGTGTTCGATGTCGAGGTCACGGGGCAGGAGCCGGAACTTCTTGATGGTCTGCCAGCGCTGCAGGCCTTCGTTGAGCGTCCGCACATAGCCCTCGATGAGCTCCACGGCCTGCGGGGACGCCACCACGTCGGCGTAGGGCTTGCCGCCCAGTCCGTTCTCCTGCGCCCAGCCGAGGATGGTCGGCTCGTCGAGCGCGATGAGGGCGGTGCAGAAGTTTCGGTCCGCGCCGTGCACCAGGATGTTGGAGACGAACGGGCAGACCGCCTTGAACTGGCCCTCGACCTCCGCCGGGGCGATGTACTTGCCGCCGGACGTCTTGATCAGGTCCTTCTTGCGGTCGGTGATCCGCAGGTAGCCGTCCTCGGAGAGCTCGCCGATGTCCCCGGTGTGGAACCAGCCGTCGGACTCCAGCACCTCGGCGGTCTTCTCGGGCAGCCGGTGGTAGCCCTCCATCAGGCCGGGGCCGCGCAGCAGGATCTCGCCGTCGTCGGCGATCCGGACCTCGGTGCCGGGGAGCGGCTTGCCGACGGTCCCGGTGCGGTAGGCGTCGCCCGGGTTGACGAAGGACGCGGCGCTGGACTCGGTGAGCCCGTAGCCCTCCAGGATGTGGATGCCGGCACCGGAGAAGAAGAGGCCGATGTCGGGGGCGAGGGCGGCCGAACCGGAGACGCAGGCGCGGAGGCGTCCGCCGAAGGCCTCACGGATCTTCGCGAAGACGAGGGTGTCGGCGACCTTGTGCTTGGCGCCGAGGGCGAACGGCACGGAGGCCTTGCCGGTGCGCCGGAAGTTGTCCTGCGACACCGTGGCGTACTCACGGGCGACGCCGGCCGCCCACTGGAAGATCTTGTACTTGGCGCCGCCGCCGGCCCGCGCCTTGGCCGCGACACCGTTGTAGACCTTCTCGAAGATGCGGGGAACGGCCGCCATGTAGGTCGGCTGGACCACCGGGAGGTTCTCGATGATCTTGTCCACGCGTCCGTCGACGGCCGTGACGTGACCGACCTCGATCTGGCCGGACGTGAGCACCTTGCCGAAGACGTGCGCGAGCGGGAGCCAGAGGTACTGGACGTCGTCCGCGGTGATCAGGCCGGTCGCGACCGTCGCCTTGGCCATGTACGACCAGTTGTCGTGCGGCAGCCGTACGCCCTTGGGGCGGCCGGTGGTGCCCGAGGTGTAGATCAGGGTCGCCAGCTGATCCGGCGTGATGGCGTCGACCCGGTCGGTGACCGCGTCGGGGTTCTTCACCAGGTGCTCGGCGCCCCGGGCCTCCAGGTCGGCCAACGTGAGGACCCAGCCCTCGGGGTCACCCTCCACGGGCTCGGCGCCGGCCGGATCGATGACGACCACATGCGCCAGGTCGGACAGCCCGGCCCTGTTCTCACGGGCCTTCGCCAACTGGGCCGCGTCCTCGGCGATCAGGACGCGGCTGTCGGAGTCGGCCAGGATGAAGGCGGACTCCTCGGTGTTCGTGGAGGGGTAGATCGTCGTGGTCGCCGCGCCCGCGCACATCACACCGAGGTCGGCGAGGATCCATTCGACGCGGGTGGAGGAGGCGAGCGCGACACGCTCCTCCGGCCGGACACCCAGAGCGATCAGTCCGGCCGCGATGGCGTGGACCCGCTCGGCGGCCTGTGCCCAGGTGAGCGACTTCCAATCGTCCGGGCCCTGACCCGAGGCTGCCGGCACCGGGTAGCGGTAGGCCTCCCCATCCGGTGTGGCCGCCACGCGGTCGATGAAGAGAGTCGCCACGGAGGGCGGTCGGCTATCGATCAAGGTCTGTGTGTCGCTCACGACGTCCTCCGGGCCTGCGGCATTGCTACGACCGGCTATGGGTGCTGTTGCTGGTGATTCCTGCTTCTCGTTCCCGCTCGGCCTGCTTGTTTAACTGGCGAGTAACTAACGGGTGGTGATCAGACTAGAGCGCGTGGGACCGTCGCGTAAGGGGCAACGGGCCGCCGCTTGATAACGAAGCGGGCCCCCGCACCGCGGGCGTCCGCGGCACAGGGGCCCGTTGGGCTACTCCCGGGTACGCCCGAGTACGTACTCCCGGGTGGACCCGTGCGGGGCAGGCCGGTGCTACTTCTTGGCCTTGCTCTCGCCGGCGGACTCGTCGGTCGACAGGACCGAGATGAACGCGTCCTGCGGCACCTCGACGTTGCCGACCATCTTCATCCGCTTCTTGCCTTCCTTCTGCTTCTCCAGCAGCTTCCGCTTACGGGAGATGTCACCGCCGTAGCACTTGGCGAGGACGTCCTTGCGGATGGCGCGGACGGTCTCGCGTGCGATGACCCGGGAGCCGATGGCGGCCTGGATCGGCACCTCGAAGTTCTGCCGGGGGATGAGCTTCTGCAGCTTGGCGACGAGCCGGACGCCGTACGCGTAGGCCTTGTCCTTGTGCGTGACCGCCGAGAAGGCGTCCACCTTGTCGCCGTGCAGCAGGATGTCGACCTTGACGAGCTGGGCGGACTGCTCGCCCGTGGGCTCGTAGTCGAGGGAGGCGTAGCCGCGGGTCTTGGACTTCAGCTGGTCGAAGAAGTCGAAGACGATCTCGGCGAGCGGCAGGGTGTAGCGGATCTCCACCCGGTCCTCGGAGAGGTAGTCCATGCCGAGCAGGGTGCCGCGCCGGTTCTGGCAGAGCTCCATGATCGCGCCGATGAACTCGCTGGGCGCCAGGACCGTGGCCCTGACGACCGGCTCGTGCACCTTGTCGATCTTGCCCTCGGGAAACTCGCTCGGGTTGGTGACGATGTGCTCCGTGCCGTCCTCCATCTCGACGCGGTAGACCACGTTGGGCGCGGTGGCGATGAGCTCGAGACCGAACTCCCGCTCCAGGCGCTCACGGATCACGTCGAGGTGCAGCAGACCGAGGAAGCCCACGCGGAAGCCGAAGCCGAGCGCGGCCGAGGTCTCCGGCTCGTACACCAGCGCGGCGTCGTTGAGCTGGAGCTTGTCCAGGGCCTCACGCAGGTCCGGGTAGTCGGAGCCGTCGAGGGGGTAGAGCCCCGAGAACACCATCGGCTTGGGGTCCTTGTAACCGCCCAGCGCCTCGGTCGCGCCCTTGTTCAGGGAGGTGATGGTGTCACCGACCTTGGACTGCCGGACGTCCTTCACACCGGTGATGATGTAGCCGACCTCACCCACGCCGATGCCGTCGGCCGGGGTCATCTCCGGGGAGGAGACACCGATCTCCAGCAGCTCGTGGGTGGCCCCCGTCGACATCATCCGGATGCGCTCGCGCTTGTTGAGCTGGCCGTCGACGACCCTGACGTAGGTGACGACACCGCGGTAGGCGTCGTAGACCGAGTCGAAGATCATCGCGCGGGCCGGGGCGTCCGCCTGGCCGATCGGGGCCGGGACGTCCCGGACGACCCGGTCGAGCAGCGCGTCCACGCCGATACCGGTCTTGGCGGAGACCTTCAGCACGTCCTCGGGCTGGCAGCCGATGAGGTTGGCCAGCTCCTCGGAGAACTTCTCGGGCTGCGCGGCCGGGAGGTCGATCTTGTTGAGCACGGGGACGATGGTGAGGTCGTTCTCCATCGCCAGGTAGAGGTTGGCCAGCGTCTGCGCCTCGATGCCCTGAGCGGCGTCGACCAGGAGGACGGTGCCCTCACAGGCGGCCAGGGAGCGGGAGACCTCGTAGGTGAAGTCCACGTGGCCCGGGGTGTCGATCATGTTGAGGATGTGGGTCGTGCCCTTGTCCTCACCCTCGTTGGGCGCCCACGGCAGACGTACCGCCTGGGACTTGATGGTGATGCCGCGCTCGCGCTCGATGTCCATCCGGTCGAGATACTGGGCGCGCATCTGCCGCTGGTCGACCACTCCCGTCAGCTGGAGCATCCGGTCGGCAAGGGTCGACTTGCCGTGGTCGATGTGCGCGATGATGCAGAAGTTGCGGATCAGCGCCGGGTCGGTACGGCTCGGCTCGGGCACGTTGGTAGGAGTCGCGGGCACGCAGGGTCCTGATTCTTGAGACGCCGGACGCCGTGTCTCGGGTCGAAGTCGGGTCGGACGGATCGATACGTAGCCTCCATGGTCCCACGCCTGCGGGGCCGGGGCCGGTTTGGGCCGGTGCGAGGGTGACTGCTACCGTGGGCAGCTGTGCCTCGTGGCCCTCAGAAGCGGCGTGGCGCACATAGAAGATCCAACGAACCTGAAAAGGCTCTTTCGTGGCGAACATCAAGTCCCAGATCAAGCGGAACAAGACGAACGAGAAGGCGCGCCTGCGCAACAAGGCCGTCAGGTCCTCGCTCAAGACCTCGATCCGCAAGGCCCGTGAGGCTGCCGCTGCCGGTGACGTCGAGAAGGCCACTGTGGCCGTCCGCGACGCTTCCCGCCAGCTCGACAAGGCTGTCTCGAAGGGCGTCATCCACAAGAACGCCGCCGCCAACAAGAAGTCGGCGCTGGCTCTCAAGGTTGCCGCCCTCCAGGGCTGAACCACTGATGTGATCGCCGGAACGGACTCAGCGGGCCCTCTCTCCCGCTCCTGACCGGCACCCCGCGCCGCACACCGAACCTGCGTTCGCCACGCGGGTGCGGCGCACCGAGCGTGAACCGAAGGCCCCGGCCAAGTCCTCCCCAGGACTACGGTCGGGGCCTTCGTGCGTGGGTGTGCGGTGGCGTGGGCGTGCGGTGCACGGGCAGCGGCGTGGGTGGATCGGGATCGCGGACACGGCCCCTCCTGGTCCCGGGCGGGCACGGGGCCGGGCGTTCGGCGCCCAGGCCGGGCGCGGGGCGCGCCACAGGTCGCTGCGCGGGGGTCAGCGTCCGCCGGAGCGTGCGGCGCGGGCGACGGCGACCACGGCCTTCTCCAGGGCGTACTCGGGGTCGTCCCCGCCGCCCTTGACACCGGCGTCCGCCGCCGCGACCGCGATCAGCGCCGCCGCCACCCCGTCCGGTGTCCAGCCGCGCATCTGCTGGCGGACCCGGTCGATCTTCCAGGGCGGCATGCCGAGCTCGCGGGCCAGGTCCGCGGGGCGTCCGCCCCGGGCCGAGGAGAGCTTGCCGATCGCCCGGACGCCCTGCGCGAGGGCGCTGGTGATCAGGACGGGAGCGACGCCGGTGGACAGCGACCAGCGCAGCGCCTCCAGCGCTTCCGCCGCCCGGCCCTCGACGGCACGGTCGGCGACGGTGAAGGAGGATGCCTCGGCCCGCCCCGTGTAGTAACGGCCTACGACCGCTTCGTCGACGGTGCCCTCGACATCCGCTGTCAGCTGCGAAACAGCGCTGGCCAGTTCGCGCAGGTCGCTGCCGATGGAGTCAACCAGGGCCTGGCACGCCTCCGGGGTGGCGGAGCGCCCGAGCGCCCGGAATTCCGACCGGACGAAGGACAGCCGCTCGGCCGGCTTGGTGGTCTTGGGGCACGCCACCTCGCGCGCCCCCGCCTTCCGCACGGCGTCCAGCAGTCCCTTGCCCTTGGCCCCGCCCGCGTGCAGGAGCACCAGGGTGATCT
This sequence comes from Streptomyces sp. NPDC002793, assembly GCF_040295485.1. Taxonomy (NCBI): domain Bacteria; kingdom Bacillati; phylum Actinomycetota; class Actinomycetes; order Kitasatosporales; family Streptomycetaceae; genus Streptomyces; species Streptomyces sp. NPDC002793. Next base: position 100,234 of record NZ_JBEOVL010000013.1, on the reverse strand, counting down.
CCTCGGCGGGTGCCCCCAGGTACGCCTTGACGTCCTTGACGGTGTCGGCGGAGAGATCGTGAGCGTTGCGCACGATCACCACCTTCCGCTCGGCGAAGAGCGAGGGGCTGGTGAGCTCCGCGAGCGTGCCGGGCTGCAACTGGTCCGGAGTGAGGTCGCGGACGTCCGTGTCGGCGTCGGAGGCGCGGGCCGCGGCCACCACATGCTGCACGGCACGGTCCAGGAGCAGGTCCTCCTGGCCCACGGCGAGCGTGACGGGGGCGAGCGGGTCGTCGGTGGGGTTACGTCTGGTGGCCATCGCGGTCCAGCATCCCACGCCCCTGTGACAACGCCGTGGGGCAGCCGCCCCCGGGTAACTCCGGCCCGGGCATACCGGAGAATGTCCGGGTGAGCGATGTGAGACATGTGCTGGTCCTGCCCGACCGCGACACGGCCGAGGAGGTCGCCGGAGAGCTGTCGGAGCGGTTCGGCGTCTCCGAGGAGCCGCAGCTCGTCCGGGACGCCCTGGCCGGTGAGGACGACGCCGAGGACGCGCAGTGGCTCGTGGTGGTGGAGGACCCGGCCGGCCGCCTGGACTCCGCGGCACTCGACGCCTTCGCCACGGAGTACGAGGGGTGGCTGGAGGCACCGTAGAGGCAGGGTGCGCGGAGCCACGGGGTCCCTGGCCCACCGGCTGGGTACCGGCCCTGGTCAGGCGCGGCCGGGCACGGTCAGGCATCCGGGCACGGTCGGGCGTGACCGGCCGTGGTCAGCCCTTGGGGATGATCTGGATGTCCATCTCGATCTTGATGCTCGGGCCGACCACGGCGATGCCACGCGCCAGCATCGTCTGCCAGGTGAGCGTGAAGTCCTCGCGGTGCAGCTCGGTGGTCGCCCGGCAGGCCGCCCGGGTCTCGCCCTCCAGGCCGTTGCCCAGACCGAGGTACTGGGTGTCCAGCGTCACGGTGCGGCTCACACCGTGCAGGGTGAGCGCACCGGTGACACCCCAGCGGGTACCGCCGCGGTGGACGAAACGCTCGCTGTAGAACTCGAGGGTCGGGTAGCGCTCGACGTCGAGGAAGTCACCGGACCGCAGGTGGTCGTCGCGCATCTGGACGTTGGTGTCGATCGACGAGGCGTCGATGACGACGTGCATGGCGGAGTCCTCCATGCGGTCGCCGATCCGCACGGCTCCGGCGAAGGTGTTGAACCGGCCGTGGATGCGGGCCATGCCGATATGACGTGCGGTGAAGCCGATCTGGGTGTGCGACGGCTCGATCTCCCAGTCGCCCGGATCGGGGAGCTGCGGGGGCTGCGCCACCTGGAGCGAGATGTCGCCGAGGCTCGCGTGGTCGCCCTGAGAGACGGTGACCGGCCCGTGGAAGGGGGTGAACCCGTCGGCGGTGACGCCCAGGCGGTAGTCACCCCCGGGCACGGTGGCGACCACGTTCCCGAAGGGGTCCGTCTCACCGCTGACGACCTTGCGGCCTCCGCTGTCGGTGACGACGAATTCGGCCTGTCGGACGGGCTCGGACACGGGGTCCAGCACTCGGCAGCTCAGCATTCCGGCGTCGTGCGGTACCGGGAACCCGGCAAGGGCGCTGTTCTGCGCAGCACTGGACTTCGGTCTGCTGCCTAGCCAACAGCCGAACATGTGCACGTACTCCCCAGGGGCGGTTCTCACCTCGGGCCTGACAGCCGGACGTCGTTGTCGGAGCAGCGGCCCGCCGACGAATGGTCATTCGATCACCATCGTGACGTTCGAGGCAAACGCGGCAGCTCAGAGCGGGTTATGCCGAGCTGTGTGCTGCTGTACGCAGGTGGTACCGATGGTCCGCATTGACCGAGGGACCCATGACGGAGCCGTGCCCGTGCCCGTGCCCGTGCCCGTCACCCGGCCGGGGTCGCGCGCACCGCGGGCAGGCGGGTGAGCGCCAGACCGAAGTGGTCGCGGTAGGCGGCGAGCACTTCGGCGTCGTCGCCCAGCTCCGTCTCCTGCCGCTCGCCCCGCACGGTGGTGATCAGGGTGCGGCCGCGGAGCGTCACTCTGCCGTCCGTGGTGCGGCGGGAGCAGATGAGCGACCGTGAGAAGTGGGAATCCGGCGAGGTCCGGTGGTACCAGGAGCCGGCCCGGAAGTCCGCCAGCACGCGCGGCCGCAAGTCCAGACGGAACTGCTCCGAACCGTCGCGCAGCAGATCGAGGTCTCCCTGTGGCGCCTCCCGGAAGCGGAAACTGCCGCAGGGGTCCTCCTGTTCGACGCGGGCGTCCAGGCCGAGGGGGCGCAGGGCGTGGTCGCCGAAGCCGACATCGGCGAGCCACGGGCCCGTTCCGTCGTCGGTCTCCACGCGCAGTGCGACGTGGTCGTACGGAATGCCGAGGCGCCCTGCGTCGCCGAAGACCCGTGCCTGGAGCAGCGTGACGCGGAAGCCCAGCTCGCGCAGCAGTGCCGCGAAAGCGCCGTTGAGCTCGTAACAGAAGCCGCCCCGACGGTCCTTCACGATCTTGTCGACGAGCTTGTCCTCCTCCAGGACGATGTCCTGGCCGAGATGGATCGACAGGTTCTCGAAGGGCACGGTCATCAGGTGACGGAGCTGCAGCTCGCGCAGAGCCGAGGCGTCGGCACGGGCAGGCCGCGCCGCACCGATGCGTTCCAGATAGGCGTCCGCCCAGGCGGAGCCGGGCGCATGGACCGGTCGCGTCGCTTCCTCGCTCATCCCGGCAGTCTGTCGCGATGTGCCGGGCGGCGCCATGATCCGGTGGGCCTAGGACCGCCGACCGATGTGGTGGCTCCGGGCCGTGTCTAGCCTGTGGGCCATGGCGACACGAGAACCGGCACGCAGCCCGGAACAGCGCAAGCAGCACGTACTCGACCGTCTGGAGAAGGACGAGGACGTCTGGGTGGCTACGGCCTCTGCCGACGGTGTGCCGTGCCTGGTGCCTCTGTCGTTCGTGTGGGACAGGGGCACGCTGCTGCTGGCCACCCGGCGCAGCAATCCGACGGCGGTCAATCTGAGTCCCTCCGGACCGGTCAGGGCCACACTCGGGCACACCCGCGATGTGGTGCTGATCGAGGGGACGGCCGAGATCGTGGAGGGGGCGGACCTTCCCCCCGAGTCGGGTGACGCCTTCGCGGAGAAGCTCCACTGGGACGTGCGCGGACGCTCCGCGTGGGTGTATCTGCGCATCACGCCGCACACCGTCAAGGCGTGGCGGGAGTCGAACGAGCAGGCAGGACGCGATCTGATGCTCGACGGCACCTGGCTTGTCCGGTAGCGGAGGCCCGCCCGACCCCGGTGACCGGCTCCGCAGGAATCGGGGCCGGGCAAACGTCATGTTCATGACCGACCTGCCGCGCGGAGTCCCTTGCCGGCGCCTGTCACCGCGATCGCACCGTGGAGGTCGGTGCGCAGGACCTTCGCTCCCGTCGCTTCGAGTGTTTCGACCGTACGGGCCGCAGGATGACCGTACGGATTGTCTCTGCCGCAGCTGATCAGCGCGAGTCTCGGGCGTGCGCTGCGCAGGAGCGCCGCGTCCTGGTGGGCCGAGCCGTGGTGCGCGACCTTGAGCACGTCCACCCGGGGCAGGGCCGGATGGCCGCGCAGCACCCCCTGTTGGGCGGGGGGTTCGAGATCACCGAGGAGCAGGAGGGTCAGTCCGCCCGACCTGACGAGGAGCGTGACGCTGGAATCGTTCGGTTCCTCGGTCAGATGTGCCGAAGCCTCCCCTTGCGCGGCGGCCGCGGGCCAGAGCACTCGCCAGTCGAGGGGCCCCGTCCGGCGCCGCTCCCCCGGAACGGCGCGGACCATCGGGACTCGTGCCGCCGCGGCCGTTCGCCTCACGAAGGCCGCCTGCTCCGGCGGTTCGTCGAGGTGCGTCGTCTGGATCGCGCCGACCTCACGGCCGCTCAGAACACCGGGCAGGCCACGCACGTGGTCGGCGTGGAAGTGGGTGAGCAGCAACAGGGGCACACGGGTGACGCCCAGGTCACGCAGACACCTGTCCACGAGGCGGGGTTTAGGGCCGGTGTCCACGACCACCGCCGTGCCGTCGCCGGCGGCGAGGACCATGGCGTCCCCCTGCCCCACGTCGCAGAGCGCGAAGGCCCAGCCCGGCGGTGGCCATCCCGTCACGAACCGGGTGACGGGTACCGGTCTCAGCACCGCGAGCACCAGCAGGAGCGCGGCGGCCGAACAGACCCAGGGGTGACGGGCCAGGCGTCGGGCCGACAGCACCAGCAGGGCCGTGAGCACGGCCAGGAGGGCCGCACCGCGCCAGCCGCCCGGCCAGTCGACCTCAGCCCCGGGAAGCGCGGCCCCGGTCCGGGCCACGGACGCGATCCATCCGACGGGCAGACCTGCGATCTCTGCCAGTACGGCCGCCACCGGCATGGACACGGGGGCCACGGCCAGCGCGGCGAAACCCAGGACGGTCGCGGGCGCCACAGCGAATTCGGCCAGCAGGTTGCAGGGGATGGCCACCAGGCTGACGCGCGACGCGAGGACCACGACCACGGGAGCGCAGACCGCCTGAGCGGCTCCCGCGGCGGCCAGCACCTCGGCGAGCCGTCCCGGGACCCCGCGCCGCTGAAGGGCGTCGCTCCACTTCGGTGCGAGGGTGAGCAGCGCCCCGGTGGCGAGCACGGACAGCAGGAACCCGTAACTACGGGCCAGCCACGGGTCGTACAGCACCAGCAGCAGAACGGCGGCGGACAGTGCGGGAATCAGCGATCTGCGCCGGCCGGTCCCGATGGCGAGCAGGGTGATCAGGCCGCAGGCAGCCGCGCGCAGGACGCTCGGCTCGGGTCGGCAGACGATCACGAAGGCGAGCGCGATCCCGCCACCCGTCAGGGCGGTCAGGCGCAACGAGAGGCCCAGCCGGGGCGCCAGGCCGCGGCGCTCACTGCGCGACGCACTCCCCGGTGGGCCGATGAGGAGGAAGAGGAGGATCGACAGATTGGCGCCCGACACGGCCAGCAGGTGGGTGAGGTCGGTGGCTTTGAAAGCGTCCTGCAGGTCGGGCGGCACCCGTGAGGTGTCACCGACGACCAGCCCCGGCAGGAGTGCCCGGGCGTCGGCGTCGAGCCCGTCGGTGGCCTCGCGCAGACCGGAGCGCAGATCCCCTGCGGCACGCTGGAGGAGGGTGGGCCCTCCGAGGACCCGCGGCGGGCCGTCCGCCTCGGTGCGGAGTACGGCCGCGAAGCGTTCTCCCTCGTGACGTGGCGGCGCGAGCCGTCCGCTGATCCGGATGACCGTCGAGGGCAGCAGCCGCTGCCAAGCCACCCGCGCGTCGCCCGGGGTGACCATGACGAGGACCGGGGTGCGGAGCCTGGTGACCGCTCCGTCCGGGGCGGCCAGCCGGTCGACCTCCACGTCGAGAAGCAGGGATACGGGTGTGCTGCGGTCCCCCCTCACGCGTGGCCGGGTCTGCCGGGGATCGGACGTCACGGTCACGTCCGCCTCGATCCGCGTGTAGGACTCCGCCAGCCCGGGGACGGGACCCCTGCGGACATCCGCGGCGTGGAGCCCGGCAGCCGCCGCACCCGCTGCCGTGCAGAGCAGCACCCCGGCCGTGACCATGCCGAATGTCCCCGTACGCCGGGGTGGCCTCGCCGGTCCCGCCCCTCCGGGCACCGCACGCGCCACGCGTCGCGCTACGGCGGCGAGGCCCAGCCCGGCGCCTGCGCAGAGGATCGCCCCGGCCGCCACCCACCGGCCGGGCGCCGCCAGGGCCACGACGGCTGCCGCCCAGGCCGCCAGGGCGGGAGGGACCAGCCTCAGGTCCGCCGGCGCCTCCTGGCACGGGTCGGCGGCACCCCGCCGCCGTCCCGAATCCGTGTGGCCGTCCGTGCGGATGTCCGCTCCCTCCACCGCCTCGTTCATGGCCTGACCAGCGGTCGGATGTCGGCGAACCTGCGGTCCCCGATGCCGTTCACCTCACGGAGCTCGTCGACGGATCGGTAACCCCCGTGCTCGGTGCGGTAGTCGATGATGTGCTGGGCGAGCACCGGACCGACACCGGGCAGGGTTTCGAGCTGCTCGACGGTCGCCGTGCCGAGGCTCACCGGCGCCGCCGGTCCGGCCTGCCCCACCGCCGCTCCGCCCGCACCCGGTCCGCCCGCGGGTGGTGGCGCGGCGCCGACAAAGCCTACCGCGACCTGCTCGCCGTCCGTCAGGACACGCGCGCGGTTGAGCGCGGTGACGTCAGCGCCCGCACGGACGCCTCCCGCGGCGCGCAGCGCGTCCGCGACGCGGGAGCCGGCCGGCAGGTACTGGATTCCCGGCCGGTGCACCTTGCCGCTGACATCGACGACGATCCGCCCGCCGGGTGTGGCGCCGCTGCTCGATACCGCGCCCGGACCGGGTGTGAGGCCGGGCGGCCCGGCTTGCGGGGTCGCCGGCCCGCCCGCCTGGACCGCGGCGGCCTCCGTGACCCGGTCGGGAGCCCGGACCGGCTCGGGACGGGCCGACCAGAAGTGGGCCGTCGCCAGTACTGCGGCCCCGACCAGGACGACGGCGAGCGCGCCGAGCGCGCGTGGCTCCAGACCGCATCGCAGCTGCACCCACAGGGGTAACCGGTCCCTCAGGGCGGGCCCCGCCTCACGCCACCACCCCGACCGCGGCGGGGACCCGTCCGGCGCCGCGCCACGCGTCGGGAGGGACGGCCCGGCCGCAGGCACCGCCGTGGAGTCCGGATCAGACGTGGGCAACGGCTGGGTCACTGCCCAGGAGGGTGCGCCACGAGCCCGCCCTGGCGCTCCGGCCGCTCCAGGCACTCCGTACGCTCCTGGCGCTCCTGGCATGCCCGGCAGCACCGCTGCCGTGCCCGCGCCGCCCGCGCCGCCCGCGCCGCCCGAGTCGGAAGCCGCAGGGATCCGCGTGGGCGCCCGGTCGGCGGCCAGCAGGGCATCCGCCCGGAGCCGTGAGGCTTCAGCGATCCCGGCATCGGATCCGCGCCCCGTACGCCTCCGGCGCCCGTGCCGGGCGAGCGATACGGTGCCCGGCGAGGTACCGGCCGCTCCACCCGGTCGGACACCGGGGCCGGTCCTGGCGCGCCCCGTCGGGGCGGGTCCGTGTGCGGCGCGACGGGGCGCCCTATGGGTGGGAGGACGCCTGGGCGGGTCCATGGCGGCATGCACGGGCACATGCGCGGGCAGATCCGCGAGCCGGCGTGCGAGCGGATCCGTGGGACCGCCGTTCGGGCTCTGCCGTCCGAAAGCACGGCCGACTGTGGAAAGTGTTCGGGAGGTCATGCCTCACGACGCTAGACACTTCCGATGAAATCTGCCGAGCCGCCCCAATTACGGTGGACAACTCACCAGTTGTGGACAACCACGTCACTCGGAGGAGCGAGTTTCAGCGTGGTGCGACCACTGCTCCCAGCAACCCCGGCCCGGTGTGCGCCCCGATCACCGCGCCGACCTCACTCACATGCAGATCGACGAGCCCCGGCACCCGTCCCCGTAGCCGCTCCGCCAGCCGCTCGGCCCCGTCCGGAGCCGCCAGGTGGTGGACGGCGATGTCCACCGCACCCGTGCCGGCCCGCGCGGCGACGATCTCCTCGAGCCGCGCGATCGCCTTGGACGCCGTCCGCACCTTCTCCAGCATCTCGATCCGGCCGCCGTCGAGCTGGAGCAGCGGCTTGACCGCCAGAGCCGACCCCAGCAGCGCCTGGGCGGCGCCGATGCGCCCGCCTCGTCGCAGGTAGTCCAGCGTGTCGACGTAGAAGAAGGCCGATGTGCCGGCCGCCCGTTTCTCGGCCGCTGCGACGGCCTCGTCCAGATCGCCCCCCGCTTCGGCGGCCTCGGCCGCGGCGAGCGCGCAGAAGCCGAGAGCCATGGCGACCATGCCGGTGTCGACCACGCGCACCGGCACGGGGGCGTCCTTCGCCGCGAGCACGGCGGCGTCGTACGTACCGGAGAACTCGGCCGACAGATGGAGGGAGACGATGCCGGTGGCACCGCCCTCGGCCACGGCTCGGTAAGCGGCGGCAAAGACTTCAGGGCCGGGACGCGACGTGGTCACGGAGCGGCGCTTCTGCAGGGCTGACGCCAGCGACCGGGCCGAGATCTCCGTGCCTTCCTCCAGGGCCTGATCCCCCAGGACGACGGTCAGCGGCACCGCGGTGATGCCATGCCGTTCCATCGTCTGGGGCGGCAGGTAGGCCGTTGAATCGGTGACGATCGCGACATGGCGGGACATGAGCCGGAGATTACCTCCCGGGACGTGGACACGGCAGCCCGGGACCGGTCTGCTGATCGTTTCGGGTCGGTCCGCGAGCCGATGCGTGTCAGTTGGTGGTCTCCGGCCTGGCGGACTTCTGCCACGGATAGCCCGTGCGCGGCCCCGGGTCCGGCGGGGTGAGCGACGGGGGTGCCGGAGTCGCCTCGTCGGCCGGCCCGCTCCAGGTGTGCCCGGCAGCATCCCTCCGTGCCGGCGACTCCCCTTGTGCCGACGACTCCTCGGTCGTCCAGTGACGGAGGGCACCTGCCTCCAGGTCGATCTGCGCGTTCAGCGTGGCGAGATCGTCGTCGGCGAACTGCCTGGCCCGGTCGCGCGCCGCCCAGCGCAGCGACTCCGCCGAGTGCGTGATGCGCTCGGTGCGCTCCTTCAGACCGGGCAGCAGCGTGGCCACCGTCGCCCGGTCCGGCTCGCGCTCCAGCCGCTTGAGGTCGTTGTCGAGCTCGACGCCGTGTGCGCTCAGACGCTCGAAGAGCGCCAGCGACTCCGAGAGTGAGGCGTCTTCCGTGACCCCGTCGTTCAGCGCCTCCTGCGTGGCCCGCATCGACGTACGCAGTGTGAGCCTCAGGTGTGCCAGCTCCCCCGGCACACCGGGCTGACCGTAGCTCTTGGCCCGCAGGGTGGTGTCCTCCACGGAGCGGCGCGCCTGCGTGATCGTCCGGTCGACACCGCGCTTGGCCGCACGCACCGCCTTCACCCCGGCGTACACCCCGAGCACCATGAAGGCCACGAACAGCAGCGTCAGGATCAGGATCACGTCTTCCATGAACGCCCCTCGGTCGTCGAATCGGCAGCCCGCGTGCGGTCGCCCCTTCCACCGTAAACGGAACGGGCAGGCCGAGGGTTCCGCAGGAACCCCCGACCTGCCCCTAGGGGAAAGCCCTGGCGCACGCACGACCGCCAGGGCTCACCGTCACGCAGGGACGATGTTGACCAGCTTCGGTGCCCGCACGATCACCTTGCGGATCCCCGCCCCACCCAGCGCGGCGACGACGTTCTCGTCGGCCAGGGCCAGCGCCTCCAGCTCCTCGTCCGAGATCGAAGGGGAGATCTCCAGGCGGGCCTTGACCTTGCCCTTGACCTGCACCACACAGGTGACGGTCTCGTCCACGACGTACGCCGGGTCGGCGACCGGGAAGTCCTGGTGCACGACCGACTCGGTGTGGCCCAGCCTGCGCCACAGCTCCTCCGCCACGTGCGGCGCCAGCGGTGCGATCAGCAGCACCAGTCGCTCGGCGACCGACCGTGACAGCGGGCCGCCCGCCTTCGTCAGGTGGTTGTTCAGCTCGGTGACCTTGGCGATGGCGGTGTTGAACCGCATGGCGGCCATGTCCTGGCCCACCCCGTCGATGGCCTTGTGCAGCGCCCGCAGCGTCTCCTCGCCGGGCTCCGTGTCCACGACGGTGACCTCTCCGGTCTCCTCGTCGACGACGTTGCGCCACAGCCGCTGCAGCAGCCGGTACTGGCCCACCACGGCCCGGGTGTCCCAGGGACGCGAGACGTCCAGCGGCCCCATGGCCATCTCGTACAGCCGCAGGGTGTCCGCCCCGTACTCACCGCAGATCTCGTCGGGTGTGACGGCGTTCTTCAGGGACTTGCCCATCTTGCCCAGGACGCGGCTGACCTTCTCGCCGGCGTGGTAGAACGCCCCGTCACGCTCCTCGACCTCGGCGGCGGGGACCGCGATGCCGCGGCTGTCCCGGTAGACGAAGGCCTGGATCATGCCCTGGTTGTACAGCTTGTGGAACGGCTCGGCGGACGAGATGTGCCCCAGGTCGTGCAGCACCTTCGACCAGAAGCGGGCGTACAGCAGGTGCAGCACCGCGTGCTCGGCGCCACCGACGTACAGGTCGACACCGCCGGTCGGCTGCCCCTCACGCGGCCCCATCCAGTACTGCTCGATCGCCGGGTCGACCAGCCGCCGGTCGTTGTGCGGGTCCAGGTAACGCAGCTCGTACCAGCAGGAACCCGCCCAGTTCGGCATGGTGTTGGTCTCGCGACGGTACTTCCGCGGACCGGCGCCGTCGCCCAGGTCCAGGGTGACGTCCACCCAGTCGGCGTTCCGGGACAGCGGGGTCTCGGGCTCGGTGTCGGCGTCGTCCGGGTCGAAGGTGCGGGGCGAGTAGTCCTCGACCTCGGGCAGTTCCAGCGGCAGCATCGACTCGGGCAGCGGGTGGGCGATGCCCTCCTCGTCGTACACGATCGGGAAGGGCTCACCCCAGTAGCGCTGGCGGCTGAACAGCCAGTCCCGCAGCCGGAAGTTGACGGTTCCCTCGCCGACGCCGCGCGCCCGCATCCACTCGGTGATCTTCGCCTTGGCCTCGACGACGCCCAGGCCGTCCAGCGAGATCTCCTCGTTGGCGGAGTTGACCAGCTTCGCCTCGTACGAGGCGAACGCGTCCGCCCACGTCGAGGGGTCCAGGCCGCGGTCGTCCGACGGCTCGACGACACAGCGCATCGGCAGCTCGAAGGCGCGCGCGAATGCGAAGTCGCGCGAGTCGTGCGCCGGTACGGCCATGATCGCGCCGGTGCCGTAGCCCATCAGGACGTAGTCGGCGATGAAGACAGGGACCTTCTCGCCGCTGACCGGGTTGGTCGCGTAGGCGCCCGTGAAGACACCGGTCTTGTCCTTGGCCTCCGCCTGCCGTTCCACATCGGACTTGGCGGCGGCCTGCTTGCGGTACGCGGTGACAGCCTCGGCCGGGTTCGCGTGACCGCCGGTCCACACCGGGTGGGTGCCCTCGGGCCAGGCGGCGGGGATGATCCGCTCGACCAGCTCGTGTTCCGGTGCCAGCACCATGTAGGTGGCACCGAACAGGGTGTCCTGACGGGTGGTGAAGACGGTGATGTCACCGGCTCCGTCGACCGCGAAGTCGACGCGCGCGCCCTCGGAACGGCCGATCCAGTTGCGCTGCTGCAGCTTGATGGCCTCGGGCCAGTCCAGCCCGTCCAGGTCGTTCAGCAGCCGGTCCGCGTACGCGGTGATGCGCATGTTCCACTGGCGCAGCTTGGCCTTGAAGACCGGGAAGTTACCGCGTTCGGAGCGGCCGTCGGCCGTCACCTCTTCGTTGGCCAGTACGGTGCCCAGTCCGGGCGCCCAGTTGACGGGCGCGTCCGATGCGTACGCCAGGCGGTACTGCCCCAGGAGATCGGCGCGGTCCGCGGCGCTCAGCGCGCCCCACGCACGGCCGTCGGGGACCGGACGCTCACCGCTCTCGAACTGGGCGATCAGTTCGGCGATCGGCCTGGCCCGGTCGGCCTCGGTGTCGTACCAGGAGTTGAAGATCTGCAGGAAGATCCACTGGGTCCACTTGTAGTAGTCCGCGTCGATCGTCGCGAAGGAACGGCGCTTGTCGTGGCCCAGGCCCAGTCGGCGCAGCTGGACCTTCATGTTCTCCATGTTGGCCTCGGTGGACACCCGCGGGTGCGTGCCCGTCTGCACGGCGTACTGCTCCGCGGGCAGGCCGAAGGCGTCGAAGCCCAGGGTGTGCAGGACGTTGTGCCCGGTCATCCGCTGGTGACGGGCGTACACGTCGGTGGCGATGTAGCCGAGGGGGTGACCGACATGCAGCCCGGACCCCGAGGGGTAGGGGAACATGTCCATGATGAACTTCTTCGGCTTGGCGGCCCGCTCCGGGTCGCCCGCCAGATCACCGGTCGGGTTCGGTGCCTCGTACGTCCCCTCGGCGTCCCAGAAGTCCTGCCAGCGTGCCTCGATGTCGGCGGCCATCGCTGCCGTGTAGCGGTGCGGCGCGGCCACCTCGGCCGCGGTATTCGTCTCGCTCATGATCCTCAAAGCTCCATCGATCGTCATCTGCCGGCGCCCACGTCTACGGACACACGTCTACGGAAACGAAAAATCCCCTCGCACAGGAGGGGACGCCGCGCCGAGTCCGACCAGGCATTCTCACCGGTCGGGAATGATCAGCGCGGCTCGCTAAGCAGAAGGCGTACGGCACGCATGGCGTCAGGGTACCGCACGGGCCCGACACCCCGCCCGGGCGATGTCCGGCCGAACAGCGGCACGGGCCCCGCCGAGGGAACCGACAGAAGGTGATCCGCGCAGATCTTCCCCACCCCTGGAGCCCGTCCGCTGTTCAGCCGCACTCCACCCACGTTCGACCGACACGGTCGGCCTCGCGGAAACAACAAGAAGCGGGCCACCCGATCCGGATGACCCGCTTCTTCACTGTGGAGCTAAGGAGAATTGAACTCCTGACCTCCTGCATGCCATGCAGGCGCTCTACCAACTGAGCTATAGCCCCGTGCTCTCTGCCGCCCGGTTTCCCTGGCGACATCGAGAACATTACACGGTCCCCCCGGCCCATCAAAAATCGTTTCCGTTCCGCCCCGGTATGACCGGCGCGCAACGCCCTGACCAGCGACTGCTCCCTCGTGAACAGCCGGTCACAGGCGCTGTGTCAGGCGGTGGCGAACGAATAGAACCGCTTGAGGGTGCAGTGCTCCTCCAGGAGCCGGCCGTAGATGGGCTCCCCCTCGAGCTCCCGGTACGTCTCGATCGGGTCGCCCTTTATGATCAGCGCCCGCGCGCACTCCTCACACCAGTACTGGAACTCCGCGTTCACGGGGTCCATGTCCCGGACGATGGGCGTACCGCTGCCACACCAGTCACACTTCCGCCTGTGCGCACCCATCCGCTCAGCTCCGGGGCCGGCCGTAGGCCGTGCGCGTGGAGGAACCCTCTTGCGAGGAACAGGGGGAGCGGGTCGCGGTGGGGGTAGGGAGCGGGCCGGGGGCCCGTACGCGGCTCGCAGGCATCGCGCTCCCTCCCGATCGGTCCATCGCCCCCTCCGGCGGTCCGATTCTGCCATGGCGTCGCACGGAGGTCAGCCCGACGACCGCCCCGCTGCCCGCCTTTGTCGTCAGGGAAGGGCGTCGGCCCGGTCGGCCTACCTGCGAGGATGCCCCCGAAGCACGCCGTCGGCCCTTGTCCCAGGCGGGCCGGGGCAGTTGAGGCACTGTCGGCGCGAGCCATCGACCGGGTCCGGACAACCGTCAAAAAAATCCCGCCCCCTGCCGGGGACGGGATCTTGATTGTGGAGCTAAGGAGAATTGAACTCCTGACCTCCTGCATGCCATGCAGGCGCTCTACCAACTGAGCTATAGCCCCGCTGTCCGCTGTGTTTCCCTGCGTTTCCGCGCTGCGAACAAGAAGAACTTTAGCCTGCGACAAGCCGGAAAGTGAAATCCGGCCCCAGCCGCACGGAGGAGCCGTCCGGTTGCCCGCTAGTCGTCGTCCCCGAGCACCGCTTCAGGGAGCGTCCCGGCGTTGTGCTCGAGCAGGCGCCACCCCCGCGCGCCCTCTCCGAGCACGGACCAGCAGCAGTTGGAGAGCCCGCCGAGCCCCTCCCAGTGGTGGGCTTCCAGCCCGAGCAGACGGCCGATGGTCGTCCGGATCGTGCCGCCGTGGCTCACGACGACGAGCGTGCCCGCGTCGGGCAGCTTGTCGGCATGCTCCAGCACGACGGGAGCGGCCCGGTCGGCCACCTCGGTCTCCAGCTCGCCACCACCCCTGCGGACGGGCTCACCGCGCTTCCACGCGGCGTACTGCTCGCCGTACTGCCCGACGATCTCCTCGTGCGTGAGGCCCTGCCAGGCACCCGCGTACGTCTCGCGGAGCGCGGGATCGTGTGTGACGCCGAGGCCGGTGACCGATACCAGCTCGGCTGCCGTGGCCGCCGCCCGCCGCAGGTCGGACGCCACGATCGCGTCCGGGCGCAGGGAGGCGAGCAGCCTGGCGGCACGGCGTGCCTGGCCGACACCGGTCTCGGTCAGCTCGATGTCCGTGGTGCCCTGGAAACGGCGCTCCAGATTCCATGCCGTCTGGCCGTGCCGCCAGAGGACGATCTTGCGGCCCCTGCCGCTCCCGCTGCCGTTCAGCTCTGGTCACCTTCCGTGCCGCCGGTGAGCTGGGCGTGCTCCTCGGCCTTGCCCCGGGTCTTGATCGCGTCCTCGGGGAGGGCGATCTCGGGGCAGTCCTTCCACAGGCGTTCGAGGGCGTAGAACACGCGCTCCTCGCTGTGCTGGACGTGGATCACGATGTCGACGTAGTCGAGGAGGATCCAGCGGGCGTCGCGGTCGCCCTCACGGCGTACCGGCTTGGCGCCGAGCTCCTTCTGCAGCCGCTCCTCGATCTCGTCGACGATCGACTTGACCTGGCGGTCGTTGGGAGCCGAGGCCAGCAGGAAGGCGTCGGTGATCGACAGCACGTCGCTGACGTCGTAGGCGATGATGTCGTGCGCGAGCCGGTCGGCCGCGGCCTGGGCGGCGGCGTTGATGAGCTCGATGGAGCGGTCCGTGGCGGTCACATGCAGGCTTTCGTCGGCGGTCAGATCGACCTCTAGGGTCTCACGGACCGCCGACAGCCCTTACGACCTCGTCAGCCCTGCTGCTCAGGGAGCTCGTAGTCCTGCCCGATGACCACGGACACATCGGCGTTCGCCGCGGGCTTGCCCTTCTCCACAGAGGACTCCGGCAGGCCCAGGGTCTTGGCGACCTCGACCGCCTTCGCCTTGTCCTCCGCGGCCCCGTAGACCACCTGGGACGACGCGGCCGCGTCCGCCTTGCCACCGTCGACGAAGGCGTAGCCGCCGTTGACGAGCTGGATCCTGGCGGACTCCGTACCGCTCGCGTCCCCTGTGGCGTTTTTGATGCCGACACGCACCGCCGCACCCTGCTCCGGGGCCTTCACCTTGCCGCCCAGGACGTCCTTGACCACGCTCTCGGTGGCCTTCTCGGTGAGGGTTCCGTCGCTCTGGACCGGGAGGAGCTCGGTCTTGTAGTCGCCCACCTTGGCGTGCCCGGCGAGCTTCGCCAGTGAGGCGCCCAGGTCCTGCTCCGGCAGGGACGGGTCCAGGATCTGCGCGAGGGTCTCGACGGTGACGGTCGCCGCCTTGGGGTCCTCCGACAGCTTGCGCAGCACGCTGCGCATCACCTGCCCGAAGCGCATCAGCTGCTTGGCCTCCTGCTCGCCCTCGCCCTGGTAGGTGGCGTACGCCACAGCCATCGGGCCGCTCAGCGTCTGCGCTTCTCCCCTGTTCACGAGCGGCGAGGCGCCCTTCTTGGCATCGGGCACATCCGTGTCCGTGTCGACCTCGATGTTGCCGACGAGCTCCACGAGGTTCTCGAGGTACGGGGTGTCGAGCCGCCAGGTGCCGCTGATGCTGGTGCCGAGCAGGGTGTCGATCGACTCGCGGGTGCCGGTGGACCCGTCGTCGTCGACGGACTCGCCGAGGGTGGTGGTGGACCCGTCGTCCGCGGCCACCGCCAGCGAGTTGGGGAGCAGGACGGTGGTCCCCTGCTCGGTGGTGACGTTGTCGACGAGCAGCGCCGTGGAGGTGCCGCCCTTCTTGGTGTTGTGCAGATGGACGACGATGACGTCACGCTTCTGCGGACCCGTCGCCGTGGCGTTCCGCTCGTCCGCGCCGGAGACTCCCGGGATCTTTCCCGCGAACCAGAGGTAGCCCGCGCCGCCGACGACCACGAGAACCACGACGACTATGAGTGCGACCATCCGGTTGTGCCCGCGCCGGCGCGCTTCCTCGCGCCGCTCGCTCCGGCTCTCGGTGAATTTCAGCCAGTCGATGACGTCTTCGGAGTCCTCGTCGGGCTCCTCTATGAAGGAGAACTGCTCGGTTCCGTAGTCGCCGTCGGAACGGCGTGGCCCGGGAACACCGGCGCCGGTCTCCGGTTCGGGCCCGGAGACCGGCTCGGGTTCGGGTTCGCGCCGCTGCTCAGGAACCGGCGGTGCGGCAGCCGGGGCGGCAGGGGCCTGGGGCGCCTGCCACTGGTGGGTGGAGTCGTCCACTGCGGGCTGCCGGCCCGTGTCGTAGCCGTACGCGCCGTGACCGCCGTCGGCGTACCCGGTCTCGCCGTACCCGTAGCCCTGCTGCGTCGGCTGCGCCTGCTGCTGGGTGTGCCGGCCGGCGTACGGGTCGTACTGCTGCTGCGGCTGGGCGTACGGGTCGTATCCGTAGCCCTGCTGCGGCTGCCCGTCCTGCGGCTGCGGTTGCTGCTGGGCGTACGGGTCGTACTGCTGCTGCCCCTGCTGCTGATAGACCGGCTGCCCGTACTCGTCGTAGCCGATGATCTGCGGCTGCTGGTACGGGTCGTACGGGTTCTGTCGGTCGTTCACAGGTGCCCCTCTCCGTGGCTCATTCGCCGCGGTACAGCTGGCGCTTGTCGATGTAGCGGACGACACCGTCCGGCACCAGGTACCAGACCGGCTCCCCCTGCGCGACCCTCGCGCGGCAGTCCGTGGACGAGATCGCCAGTGCGGGCACCTCCACCAGCGAGACTCCGCCCTCGGGCAGCCCGTCGTCCGTCAGCACGTGACCCGGCCGGGTCACACCGATGAAGTGGGAGAGCGAGAACAGTTCCTCGGCGTCCCGCCAGGTCAGGATCTGGGACAGGGCGTCGGCGCCGGTGATGAAGAAGAGGTCGGCGTCGCCATGGACCGTGCGCAGATCCCGCAGGGTATCGATCGTGTACGTCGGTCCACCGCGGTCGATGTCGCTGCGGCTGACCGAGAACTGCGGGTTGGACGCGGTCGCGATGACCGTCATCAGGTATCGGTCCTCGGCGGGCGAGACCTGCTTGTGGCTCTTCTGCCAGGGCTGCCCGGTCGGGACGAAGATGACCTCGTCGAGGTGGAAGTGGGCGGCCACTTCACTGGCCGCCACCAGGTGTCCGTGATGGATCGGGTCGAATGTCCCGCCCATCACGCCGAGTCGGCGCTTGCCGCGGCCGGTAGGCACTTCCTGCTCTCCCATGCGTGCAGACCCTACTGGTACAGCTGTTCGCTTCTGCCTCAGCGGTCGCGGTTGAAGCTGATGGTGATCCACAGCAGGAGCATCAGGCCGACGAACGCGCCGATGCCGGTGAGGTACGGACTGAGGCTTTCGTGGTTACCACCCTGCTCGCCTTCGGAGGCGAGGGTGACCAGCTGGTGCGCGGTGCTCGAGAGGCTCATCTTCTGCAGGACCTATCCATCGGGAATCAGGAGGGAGACGTCGCGCACATCGTATGCGGGCGCCACGGGCACGCTCACGCCGACTCAGTCGTTGTTGTCGTCGTTGCGGTATCCGCGCAGCAGGAACCAGGCGAGCAGAGCCGCTCCGACGAGTGCGACGAGCAGCACGATGCGGAGTGTGTCGCCCGGCCCCTGGTCCTCGGACACGGCGGCGAGCATGACGGCGGTGTGCGGCATTCCGGGCGCTCCTCAAAGTTATCCACAGCCCCCCGCACACCGTAGCTCCAGCACATACGCTGGCTTTTGCCAGGGGGACGAGCAACGTCTCGTACGAACAGGGGGCCACCCATGACCGACACCAGTCACGAAAGCGTGCCGAGCAGGCAGCGCAAGCGATTCCCGGACATCTCCTCGCGGGCCTACGAGCACCCGGCGGACCGCTCGGCCCTGGTGGCCCTGCGCAAGCTGAGCGGCTTCGACACCGTGTTCAAGGCACTGAGCGGGCTGCTGCCCGAGCGCAGCCTGCGACTGCTCTTCCTGTCGGACTCCGTCCGGGTGAGCGACGCCCAGTTCGCCCATCTCAACGACATGCTTCGGGACGCCTGTTACATCCTGGACCTCAAGAAGGTCCCGCCGATGTATGTGAACCAGGACCCTCAGCCCGGCGCGATGTGCATCGGCCTCGACGAGCCGATCATCGTGGTGACGACCGGGCTGGTGGAGCTGCTCGACGAGGAGGAGATGCGGGCCGTCGTCGGCCACGAGGTGGGCCACGCCCTCTCCGGTCACGCGGTGTACCGCACGATATTGCTCTTCCTCACCAATCTCGCCCTCAAGGTGGCGTGGATCCCGCTCGGCAA
Source organism: Streptomyces sp. NPDC002793 (assembly GCF_040295485.1). NCBI lineage: Bacteria > Bacillati > Actinomycetota > Actinomycetes > Kitasatosporales > Streptomycetaceae > Streptomyces > Streptomyces sp. NPDC002793. Next base: position 82,165 of record NZ_JBEOVL010000013.1, on the reverse strand, counting down.
TGTGGCGATCATGGCCATCGTCACCGCGCTGCGCGAGTGGTTCCGCAAGTCGGAGCTGTCCGCCGACCGGGCCGGGCTGCTGGTGGGTCAGGATCTCCGTGCCTCGATGCGTGGGCTCATGAAGATCGCCGGCGGCAATCATCTGCACGAGATGAATGTCGACGCGTTCCTCGCCCAGGCCGACGAGTACGAGAAGGGCGGCGACCTCCGCGACTCCGTGCTCAAGATCCTGAACGTACTGCCCCGGACGCACCCGTTCACCACGGTCCGGGCGGCCGAGCTGAAGAAGTGGTCGGAGACCCGGGACTTCCAGCGCATCCTGGACGGCCACTACCCCAAGCGGGACGAGGACAAGGACACGTCGGTGACGGACTCCCTCCGTGAGTCCGCGGCGCACTACGCCGACACAGTGCGCACCAGCAAGGACCCGCTGATGAAGCTCGTCGGTGACATCGCGGGTGGTGCGGGCGACCTCGGAGGCAAGCTCCGGGACAAGTTCACAGGCGGGAGCGGCGGGAGCGGCGGAAGCGGCGGCGGTGCCGCCGCGGGCAAGGGCGACACACCGGCCCCGGGCGCCACGGGTGCTAAGGGTGGCGGTTCCGAGGGGACGTGGCGGCGTGCCGACCCGGAGGAGGACCCGGAGTCGGGGAGCTGACGCCCAACGTGCCGCAGAGGGCGGCCGAGGGCACGCCCGTGGCGTACGGGTCGGTGCCTGCGGGACCCCGGTCGTCCGCCTGCTCACCCGCGAGCAGCGGCCGCAGGGTCGCTGTCGTCCCGGCCGCGCACGCCTGCGGACCGGCCTGGACGTAGGCGCTGCGGACCTCCAGGCGGTGCAGCCGGACGTCTTCCCGGTCGAGCAGGAAGTGCAGGACGCGGCGCACCGTGAACAGGGAGGCTCCGTCGGTCCGGTGGGGGCCTGACGCCGCGGGCCTCAGTGCGTAGGTGAAGGTGTGGTCGGACACCACCTCCAGGGTGTCCGACCCCGCCTCCGTGTAGGAGAGGGTGCCGTGTACCCGGATGTCGGGGTCGGCCAGTTCCACCTCTGCCGGGTCGAAGCGCACCAGCCAGCCGGTCGCACCGTGCTCACCGTCGTCGGCAGGTGAGTCCATGCTCCGGTCGAACTGCGCCCTCTGGTCCGGGTCGAGCAGCCGCCCCACCGGCCGGACGACCCCTCCGGTGAGCACGTCGGGATCGAGGGAGGAGCCCACCAGGTAGTCCTTGACCGTGGTCAGGGCGATGGTCACCTGGCTGTCCGAGAAGTTCTCCGTCCGCCGGACCGATGGCAGATTGATGCCCGAGGCACCGGTGCGGTGGCCCGCGGCCGGGCCGTCGGCGAGGAGCGCATCGGCGGTCCCCCCGGGGACAGGGCCTTGGGGTGCGAGCGGAACCACCGTGGTCCGGAGCGGTTCGGCACGCCTGCCTACGGGGGTCGGGTAGGGGTTGCGGAAGCCGATGAACACGGCGGTGGCGAACGCCAGCGTGATCAGCAGGACGAGAGCGATGCCGGCCCTGGAGCGGTGCCGGCGGGTACCGCGGCCCGGGAGGGAGCGAACGGCGCGGGCGTGCTCGCCCATGCGCTCCTGGGCGGAGAATTCCTGCAGCCGGGCAGCGCGGACGAACGACTCGTCGAAGACGAGTGAGCGGTACTCGTCCTCCCCGCCCGAGGAGTTGTCGGGCGGACCTTCTGGCGGTTTACCGCGGCCTGTCATGACTTCTCCCGATCCTCCGCGCCACCGGCGTGGGCCGGCGCCGGGATCCGCCTCAGCCGCGTGCCGTCGGGCGGACCGGTCCGTCACGGGTCGGACGTACTCGGCACGGGCACAGGGTCATGCCTTCAGATTGGGTCGATCGTCATCAAGGTAAACGCGCCGCGGGTGGGACCGCAGGTGGAGCGCGGCCGGGCGGGAAACATGCGGGAGTGCGGTCCCGCATCGACCCACCGGCGGGTTCACCGGCGGGTTCACCGGCGGGTTCACCGGCGGGTTCACGGCGTCCGGGGAACGGCGGACACCGCGGGGCGGGAGTAGTCGGCTGAGGCGGAGGGGGCCACGCCCGGCTTGTCGACTCCGCTGGTCGACGGTGGCGGCACCTGGTCCGGCCGGTTACCGGCACCGCCTCGGTACACGGCGCTGAGCGCCAGAGCCACCATTCCGACGCCCATCAGCAGGGCAAGGAGCCAGGCGACCGGCCGGTGCCAGCGCGCCGCCCCCCGGTAGGGACGCAGGGAGCCACCATGGCGCCCGTAGGGGCCGTTGTCGTCCCCGTGGAGGCCGTCGAGGTAATCCGGGTCGAGCCGGTCGCCGAAGGCCCTCTCCCGGCCGTACAGGCCGTCCGCACCGTGGCCGTCGTCGTGACGGTCCTCGTAGAGGTCGTCGTCAAGAGCGCCGCCGCCCGAACGCGCCCGGCTCGCCTCGGCTTCGGCGCGGGCCTGCGCGGCGGCCAGCAGACGCTCGACGGCGGTGGGTTCGTGGATCTCGGCGGACCGGACGAAGTCCTCGTCGAACACCACGGAGGCGAAGTCCTCGTCCGCGCCCCCGCGGTCGTCGTCGGGCTCCCAGCCGTCCGGGAACGGCCTGCCCCCCACGTCGTCCGGCACAGCCCCAGCGTAGCCCCGGCGGGACGTTTTGGGCAGGGAGCCCGCGAAGTCGCCCGCCCCCGGCGCGGGAGCCCGCGAAGTCGCCCGCCCCGGCGCCTGACCGCCCCGGCCGCCCCGCCGGGGTGCCCCGCTAACGGATGTGGCCGTCGCCCGTGACGATGTACTTCGTCGAGGTGAGCTCCGGCAGCCCCATGGGCCCCCGGGCGTGCAGCTTCTGCGTCGAGATGCCGATCTCCGCGCCGAATCCGAACTGGCCGCCGTCCGTGAAGCGCGTGGAGGCGTTCACGGCGACCGTCGTCGAATCCACCAACTGGGTGAACCGGCGGGCCGCCGCCTGCGAGGTCGTGACGATGGCCTCGGTGTGGCCGGAGGACCAGAGCCGGATGTGCGCCACGGCGGATTCCAGCGATTCCACGACCGCGGCCGCGATGTCGTACGAGAGGTATTCGGTCTCCCAGTCCTCCGGCGTCGCCGCCACCACGGTGGCCTTGGACCCCTCGGCGTACCCGAGCACCCGCTCGTCGCCGTGCACCGTCACCCCGGCGGCGGCCAGCGCGTCCAGGGCCAGGGGCAGGAAGTCCGCCGCGACGTCCTTGTGGACCAGGAGGGTCTCGGCGGCGTTGCACACGCTCGGGCGCTGGGCCTTGGAGTTGACCAGGATCTCGACGGCCATGCCGAGGTCGGTCTGCGCGTCGACGTACACGTGGCAGTTGCCGGTGCCGGTCTCGATGACGGGGACCGTCGACTCCTCCACGACCGTACGGATCAGGGAGGCGCCGCCGCGCGGGATCAGTACGTCGACGAGGCCGCGGGCGCGCATCAGTTCGCGCACCGAATCACGGTTCTCACCCGGGACGAGCTGCACGGCGTCCGCCGGAAGGCCGGACCCGCCCACCGCGTCACGGAGCACCCGTACGAGTGCGGTGTTCGAGGCGTACGCCGACGACGACCCGCGCAGCAGCACCGCGTTGCCCGACTTCAGACAGAGCGCGGCCGCGTCGACCGTCACGTTGGGGCGGGCCTCGTAGATGATGCCGACCACGCCGAGCGGCACCCGCACCTGGCGCAGGTCGATGCCGTTGGGGAGGGTGGAGCCCCGGACCACTTCGCCGACCGGGTCGGGAAGTGCCGCCACGTCCCGCGTGTCCGCCGCGATCGCGCGGATCCGCTCCGGGGTGAGCGTGAGCCGGTCGACGACGGACTCGCTCGTCCCGGCCTCCCTGGCCTTCGCGACGTCCTCGGCGTTGGCCTCGACGATCTCGCTGGTCCGCACCTCGAGGGCGTCCGCGATCGCCAGCAGGGCGTCGTCCTTCGCCGCGCGCGGGAGTGGCGCGATGTCGTCGGCGGCGGCGCGTGCCCGGTAGGCGGCCTGGGCGACCGGGGACATGTTGTCGTACGGCGAAAGCGTGGTCATGCCCCGCAGGGTAGTGCGCACACTGCGGGCATCCGTCACGTATCCCGTCATGCGAGACGGGCGTACCGGCCCCTTCCACCGGCCCCTGTGTGCTCCGGCAGCATGTCGGGAACGCCCCTGGCGGGCAGGCGGGCAGGGCGGTACGCCGGTCAGTACGGGTGGACCCCGACGGGGGCCGCCGGCGGCGGGCCGTAGCCCTCGGCGATCCGCAGGTGGTAGGTCTCCCGATCGATGACCTCCAGGCCGACGATCTCCCAGGGCGGGAGCTTCGCGCTGGAGCGGTGCTCCCCCCACAGCCGCAGTGCGACCGCGGCGGCGTCGTGGAGGTCGCGGGCCTCTTCCCAGTAGCGGATCTCCGCGTGGTCGTTGGCATACCGGCTGGTCAGCAGGAACGGGTGATCGTGCGCCAGCTGCTCCAGTCCGCGCCTGATCTCCTTCAGCGGCGTCTCCGCGCCGGAGACGCTGAGCGTGATGTGCCACAGCTTGGAGCGGGTCAGTTCCTCGTCCGTCACCACCGGTTCCTGCTCGATGGTCCGATCGGTGGGTGCGCCGACGAAGTCGGCTCCCGCTCCGACGCTGGTCAGGGCGCGGCCGCCCGTTCCGCGGGGCAGCGCCCCCGGGCGCGCTCGTCTCACCGGCGGCCTCCTGTGAATCCGTAGCTGTGCTGACCCCTCGTGTCCCCGTGACAAAGTTGAGCAGCCCGAGCCCGGGCGCGGGGCGGTTTTCGTGAAGGTCTCCGCCCGAAGGCTGGACTTTCAGCCGATTCAGGGGGCCGGGCGGGGTGTGAGGACGACGAGATCGTCCCTGTGTACGACTTCCCGCTCGTAGGCGGGGCCCAGTTCACGCGCGAGGTCGCGGGTGGACCGGCCGAGCAGCTGGGGGATCTCCTTGGCGTCGAAGTTGACGAGCCCGCGGGCGACCGCCCGGCCGGCGGGGTCCCTCAGCTCGACTGGGTCCCCCGCGGAGAACTCGCCCTCGACCGACGAGATTCCGGCGGGCAGCAAGGACGTGCGGCGCTCGACGACTGCGCGTACGGCCCCGTCGTCGAGCGTGAGGGCGCCCTGCGGGGTCGAGGCGTGGGCCAGCCAGAGCAGCCGGTCCGCGGAGCGGCGTCCCGTGCGGTGGAAGTACGTGCCCGTGTCGCGTCCCGCGAGGGCGTCGGCGACGCGGCTCGCCGAGGTCAGGACGACCGGGATCCCGGCGGCGGTGGCGATCCGTGCCGCCTCGACCTTGGTGACCATGCCCCCGGTGCCGACGCCCGCCTTGCCCGCGCTGCCGATGGTGACGCCCTCCAGATCGGCCGGTCCGCTCACCTCGGCGATGCGGGAGGTGCCCGGCGTGCTCGGGTCCCCGTCGTAGAGACCGTCGACGTCGGACAGGAGTACGAGGAGGTCCGCGTGGACCAGATGGGCGACGAGCGCGGCCAGCCGGTCGTTGTCACCGAACCGGATCTCGTCGGTCGCCACCGTGTCGTTCTCGTTGACGACGGGGAACGCGCCCATCTCGAGGAGCTGGTCGAGCGTGCTGTAGGCGTTGCGGTAGTGGGCGCGCCGGCTGGTGTCGTCGGAGGTCAGGAGCACCTGCCCGACCCGTACTCCGTAGCGGGCGAAGGACGCGGTGTAGCGGGCGACGAGCAGCCCCTGGCCGACACTGGCCGCGGCCTGCTGCCGGGCCAGGTCCTTGGGCCTGCGGACGAGTCCCAGCGGAGCGAGTCCCGCCGCGATGGCCCCGCTGGAGACGAGGACGAGCTCACGCTCACCGCCGCTCCTCACCTTTGCGAGCGTGTCGACGAGCGCGTCCACCCGATCGGCGTCAAGCCCTCCCGCCGCGGTGGTGAGCGAGGAGGACCCCACTTTGACGACGATCCTGCGGGCGTCGGTCACACCCTGTCTGCGCCCCGCGCCGCCCTCGGGCGGGGTGCGGAGCGCACCTTCGGGTTCCCTTGCCGCGCCTTCGGATTCCCTTGCCCCTGACACGTACGCCCGTCCCCATCACGTCGTCCTGCTCGGTTCGCTCAATCTACGCGAGGGGGCGGGTCCGGGACCGCGCCGTCTCAGTCGCTGTCACCCGCACAGGTAGCACCAGGTTCCCCTACATGAGAAACAGAGGTCAGGTCACGTACCGACATGCCCCCGAATGGAGTCATTTACGTAATCTCCACCCGCCATTCATGGAGCTACCCTCTCTTGTGTGACAGATGAACCTACCCGCCAGAAGCGCATTCTCCTCAGATCGGGCAAAAGCCCCTTCGATGTGGCTTCGGTCGAACAGTCCCTCGACAGAGATGTCTTCGCGACCAACGCGGGCAACCTGATCTTCAGCGACGCGGCGCACAAGATCCTGACGACTCCGCGGGCAGAGGTCTTCTCCAACGGCATCCGCACGGATCCGGCGGCGGCCGACCGCATCAACGAGGAGTTCGACGTCTTCGTCGTGCCCCTGGCCAACGCGTTCCGCCCGACCTTCGAGCGGTCCCTGAAGCGGATGACACAGCTGATCAAGAAGCTGCGCATCCCGGTCGTCGTCCTGGGCGTCGGCGCGCAGGCCGACCTCGCGTACGACGCGGCCCGGCTGAAGCCGATGGAGCCGACCGTCAGGGAATTCGTCACCGAGGTACTCGACCGCAGCGCGTCCATCGGCGTGCGGGGCGAGTTCACCGAGCAGTACCTCAAGGGCATGGGCTTCCGGGACGTCGAGGTCATCGGGTGCCCCTCCCTGTTCATGAACGGCGAGACGTTCACGCTGGAGAAGAAGTCCGAGTCACTCACCGCGGAATCCCGCATCTCGGTGAACGGCTCGCACAGCGCCGTACGGTCGCACGGCCTCGACGCCATCATCCGGCAGGCCCACGAGCGGTATCCGCATCTGCGGTTCGTCGGCCAGAACCTGCTGGAGGCCCAGCTTCTCCACTGGCGGGAGACGCCGAACCCGATCGGCGCCCAGACCTCCATGCCGACCCACCCGTCCCACCCGATGTACCGCGAGGGCAAGGTCCGGCTCTACGTCGACCCGGCCACCTGGATCGACGAGCTGCGGGCCTTCGACTTCTCCTTCGGCTCACGCATCCACGGCAACATCGCGGCCCTGCTGGCCGGTGTCCCGAGCACCGTGCTCTGCAGCGACTCCCGGACCCTGGAGCTCTGCCGGTACTTCGGCATCCCGCACCGCAAGATCTCGGAGACGCCCAAGAACATCGACCCCGCCGAGCTGTACGAGGCGGCGGACTTCGGTGAGCTGGTGAACGGCCACAAGGAACGTTTCCTCCGCTTCACCGGCTTCATGGAGCGGAACGGTCTGGAGAACACCTTCCACCACGGTGACAGCGGCGAGGCGTTCGACGCCCGGGTGTCCGAGCTCGACCTCCCGCCCGCCGTCCGCCCGTGGACGGAGACCGACCCCGACGCACTGAGCAGCCGTTTCAGCTTCATGCAGAGCCGGCTGGAGGACCTGACCGCGCAGAACACCCAGCTGCGCAACCAGCTCAGGAAGAAGACCGGCCCGGTCAGCGTCAAGGTGCAGGCGGGCCAGGGTACGGCGGCGTGGCCGTCCGCCTACCGGCGCGCCCGGCGTGTGGTGGGGCGCCCTGTCCGGAGGCTCCTGCGCCCCGAACAGTAGGGACCTCGCATCGCACTGCCGCGCCGCGGCCCACCTCAGACCTTGTGGGCGCGGTGCGGCCTGTGCAGTCCCGCGGACCGGGCCGTCCTGCGTGCCTTGCCGGCCAGCCTGCGCAGGAAGGCGGTGGTGGACTGACGCCCCGGCACCTCGAGCCGCTTCCCCCCGATCCACTCGGTCACGGTCATCTCGTACGCCGACAGGGGCAGCCCCGCACCCTCGCCGAAGTGCGGGTAGGCCAGGTACAGCCGGCCTCTGAGCCCCTTGCGGACCGCACGGGGCTCCTTCTTGTCCTTCATGAACTCCAGGATGTCCAGAAGCAGGTCGAGCCTGCCCTGCGAGAGGCAGATCAGCCGGAGCCGCTCGTGGACCTTGAGGCGGTTGGCCACCCCCGGTGACCAGTATTTCTCCAGCAGCGGCGCGGCCAGCTCCATCTTCTTCCTCCGCACTTCGTCGGACTGCCGCAGCAGAGCGGGCCCGAACTGCGGGAGCAGCGTGATGACGAAAGGCCTGACCATCAGGATGTCCCGCTTCGGCCCCGGCGGGACATGAGCGGCGATGAGACCCATCAACGCCCGGGCCGAATCGAAGCGGAGCAGGTAGCTGCCGCTCTTGGTCACGTGCTTGCCGTCGTCACGACCGACCAGGTAGTAGCAGGTGTAGTCGGCGACGACGGAGACGCCGTTGCCCCGCAGATACGCCTCCATGGTGAAGAGCGCGTCCTCACCCGTCTTGAGCTCCTCGTCGAACCTCATACCCAGCCGCACCAGAAGGTCCCGCCGGAACAGCTTCTGGGCGCTCAAGGTGAACTTGATGTTGGAGGAGTAGAGGTCGGCCCGCTCGACCGTCTGCTTCCACATCGACTTGGCCGCACCGCGGTTGACACCCACGACCTTCCCGAGCACCACGTCCGTGCCGGCCCGGTCGCCCATCGCGACCATCCGCTCCAGGGCCTCCTCGCCGAAGTAGTCGTCCGCGTCGAGGAAGAAGACGTACCTGCCACGAGCGAGACCGAGCCCGGTGTTGCGCGGGCCGCTGGGACCTCCCGAGTTCTCCTGCCGCACGACGCGCATATCGATGGCGGTCCGTGCGGCGAACTCCTCCAGGTACTCCCCCGTGCCGTCGGTGGACCCGTCGTCGACAGCCACGATCTCCATGCGCCCGGCCGGAAGCGTCTGCGCTTCGACGGACTCCAGGCAGCGGATCAGGTAGGGCATCGCTTCGTAGGCGCCTATGACGACGGTCACGTCTGGTGTGGTGGTGCTCATCTCTCCCCGGTTCACATGTAAACGCACAAAGCAGGAGAAACACTGGAACAGAGGCATATACCTCGTTCTCAGTACAGACACGCCGAACGGCCCGTACGTTCCCCTCCCTGAGGAGAAGACGGACGGGCCGTTGGGTAGGTTGCGTCGAGAATCGGACGCTTTTCGAACAACTGGATGTCGGTCGGATTACACCGGACCGTCATCTCCGGGCGTGGTGGCCGACGGGACCACCGTCAGCGCAGCACCGCGTCAGCGCGCCCGCGTGTCAGCGGATCGCCGAAGGACCCGCGCCGATTTCCGCGTCGGCGTCCGGGGACGGCACGTCCGGGTCGACCGCCGCCTCCGCCTCGGCGACGAGCTCCGCCGCCCCGTCCCCGGCACCGCTGGACGTGGCCTCGGGGTCGGGCAGCGGGGCGGGCTGCTGCCCGCCGATCCGCTGCGCGACGCCCGCGTTACGGGCCTCCGCCTTGGCCGAGAGCGCCTGTACGGCGGCGTTGAACTGCTCCATGGAGGTCGGCTCGTCCGGCCCCAGCAGATAGGTCTTCAGCTCGTGGCGGGCTTCGGCCAGCGGGTCCGCCGCCGGATCCGCGACGGCACGCAGCAGCTCGTCGATCTTCTCCGCGTCGTTGGAGAGGATGACGGCCGCCCGCACAGCGGTGTTCTGGCGCTTGAACTCCTCCGCGCCGAGCTCCGCCGAGTCCGTGACCGCGTAGGGCTTGCCGCTCGCGATGAAGTCGGACACCACGCTGGAGATGTCCGAGACCATGGCGTCGGACTGGTTGAAGCAGTCGTACAGCTTCGGCTGCGAGCCGGTCACCGTCTTGTGCTCCCACCAGCCGAAGGAGCGCCAGTAGGCGTCGTTCCACTCGGCCCTCAGGGTGGCGATCTCCGCCTGACGGGCCGGGTCGGCGAGGGCGACCCGCGACTCCTCCGACTCGTCGCCCCCGGCCCGGCCCGGCTTCGCCAGCTCGGCCAGACGGGCTTCGACGCGCGCCAGTTCGGCCTTGGCCGCACGCTGCCCCTCGGCAGCGGCCGAGGCCTCCTTCGCCCAGCGCGGGTCGGCGGCCCGGTCCTGCGTGGACCGGGCGACCATGGCCTTGATCCGCGCGTTGACGGCCTTGGCCTTGGCGCTGCGGATGCCGGTGAAGGGGTGCGGCTTGTAGATGACCCGGACCGGGCTGTCCGCGTTCAGCAGTCGGCGGACGATGTTCTCGCCGGCCAGCAGCAGTGAGGTGTTACCGGGGTTGTCGTCCCAGCCCTCCCAGGTGGGGGCGTACAGCACGGTCGGGATCGGGTTCTTCGTGGTGCCGGTCCAGCTCTCGATCGGCGCCAGCTGCGGCCGCCCGACCTCCACGATGTCCTCGTCGCGGATGCCGACGTCGGCCAGGGCGTACCGGTCACGGCCGGCGCGGCCGGCGGTCCACACCTCGTCGTACACCTTGGAGTACGGGTTGACGCTGGCCAGCTTGTCGCTGTCCCCGTGACCGATGAACACGTGCTTCATCGTCGGCACACGCAGCATGTGGATGTTCTTGCCGACGTTGGCCGGATACAGGCAGACACGGACGGTCGACAGGTCCAGGTTCATCAGGTGGGTGCCGCCGGGCACGCAGACCACGGGCACGGAGGTGTCCGCGAGCTGCGGGACCAGGTTGCGCTCGCGCATCACGATCAGCGGGCGTCCCTCGACGGCGGCCATGGTGTCGAGCCACATGTTGCCCTGGTAGGCGGACTCGCTGGAGCCGGAGAAGTAGAGCACGACGGTCGGCTGGTACTCGCCCAGCCAGGTGTCCAGGGCCTTCAGCACCGCAGGGGCCGACGGCGCCCGCCGGCTCCGGCGCAGATACGGGACGAGCAGCGCGTTGTAGCCGACGGCCAGCGCCAGCGTCACGGCGGCACCGATGTACCCGATGAAGTCCTCGCCCGTACCGGCGGCGATCAGGACGCCTGCGACCGCGGGCAGGTCGAGGTGCAGCATCTTCTCGCTGGCGCGGTGCAGCAGCGCGCGCGGCGGGGCGTCGGGGATGCGGACGGCGTGCAGGTCGACGTTGCGGGTGACGATCGGCAGGCTGCGGCGCAGCCGGATCAGCGTGGTCAGCGCGCCGTGCGGGGCCTGCAGGCCGTAGAAGAGGAGGAAGCAGGCGACGGCCGCGTAGAAGAGCGGCTCCTCGGCGAGGTCCAGCCGGGCCAGCAGCAGGATGATCATCAGCTGGCGGAGGAGGAAGCGGATGGGCAGCCCGGCCCGCACCTTGCCGAGCCGGTTGATCAGATAACTACCGCGCTGGTGCAGATACCAGTCCGCGAGGTACGTGACAGCCGTGGCCGCCGCGAAGAACCAGATGTCGGGAAGAAGAGCGGCGACCATGACGCAGGGGTAGCCCAGCATCATCAGTATCGCTGCCAACAGTTCTGCCCGACTGCCCACACGGGCCAGGCGAATGGCTGTCGAAATCACGAAGAACCTGCTCCAGGGGGTGCCGGTTGTTTCACGTATAGAGGGAAATGTGAAGATGCGGCTTCACGCACTCGGGCCTCTGGATTTGCCGTAAAGGCGAATCCAGAGGCCCGAATAAGTACATTTGTCAAGAATTATTACACATCTTCTTGACGGTCCAGAACCGAGGCCAGCGCCTGCTCGAATCCGGAGGCCTCGGTGACATCACGGGTCGGGTCCTGCTGCCGTACGTCGATGACGTGGCCCGTCATCGCGGACAGGAGGACGTCCAGCGAGGTGCGCGCCACGGCCTCGGAGGAGAGCAGCGAGCCCTCCGGTTCCTGGCCGAACGCCTTGGTCCGCATGGGCGTCGCGGTGCGCTCAGGGTTCACACAGTTCACCCTGACACCCTCGCCCGCCCACTCGTCGGCCAGCGCCTGCGTGAGGTTCACCATCGCGGCCTTGGTGGAGGAGTAGAGGCTGTACTCGGCGCGGCCCCGGGTGTAGCTGCTGGAGGTGTACAGCAGCAGCTGTCCCTGGGTCTCCGCGAGGTACTTGTACGAGGCGCGGGCGATCTGCACGGGAGCCAGGTAGTTGACGTTCAGCGCTTCCTGGATGGTCGCGGTGTCCGTCTCCGCCAGCTTGCCGATGCGCAGCACGCCCGCGGTGTTGATCACGTAGTCGATGCGGCCGGTCTCGGCGTACGCCTTGGACAGCGCCTCGTCGATGTGCTCCGGGTTCTCGACGTGCGTGCCGGTGGTGGAGCGGCCCAGCGCGTACACGCTGGCGCCGTACTGCTCGGCCAGCGTGGCGATGTCGGCACCGATGCCGTACGAACCGCCGAAGACGACCAGGGTCTTGCCCGACAGCAGGTCGCGGTAGGCGGCCTCGTCGGCCTGGCGCGGGGCCGCCGTGGAGGCCAGCTGGAAGAGCTTGTCGGTGATGAAGACGTCGACCGGCTGGGTCACCTTCATGTTGTACTCGTCGCCCGCGACCACGTAGATCGGCACGTCGGGGAGGTACCGCAGGACGACCGAGCAGTCGTCGGTGGCCTGGAAGTTCGGGTCGCCGGCCGCGACCTCGTACGCCTTGCGGATCGTGGACAGCTTGAAGGCCTGCGGGGTCTGGCCGCGGCGGAGCCGGGACCGGTCAGGGACCTCGGTGATGAATTCGCCGTCCTCGCCGTGGGTACGGGTCACGATGATCGTGTCGGCGGAGGGGATGGCCACGTCCACTGCCTGGTACCGGCCGAGGGCGTCGACGCAGTCCTTGATCACCCGCTGTGACAGAAGCGGACGGACCGCGTCGTGGAAGAGGACGTTACGGTCCTCGCCCTCGGCAAGCCCTTCACCGAGGGCCGCGATGGCCCGCTCGGTGGTCTCGTTCCGGGTGTTTCCACCCTCGATGATCTTGATGACCTTGGTCAGTCCGGCCTTGGCGACGATCTTCTCGACGTCGGGCACGAAGCCCGGCGCCATCAGCACGATGACATCGTCGATGTCCTCGGCGTTCTCGAAGATGGTCAGCGTGTGCTCGATGACTGCCTTACCGGCGATCTTCAGCAGCTGCTTGGGGATCGACAGTCCCACACGCTGACCGGTCCCACCGGCGAGCACGACCGCTGTGGTCCGGGGCTTGGCTTCATGCGGCACAGACACAGACGACCTACCTTGCGATGACAGGGGGGAACAGTGTGATGGTCGCACTCTCCGTGACCGTCTCGCAAGGTGGACGTTTACCGGTGCTCGCCTCTGGGAAACCCGCAGTTCACCGCCTGGCCAGGCAGATCAGCCTCTGGGACACCCGCAGCGGAGTGACGGAATCCACAGACGTGTTACCTAATCCACACATCCCCGGTCGCGAAACCGCCCCCTACCTGGCAGTTCTCTGTGAATCCCGTTCGAAGCCGGACCGTGCCCGGGTGCCCCCACATCGCGGGGCACCCGGCGCGGACGGTTAGAAGGGGTCGAACTCGTCGTACTCGCGCTGGGCGACATCCTTCTCGGACTCGCGCTCGCGGCGGCGCGTCGCGGCGGGGCGCGGTGCCTCCAGGCGGTGGTCCTCGCCACGGCGGCCCAGCATCTCCGCACCGGCGGCCATGCTCGGCTCCCAGTCGAAGACGACCGCGTTGTCCTCGGCGCCGATGGCCACGCCGTCGCCGGCCCGGGCACCCGCCTTGCGGAGCGCGTCCTCGACACCGAGCCGGTTGAGCCGGTCGGCGAGGTAGCCGACGGCCTCGTCGTTGTTGAAGTCGGTCTGGCGGATCCAGCGCTCGGGCTTCTCGCCGCGCACGCGGTAGATGCCGTCGTCCTCCACGGTCACCGTGAAGCCGGCGTCGTCGACAGCCTTGGGGCGGATGACGACCCGGGTCGACTCCTCCTTCGGCTTGCTGGCGCGCGCCTCGGCGATGATCCCGCCGAGGGCGTACGAGAGCTCGTTGAGGCCCTTGTGCGCGATGGCCGAGACCTCGAAGACGCGGTAGCCGCGTGCCTCCAGGTCGGGGCGGATCATGTCGGCGAGGTCCTGGCCGTCCGGGATGTCGACCTTGTTGAGGGCGACGATGCGCGGGCGGTTCTCGAGGCCGCCGTACAGCCGCAGCTCCTCCTCGATCATGTCGAGGTCGGAGACGGGGTCGCGGTCCGACTCCAGTGTCGCGGTGTCCAGGACGTGCACGAGGACGGAGCAGCGCTCGACGTGCCGCAGGAACTCCAGGCCGAGGCCCTTGCCCTGGCTGGCGCCGGGGATGAGACCGGGGACGTCGGCGATGGTGTAGACGGTCGAACCGGCGGTGACGACGCCCAGGTTGGGCACGAGGGTCGTGAACGGGTAGTCCGCGATCTTCGGCTTGGCCGCGGAGAGCACCGAGATCAGCGAGGACTTCCCCGCGCTCGGGTAACCCACGAGCGCGACGTCGGCGACGGTCTTGAGCTCCAGGACGATGTCCCGGCTCTCCCCCGGCTCGCCGAGCAGCGCGAAGCCGGGCGCCTTGCGGCGTGCGGAGGCCAGCGCGGCGTTGCCGAGGCCGCCGCGGCCGCCCTGGCCGGCGACGAAGGTGGTGCCCTGCCCCACCAGGTCGGCGAGGACGTTCCCGGCCTTGTCGAGGACGACGGTGCCGTCCGGGACGGGCAGCACGAGGTCCTGGCCGTCCTTGCCGGAACGGTTGTCACCGGCGCCGGGCTGGCCGTTCGTGGCCTTGCGGTGGGGGTGGTGGTGGTAGTCCAGCAGTGTGGTGACGGCCTGCTCGACGACGAGGATCACATCGCCGCCGCGTCCGCCGTTGCCCCCGTCGGGGCCACCCAGCGGCTTGAACTTCTCACGGTGCACGGAGGCCACGCCGTGGCCTCCGTTACCCGCGGCGGCATGCAGCTCGACGCGGTCCACGAAGGTGGTCATGGTGGTGCCTCCAGGTACTACGGAAAAATACGGGAATGTCTCTGACGTCTCTTGACGTAACGCGCCGAGGGCGGACCCGCTTCCCCGATTACCAGGAAAGCTGAGATCCGCCCTCGGAAGGTGCTGTGTCGTCCAGCCGTGCGTTGCCTGACTCAGGCAGCGACGGGAACGATGTTCACGACCTTGCGGCCACGGTGCGTACCGAACTCCACCGCACCGGCGGTCAGCGCGAACAGCGTGTCGTCGCCGCCACGGCCGACGCCCGTGCCCGGGTGGAAGTGGGTACCGCGCTGGCGGACCAGGATCTCACCGGCGTTGACGGCCTGACCACCGAAGCGCTTCACGCCGAGCCGCTGAGCATTGGAATCGCGCCCGTTCCGAGTGGACGATGCGCCCTTCTTATGTGCCATGTCTCCTCAGTCCCTTACTTCGCAGCCGCGGGGATACCGGTGACCTTGATCGCCGTGTACTGCTGGCGGTGACCCTGGCGACGGCGGTAACCCGTCTTGTTCTTGTAGCGAAGGATGTCGATCTTCGCGCCCTTGTGGTGGTCCACGATCTCGGCCTGGACCTTGATGCCGTCCAGGACCCAGGGGTCGCTGGTCACGGCGTCGCCGTCGACAACGAGCAGGGTCGAGAGCTCGACCGTGTCGCCAACCTTGGCGGTGGGAATCTTGTCAACCTCAACGATGTCGCCGACAGCAACCTTGTGCTGGCGACCACCGCTGCGCACGATGGCGTACACGCGGATCTCTCTCTCACTCGGAACGGATCCCCTGATGCCAGCCGCCCGCGCGGGCCGAGGCCCACGACGGTCCGGAAGGATGAGCGGCCTCCCCCGGGGACGGATCACCGGGAGGGATGTGCTCAGGGGGTAGGCGCACAGAAACACGCCGAGGGTCAAGATTACGGGGCGGGGTGCGGGGGGTCAAACCGGGGCCACGCCACGCCTCAGTAGCGCCACCACCCCCTCACCGGGCGAGGTGCGGGAACGCGCCCGCCACGCACACGCGGGCTCGCAACGCCACACCGGATCGATCTCGCCACGCGGCCTGAACGGACCTCTGGGTTCACCGAGAGCAGCAGGCCTGTGCCACCGAGGAATTGGCCGAGTTTCGTCACGAAGCTTGAACGGTAAATGCGTTTAAGGCTTTCGGGCTCCACCGCGCCATAGAAAGCCCTTCCTTCCGGTCATGCATAGGTCACCTTTAAGCCATGTCCCCATGTGCGGCTGGCGCAACCGATCACCTCTGGGAGAGAGTCATCGGCGGCAGAAGTCCTGGCGATAGCGCCAGGAGTTGTTGACGTTCGATGGAGACCCGAGCCCCATCGGAGTCGGCAAGCCGTTAATTGGAGAGGGAATTCCATGGAGTGGAAGAAGAAGTCCGCAGCCATCCTTGCGGCGCTCGGCATCGCCGGCGGCGGAATGCTCATCACGGCGACGCCCGCTGCGGCGGTCGGAGACTGCCCGGCGGCTAGATTGTGCATCTACGACGGAACCAATTTCAGTGGGGACAGGATCACCAGCGCCAGCACCAACGCCTGTTTCACCCCTTGGAACACCGTGGTATTCGGTTCCATCGAGTCCTACGTAAGCAATTCATCCGTCACCGCCAAGGTCTGGAAGAAGAACAGCGGCAGCGGCTACACCGCGGTTCGCACACTGCCCGCGGGCGGCTTCAGCAGCGATATCGGCACTCCTGTCGGAGGCGGCCAGTACGACAAGGTCTGCCTGGGCAACGCGACTCCCTGACCAGGACGGCTCACCGGAAGGGCCTGGGGCACTTGAACCGTTGAGCCCGGCCAGGTCCCGAGCGCCGCACCACAAGGCGCTCGGGGCCCACGCCTTCGCTACACCCGAGGAGAACCCGAGGTCCGCGCGGCGGCGTGACCAGGGTCCGCCTGAAACACGGCGCCCGAACACCGCGAGGCACCGCAATCGAGCTCCTCAGGCGCACGCTCACAGCGACCGCCGAGAATGTCCGTACCTCAGGACCTGCTTGAGACAACAAGCCCCACGGCCGGAAATGGCCGGGTGACCAACCGCATCGAGTGCACCACTCGGCCGACCCCCAAGCATCAGCCAAGCAGTCCGAATTCCCTTGCTCCCGGCCGTGACGGACCGGGAGCCGCCCAGCCGCCGACCATATCGGTACGCGATGTAGCGGCACCCCAAATCCCAGAGGTATACAGAAGGGCAGCCCGAGCAGTCCGACTCGCTGCCATCCAGTTAATGATTCCTTTCCCATGCCTCCACAGGAACACAGTACGCCAATTCCCTTATTTCTGATCCGGGTGCAACCCATGACTATCCGAGGCGCAAGGAGTAATTCACTCCACAACTCAGGACACTCATGACCGACGTACGACCCAGGTCGGAACATTCGAACTTTCCGATGAGCGTGCTCCCACTTCATCCTGAACACGGCCAGCGCGCACGCACGGAGCAGTTACAGACGAACAGCGTTGACCTCGATCTTCCGTGGCGGTCCAGCAGCTTTTTCGGCAGGTCGTTTCGGTTATTCGTACTGATGGTGGGGATGTTGATGGACCGGCTGTCGCGTCGGGTGGTCGCCGGGTTCCACGGCTCCGGTGGGGTGCTTCGGGTTCGGGTGCGGCCGTTCCTTGCGGACGATCAGCCGCATTCCCTTCGGCCAGCCTCTGAGAACGTCGCCGTCGAGTTCGGCGACCCAGGCGCGGTCCCGGATCTCACCCTTCGGTTCGATCGAGGGCCGCCGTCCGAGCGGCGGGCGGAGCCTCGATGACGGCCTGGTGGATCTGCTCGGTGATCGTCATGCCGACCGGCTATGGCCCGACACGCTTCTTCACCTGGGAAGTGCCTCCGCCGACGGCAGGAACAAGGACCTCGACAATCCTCATTCTTGCTGGCCAGAGGCGCTTGTTGCTTACCTGACCACCTGTCGGGCCAGCCTCACGCAAGCGCGAGGTCAAACGGGTGGCCACCTGCCGCAGGTCAGTGAACAGAATGGATTGGGGACCACTTCATGCGCACCATGACAGTCAGGGCTTTCCGCAGGTCGTTCGTAGCAGGGCTGGGGATGGCGCTGGCAGCACTATGGTCCGCTCCAGCCCAAGCGGCTGACATGGTTGCGGCCGGTGCTGGAGGTGTCACCCGCCAGGTGTTGGCAGTGGACACCACGATTCCCCGGGGAGTGACGGTTGATCTGGTGCGACGGACAATGACCCTGGGCGCCGGGGAGAAGAGGCATGTGCGTGGGCGGCTGGAGGCCACGAGCACCACGACCGGCATCGTCGGTCTCACCCAGCGCATCCGCTGCCTGAGCGCGTCAGGGTCCACCGTGTCCGTGGTCGCAGCTTCGGCCCGTAACCATGAAGGCAGCGACACCACCACCTACGCGACTCCGGGCCACCTTCCGCTCTATGCGGACCTGCTGTTCACCGCTCCCACCGCTGGCACCTACACCTGCGTGCTCCAGGGAACGGCCTACTCGTCCTTGCCGGGCAGTTACCACCTGACGGCGGTCGCCGACAGAACGTGGCTGGAGACGGACAACACCGACCAGACCGGTGCACGCTGGTGGCAGAACCCCGCCTGCGAAAGCGCCGACAGTGCTGGTGCCTGCACCTACGTCGGTGACGGCGCCGCTCGCCGTGACGCATGGGTGTTCTACGACGGCGGGACCCCGGTCCACAAGTGGCAGGCGCACCCGGACGCGGTCGGTGTCTCGGCCCAGGCCAACTTGGAACTCACCACGTGCTACCAGGCGACGGCTTCCTGCGCCGAAGCCATGCAGCTCTACCCGCGCGGGAAGAACGCGGTCGTGGACACCCGCTTCGAGTTCATCCAACTCGACGCGACCGGCCATACCTGCCGCACCCACAGCACCACCGCCCGCCGGACGATCACCGACGACGCCCACCACGCCGTCGGCTACTCCTCCCTGGCCGGTCTCCCGATCGACTCCGCCTGCGGTACGCGCACGTTCATCCTGCGCATATACGTGAAACACGTATCCGGCCAGACCGTCAAGATCGACGGAGTCCAGAGCGGCATCACTTCCCTGACCAACGGCATAGCCTTCAACACCTTCCGCTGAGGGCGTCCCACCATCGCGGTGTCAGCTCGGTGTGCCGGCCGGAAGCCCTCGCACCTGGCGAGCTCGGGTTTTCGGCCGATGATGCGAGAGTGTGTACTGGTCCTCGCGACGGGGGACACTTTCTGCGGCACTGCCGGTACTCTCCTGGAGCTTGGCGACCCGCGCGCTCGCCACTTGGCGGGGACGGGTGTGCGAACGAACCCGCTGCCGTGTTGCCACCGGAGGCACGCACGCACTCGGTGCCCGCACGGACGCTCCGGGGACATGACTGCGCCTCTGCCTGGTCCTGCACGCTTCTCACGTCGTCCCTCCGCGTACACGAGCGGAACAGCCGTATCGGGCTGCCGTCGCTGGGGTGATGGGCCGCCAGCAAGGTCTCCTCCGCTGAGATCGTAAGCTCTGAGCTCTCCCACACATCCACACCCCGAAAGGCGCAGCCCCGTGAACTACAGAGTCCAGCCCACCGCCCAGGTCGACGAAAGTGCCCAGATCGGTGACGGCAGCAGCGTCTGGGAGCTCGCCCAGATCCGTGAGGGCGCCAAGCTCGGCGAGGGCTGCGTGGTGGGCCGCGGTGCCTACGTGGGCACCGGAGTACAGATCGGCGACAACGTCAAGATCCAGAACTACGCGCTGGTCTACGAGCCGGCCGAGCTCGGCGACGGTGTGTTCGTGGGCCCCGCCGTGGTCCTCACCAACGACCACAACCCGCGGTCCGTCGACCCCGAGGGCAAGCAGAAGCGGGGTGGGGACTGGGAGGCCGTGGGCGTGAAGGTCGCCGAGGGCGCCTCCCTCGGCGCGCGGTCCGTATGTGTCGCTCCCGTGCGCATCGGGCGCTGGGCCATGGTCGCCGCAGGCGCGGTCGTGACCAAGGACGTCCCCGACTTCGGGCTGGTCGTGGGCGTACCGGCCCGCCGGGTCGGCTGGGTGGGCCGCAGCGGCGTCAAGCTCGTGGAGCGGACGGACGAGCCGGGTGTCTGGGAGTGCCCGCAGACGGGTGTACTGCACGACGAGAAGGACGGCGCCCTCACCGAGCGCGTGGTCTGAGGCCGTACGACGTCCGGTCCTTCCCCCGAGGAACAGCGCCCGGGAAGGGCCGCTCCTCCCGTCCAGAGATTGGTGACCTTCATGCCGGCCACCCGGATAGCCGGTCCGGACACGCGCGACCGGCTTGCCTCACTCACAGGTCTGCGCTTCTGGGCTGCTCTTGTCGTCGTCCTGTACCACCTGTCACGGCAGACGGGGCAACTCCCCTGGATCAGCGACGCCACCTGGTACGGGCGCACCGGGGTGACCTTCTTCTTCGTGCTCTCCGGCTTCGTGCTGGCCTGGACGTACGACGGGAAGACCGTGCCCGCGACGGTCTTCCTCTGGCGGCGCTTCGCACGGATCTGGCCGCTGATGGCCGCTTCCGTCATCGCCTCCGTGGCGGTGTGGCGTGTGCTGGGCACGGACATCTCCCTCAAGGGAGTGGTCGCGACCCTGGGGCTCGTCAACTCGTGGATCCCGGGGCGTGAGTACCGCGCGGGCGGGAATCCCGCCGCCTGGTCACTCAGCGACGAAGCCTGGTTCTACCTGCTCTTCCCGCTCCTGCTGACGCTGCCCCTGCTGCGCTCGTCCCGAGGGCGGACATGGTGCGCGATCGCCCTGTGCGCCGTCCCCGTGGGCATCTGGGTCTCGGGATCGCTGTTCACGGAACCGGCCGTGCGTTACTGGGCCCTCGACTACTTCCCGCCGTCCCGCACCCTGCAGTTCGTCCTGGGCGTCGTGGCCGGCCTGGCGGTGAAGCGCGGGTGGCGGCCTCCTGTCGGTCTTCCCGTCGCGATCGGTCTGGTCGTGGCCGGACATCTCGCGCTGGTGCCCTGGTCACGGGCAGTCCCCGACAACCTCTGGTACAGCCCGTACAGCGCCTCGCAGCTTCTCTCGGCCCCACTCTTCGTGCTGCTGGTCGCGGCAGCCGCCACGGCCGACCTGGAAGGGCGCCGGACCGGGTTCTCGGGCGCCTGGTCGATCCGCCTCGGGCACTGGTCCTTCGCGTGGTATCTCTTCCACGAGATCGTGATCAGAGCGCTGGTCGCCTGGCTGGGCCGGCCCACCACACAGGTCGAGACCGTGAGGATCTGGCTGTTGACCCTGGCCATCAGCCTTGTCCTGGCAGCTGCCGCCTACCACTGGGTGGAACACCCGCTGGAACGCCTGCTGCGCCGCGCGGGGCCTGGCGGCGCCCGCCGCGCCTCGCGGACTCTTCCTCCGGAGACGGGCCCGGTCGCGGCTGCCGTACCGAACATGCCGAGCCATGCTCGCCCTGGGCCCGAGAGGAAGAACACCCAGTAGTGGCAGTCGACCCCGCCGATCGGTGTCAGCTGCCCGACCTGGTCATAAACGCCTCTCAAGCCCTTAGTATGACCGGGCACAGCACCACTACCAGAGCCTGGCCGAGCCCGACGAGGCGAAAATGTCCCAGCCCGAGGCCCGAGTAGCCAGCCCCTCTGCCGACGCCACACCTGCGCCGGAGTCGAGCTCGGCCAGGACCATCTCTTCGCGGTTGCACGCCTTGGACGCGCTGCGGGTCGTCGCCGCGTTCGCCGTTCTCGCCTTCCACTTCACCGGCGTGGATGCGGCGACCGACGCCAACTGGGGCGTGAACCCGAAGGAGTTGTTCCCGTGGCTCTTTCCGGTGACCTCCTACGGATCCTACGGCGTCCAGCTCTTCTTCCTGATCAGCGGCTTCGTGATCTGTCTGTCCGCCTGGGACCGCACTCCGGGGCAGTTCGTCCGGGCCCGGTTCCTGCGGCTGTTCCCCGCCTACTGGTTTTCGGCGGGCGTCGCGTTCGTGGTGTGGCGTGTGCTGCCGGACGGTTCGCGTACCGGTCCCAGCATCAGTGAATCGCTCACGAACCTCACCATGCTTCAGGTACCCCTCTCCGCTCAGCACCTGGTCGGTGCGTACTGGACGCTGTGGGCAGAACTCACCTTCTACCTGATCTTTCTCCTGGTGATCTGGAAGGGCCTCGACTACCGCCGGGTCAGCGTGTTCTGTTGGCTGTGGCTGCTGGCAAGCGTTCTGATCCAGCAGAAGGACAATCAGGTCCCGATCCTCGGCATCTTCGCTCAGCCGCTCAACACGGCACTGTTCGTCGGTGGCATCGCGATGTACCTGATGTACCGATTCGGCGCGGATCTCAAGCTCTGGGGCCTGCTGGCGGCGAGCTGGCTGGTCATGCAGAGCGACCTGGTCCAGCATGCCGACGGTCTGCGCCACGACCGGGGAATGGACCGGCACCCCTACGTCGCTCTGGCGCTGGTGACCGCCTTCTACCTACTCGTTCTGGCCGTCGCGCTGCGCAAGCTGGACCGGATCCGCTGGACCGGATTCGCCACGCTGGGAGCGCTCGTCTACCCCCTCTATCTGCTGCACGAAGAGCTCGGCTGGGCATTGATCAGGAACTTGCACGGCCCTCTCGGCGTCTGGCCCACTCTCCTCGTGGCCACAGCGGCCATTCTGCTTGCGGCCTGGCTGTTGCACAGGTTGGTGGAGCGCCCGTCGCAGCGCTGGCTCCGCACCCGGCTGCAACAGGAAGCCCGCCAGGCAGGGGACAGGGACCGCGTGGAGCGTTCAACAGCCTGACGGCCCCGACCCGACCCAGCACACGGGTGAGGCCCCGACCCAGCACGCCGGGTCGGGGCCTCACTCCTTGGTACGGACTGCTCAGCCGCCGATGACGACACGGCGGACACCGGCCCAGTTGGCCGGGTCCGTCGTACGACGGCCGTCGACCAGGACGCGGACGTCCGGCAGGTCGGCGGCGGCCAGCTCGCGGTACTCCGCGTGGTCGGCCTGGAGGATCGCGGCGGTGACCGTCTGGGCCTCGTGCGGCACGAGGCCGTGCGCGGTCAGCTCTTCGGGGGTGTACATGGGGTCCGAGACGAACGGCACCGCGCCGCGCGCCTTCAGCGCCTCGACGACGCCGAAGACACCGGAGAACGCGGTCTCCTTGACGCCACCGCGGTAGGCGGCGCCCAGCACGAGGACCCCGACGCCGTCCAAGTCGCCGTAGGCGGCGGCCAGCAGGTCGACGGCGTACTCGGGCATCGCGGCGTTGGCCTCGCGGGCCGAGCGCACGACGGTGGCCTCCGGGTCGTTCCACAGGTACATCCGCGGGTAGATCGGGATGCAGTGGCCGCCCACGGCGATGCCCGGCTGGTGGATGTGGCTGTAGGGCTGGCTGTTGCAGGCCTCGATGACCTTCTTGACGTCGATGTCGTTCTTGTCGGCGAACCGGGCGAACTGGTTGGCCAGACCGATGTTGACGTCGCGGTAGGTGGTCTCGGCGAGCTTGGCGAGCTCGGAGGCCTCCGCCGTGCCGAGGTCCCAGACGCCGTTCGGGCGCGGCAGGTCCTCACGGTCGTCGAAGTCGAGCACGGCCTCGTAGAACTCCACACCGCGCTGCGAGGACGCCTCGTCGATGCCGCCCACGAGCTTGGGGTAGCGGCGCAGGTCGGCGAAGACACGGCCGGTCAGCACGCGCTCCGGGGAGAAGACGAGGTGGAAGTCCACACCGGGGGTCAGGCCGGAGCCCTCGGCGAGCATGGGCGCCCAGCGGGTGCGGGTGGTGCCGACGGGCAGTGTGGTCTCGTAGCTGACGAGGGTGCCCGGCTTGAGGCCCGCGGCGATCGCCTTCGTCGCGGAGTCCATCCAGCCGAAGTCCGGGGTGCCCTCGGCGTCCACGAACAGCGGGACGACGACCACGACGGCGTCGGACGCGGCGACTGCGGCCGTGGTGTCCGTCGTCGCGGAGAGCAGCCCCGCGCCCACGGTCTCCTTGAGCTTGACGTCCAGGTCGTGCTCGCCGGGGAACGGCTCGGTGGCCGCGTTGACCAGTTCGACGACCTTCTCGTTGACGTCCGCGCCCACGACCGTGTGGCCCTTGGCGGCGAACTGCACGGCGAGCGGAAGGCCGATCTTGCCGAGCGCGACTACACAGATGTTCATCGGGTTACTTTCCTCTTCAGCCTGGACAGCATGTGGCGCAGCCGCTTGCCCGCACCGGGTTTGATCTCCCACAGGGGCGCCGTCGTGATCACGAGACGGCCCTTGGGGTTCTGGTTCGCCGACACCCTGTACGGGACGGCCTGTCGCCAGCGGCGCGCCAGGGGCAGCGGCTTGCCGTCGGTCCTCACCGGGATCTCGTACGTCGAGCCGGCCACGTCCACGTACACACGCAGACCCAGCTTCGACTTCACCGCGCGTACGGGAATCCGGGCGCGTACGGTCGTCGCCCGGCCGTCATCGGTGACCTCGCGACTGAACTCTCCTTCAGGGGAGCCCATTTCCTGGTCGGCCGGAAGCCGGCGCGCGCCGGGCTTGTCCGCGCTCTTGGGCATGGCCCCCTTGGCCAGGCGCACGGTCAGGGAGCCGGTGTCGCCGAGGACGCCGGTCCGGGCCGTCAGCACGAGAAACAGTTCGTCGCCGGCCTGGTCCCATTCGGCGGCGACGAGCTCCGTTCCTTGGGCCAGTCGCCCGGGGACCGCTTCGCCGACCAGTTCGTACACCCGGTCGGGAAGCCCGACGGCACCGTCACGGAAGCCGGGGTACATCGCGAAGGCCCGGCCGTCCTCGAGGTGGAAGGGCGGCGCCCCGTGCTCCGCCTCTTCGGTGAGTGCGCGGACCAGCTCGTCCACCGCACCCGCCTGCGCGAGGCAGATCCGCACCCGCCGCTTGACGTCCAGGGAGTCCCTGAGCCCGTCGGTGAGGTACTCGTCCGCGAGGGCGGCGAGGCCCTCGCAGACCTCCTGCCGGGTAGCGGTGTCCAGCGCGAGGAAGTCGTCCTGGACCAGTTTGGCGAGCTCCCAGGTGAAGTGCCTCTTGAAGAGCGCGTCACGGTCGGGCCCCGCCGGCACCAACGCGGCGGCGTGCTTCATGATCGCGGCCGTGCAGCGCAGCCGGGCCAGGTGATTGGCCCGGTACGTGATGTTGCTGGCGTCGCCGCGCTTCACCGCGTAGTAGAAGGTGTAATCCGAGAGGACGGAGATCTTCCGGGCCCGGACACACGCCTCGATGGTGAACGGCTGATCGCTGCCGACGGGCAGGTCCTCCGGGAAACGCAGCCCGTGCTTCTCGACCAGCTCGCGGCGGAAGAGCTTGGTGTTCGCCAGCGTGAAGGGCAGGCTGGAGTGGAAGAGGCTGATGTCGGGGTCGTTCTTCGTGTACAGCTTCTGATGGACGTACCGGCCGTTGGTTCCGACCATCCTGCCGATGACCACGTCGGAGCCGTGCTCGTCCGCGTAGCCGACCATGCGCTCGAGCGCTTCCTCGCCGAGGTAGTCGTCGGACCCTATGAAGTAGACGTACCGGCCGGTGGCGATCTCCAGCGCCCTGTTGCTGGGCGCGGCGGGGCCACCGGAGTTGGCCTGATGAATGACCTTGACCGTACCGGGGTAGCGCTCGGCGAAACGGTCGAGCTCGGCACTGCTCTCGTCCGTGGACCCATCGTCGACCGCGACCACCTCGAGCCGCTGGCGGCCGATGCTCTGCCCGACGAGGGAGTTCAGACATTCCGTCAGGTAGGGCATCGTGTTGTAAACAGCGACAACCACACTGACATCAGGAGCCGTCGTCATCGTCTGTTGTCCGCCTTCTCGCGGTCCGGGAGCAGATTGGAGTAGAGCGCGTCGAGTACTTCCGCCTGCGCTTCCCACGTCCACGTGTCCAACAGCCCGGGCTTGTCGTACGCGGCGCGGTAGCGCTCCGGTTCCGCGAGCACCTGTTTGATGGCCCGGACCAGGTCGGAAACGTCCTCGGCCTTACAGACCTCGCCCTGCCCGGTGGAACGGGTCACCTCGGACATGGTCTTCACATCGCTCACGACCAGCGGCAGCCTGGCGTGCGAATACTCGAAGAACTTGGTGATCAGAGCGATCTCGTGGTTCGGCCAATGGTGGATCGGGATGCAACCGGCGTTCGCCGCGGACAGGAATCGAACGACCTGCCAGTGCGGTACGTAAGGCACGGCATGCAGCCGGTCCCCTGCCCCCAGCTCCTCAGCCCGTGCCAGCAGGCCCTTTATGTAGGCCGCAGCCGGATTCGGCACCACGAACGCCATGTGTACACCGTCGAGCCGCGGCAGCGCTTCCACCATGTCCCCCAGGCCGCGCTGCGGTCCGGGCGAGCCGCTGTAGACCACCAGCGGGACATCCGGTCCGATGCCACACAGCTCGCGAAGGTCCGGGACCACGTCGTCCTCGCCCCCGGCCTGCCTGTCGACCGGCCTGTCGGGCGCGTTGAGTACGACCGTGGGCTGCGTGGCCAGAGAATGGCGCTCGCGCAGCAGGTCGCCGAGACCTTCGGACACGGTCACCACCGCGTCGGCGAACGGGGCGTACTCGCTCTCGTGAGCCGTGTTCCCGGGGATCCAGTGCGCGTTGTCCTCCCACGGACGGACTCCGGGCAGAAACTCGTGAGCGTCCCAGACCAGCTTCACCTGTCGGCCCGCGGCCCTGGCGCGGACCGCGGCACGAGCCCCGACACCCAGCATCCGGAAGTCGTTGGCATGGATCAGATCGGGCTTGAGCGCATCGATCTCCTTGCCATAGGTCAGCTCGTAGTCCCACAAGGCAGGTTCGAGCCTGCGCCAGGCCCTCTTGCCCTTGGCGGCCTTCCAGGTCGCGGTGAAGACCCGGTCCATCGGGCCCTGGAGCCTGCGGCCGGCCTTCTGGGCCTCGGTGGACTGCCTGGACCGCAGTTCGATCCAACGCTGCATTATCTTCGAGGCCGGACCGGCCATCGTGAGACGCATCCGCTCAGCCCTGCGGAAAGCCGGCGTACCGACCGCCTGCGGCACGACCTGGAGTGCGGCACGTCGTGTCGCGACGTCGGCGCGCCAGGCCTTGGCCCACTGCCGTCGGTACGCCCCGAGCGGGCCGGGCGGGTACGCAAGAGGACGCCGTAGCAGCGAACGGTGTCGTTCGGCGTGCCGCTTCGCCAGCGGTGTCTTCAGCGGCAGCAGCCGCACCTCCGCATCGCCGAGCTTCCATCTACGGCCACTGCCCGAGCGCACCAGCCCGAGCAACGTCACGTCCCAGCCCGCCGCGGCCATGGATTCGGCGGCCTTCTGGACTCGCGAATCACCTTCGACCTTGTTGTCTACGAGCATGACGACCCGGCCCCTGTGGGGCTGCTCGATGCCGGATTCCTGCGTCTCCATGAACAACCTTTCCCCCGGACGCGTCACTTGAGGAATCCGCTCAATACCTGCGCGGTCCAGCGTCCGTCGTGGTACGTATGCGCGAATTCCACCGAAGCGCGGCCGATGGCTGCGGCGCCTGCACGATCGCTGATCAAGGAATCCAGGGCCTCGCGCAGAGTGGCGGGCGTAGCGCTGACGATGGGCAGTTCGCCGTTCGTCGTGGCTCTTACCGCATCACTGATGTAGCCGATCACCGGCTTGCCCGCGGCCATCGCTTCGACCGCGAAAGTGCCGTAACTGCCGGTGGTGAACTGGTCCAGGACCAGGTCGCTCTCCTGGACCAGTGCCCGCATCTCGGCCCAGGGGATGTCCTCGACGAGCCTGAAGTCGATCACACCACTGTCATGCAGTTCGGTGAGGACGGGCATGATCCGGTCCGTCCCCTTGGTCCAGCGCTTGGATGGAGCGTGCAGCACGATGGGCCGCTTGCGCTCCATCACCGGGCCCTCGCAGGCCCACGAGGCGACGTCCACGACCAAGGGTGCCCATTTCGCTGCCGGCAGGTCGTCCAGCAGGTCGGGCGTCGTGACGAAGAGCGGCAGACCGGATTCATCAGCGATGCGCCGGTTGATCTCGGCCTTGGTACTCAGCTTCTCGGCAACTCCGTCAGGAGCGTCCCGGAACAGGGAGTACTCATGGCGTTCCAGGTGCCGCCCCGGGTGCCGGATGTCACTCCCGTGCGACAGGAGCGCCACCTTGATGCGTGCCTTGCTCAGCGCGGCCAGGTCGCCGGCGATGGTGTCCCCGTTGAGTCGGCCGAAGACCGGCATGAAGGCATCGACGATCATGTGGGTGTAGCGGCCGACGATCCTTTTGACCTGCTGCACCTGGATGTCGAGCTCACCGAGCCGTGCGGCGTCCACGTAGACGTCTGCCGGGTAGTCGAACGTTTCCACACGCTGATTCATGACGACTTCGACCGACACGTCCGGGTTGACCTGCGACAGCGCCTGCGCGAAAGCGGCTCCCTGGCCCGCGTAATTGGCCGGCCCGATACCCAGCTTGACCCGGGTGGACCCGAGCGGAGTCCAGACGGGCACTCCGGACTTTCCGCTGCTCGAACCGATGCGCGCGATCCAGGGGGTCTCCTGAACCGTCCACGGCACCACGTCGACCGGAACCGGCGGCGTCTTCTTCGACAGGGTGCGGTACAGCTCCAGCAGCCCGGCGCTCTGCTGTTCCCAGGAAAGCTCCTTGAGCACATCCTCGGTGATGGCCTCCGCGAGTTCGGTACGACGCTTCAACGCCAGAGCCGCCGCCACCGCGAAGGTGCGCGGGTCGTCCCAGGTGAAGACTTCGCCGAGCCCCTTCTCCTCCACATACGCCTTGATCACCCGCACATCGCTGGTGACCAACGGGAGGCCCGCTTGAAGGTACTCGGACACCTTCGTGGGCAGGGAGACCTCGCAGTTGGGCACCCGCTTGAAGGGGGTCAGGCCGATGTCCGCCGACGACAGGTAGTCGGCGACCTCATGCTGCGCGACATACGGCACCAGGTGAATACGGTCGCGTACGCCGAGCGTCTGGGCCGTCTCCAGCAACTGCTGCAGAAGGGGCGTCACCCGACTGCAGACCAGGGCCAGATGGACACCAGGCAGCTCAGGAAGGCCGTCGATGACGGCGTCCACGCCACGTTCGGGACCGAGCCATCCCGAATACACCATGAGCGGGACGTCGGGTCCGAGCCCGCAGACCTCGCGGACGGTTGACCGCACGGACCCAGCACCGATCACCTCGCGCACGGGCGAGTTCCCCACCACCAGTGGGAGCTCGGACAGCTTGTGGTCGTCCTTGAGCAGCTCGGCCAGCTGCGGGGACACGGTGACCACCGCATCGGCCCGCCCGATGTACTCGGCCTCGGCTGCGGGAAGGGCGTACGCCTGCCGCGGATTGGGCCACTCCACGCCACGGATGTACTCGTGGGCGTCGTAGAGCCAGGCGCACCTGTGACCACTCGCCCGGAGCCGTGCGGCGCTGCGGGCAGCCGTCACGATCATGGTGGCGTCGTTGGCGTGAATGACATCCGGCTTGAGCTCTTCGATCACCGGGCCGAACGCCAGATCGAGGTCTACCAGCTGAGGCCAGTCCAGCCTCCAGTCGCGAACGGGCTCCGGATCCTTCGGCACCCGGCGCTGTTCCCATTTGAAGGCACGCACCCGCAGTTTGTAGATAGCTCGGCGCGCCCTCAGTACTGCTTTCAACGAAGCCCGCCGGGGTGCGCCCGACCAGGTCGTCTCGGCCGACGTCTGACGCACCCACGCACGGTAGGAGGCACGGTAGTGGCTGAGTGCCGTCTGGTCCTGGATGCGGAACTGGGTCAGCGCACCGCGCAGCGGATGAGATCTGCGAGCTTTGACCGAGCGCACGTACTCCGTCGCCACGGGGACGCGAACCACCTCGATCGGCCCCATCCTGGACCGCTGCACGCGCTTGGTCTCACTCCTGCCGATCAGTGTCACGTCCCAGCCGTCACGGGCTGCGGCCACTGCCGTCTTCTGGACCCGCGAGTCGCCTGTGATGCCATTGGCGACGATCACCGCGAGCCGCGGTCGGCGGGCAGGGGATTTCATACTGCAATTCCTCCGGTGGAAGACGAACGAGCCGTCACCTGAACCGCACTCGTCCGGAGCACGCCGCAGGCCTGACGGTGAAGCACTGAGTCAGCTGCCAGGATTTCAGCTCGCCGCATGTTCGGTGTCCAGACGGACCGTGGTACCGCTCACGGCGGACTCGAGAACCGCCGCCGCCACCTCGACGGTACGCAGCCCCTGCCGCAATGTGCAGATGTCGGCCGACTCGCCCAGCACCGCGTCCCGGAAGAGCTCGTGCTCGACCAGCAGCGGCTCGCGCTTCGGGATCGCGTAGCGGATCATGTCGCCCTCGGAGACACCGCGGAACGCGCGCAGCGCCTCCCATTCGGTGGTCACCGCGGCGTTCGAGTGGAACGTGAGGTCGGCGGTGAGGGTGTCGGCGATGTAGCAGCCGCGCTCACCGGTGACCGACGTGAAGCGCTCCTTGAGCGGGCTCAGCCAGTTGACCAGGTGGTTGACCATGGTGCCGTCGGAGAGCTGGCCCACCGCGGAGACCATGTCCTCGTGCGGCCGGCCGGACTTCGAGACTGTGTGGGCCGCGATCGAGGTGTACGTCTGACCCGTCACCCAGCCCGTCAGGTCGATGTCGTGCGTGGCCAGGTCCTTGACCACGCCGACGTCCGCGATGCGGTGGGGGAAGGGCCCCTGACGTCGGGTGACGACCTGGAAGACGTCGCCGAGCTCGCCTGCCTCCAGACGGCTGCGCAGGGAGCGCAGGGCCGGGTTGCAGCGCTCGATGTGTCCGACGCCGGCCACGAGGCCACGTGACTCGAACGCCTCGACGAGGCGTCGGGCCCCCTCGACGGTGTCGGCCAACGGCTTCTCGATCAGGGCGCAGACGCCCGCGTCGGCCAGCTGGAGGCCGACCTCTTCGTGCAGGGCGGTGGGGCAGGCCACGACCGCGTAGTCGATGCCGAGCGCGATGAGCTCTTCGACGGTCGCCAGGACGGGTGCGCCCTGCGCCCAGCCGTTCTTGTCGCCCATCGGGTCGACGACACCGACCAGCTCGACGCCTTCGAGTCCGGCGAGGACCCGGGCGTGGTGGCGTCCCATGGAACCGAGGCCGACGAGGCCGGCCTTCAGTGCGGCGGCGGTCACAGGCTCTCCCCGAGTGCGTTCACTGCGTTGGCGATGCGTTCGAGGTCACCCTCGCCGAGCGACGGGTGCACCGGGAGCGAGACGACCTCGGCGGCGGCCCGCTCGGTCTCCGGCAGGTCCCAGCTGCGGCCGGCCTTCTGGTCCGGCTCCCAGTAGGGCTTCAGCCGGTGGATCGGGGTCGGGTAGTAGACGGCGTTGCCGATGCCCGCCTCGGTGAGCTTGGCCATCACGGCCTCGCGGTCACCCTGCACCCGGATCGTGTACTGGTGGTAGACGTGGCGGGCGCCCTCGGCTACCGGCGGCGTCGTCACGTTCGGGGCGGTGATGTGCGCGTCGAGGTACGCGGCGTTGGCGCGGCGCTGCTCGGTCCATCCGCCGACCTTGGTGAGCTGGACGCGACCGATGGCGGCGGCTACGTCGGTCATGCGCATGTTGGCGCCGACGATCTCGTTGGCGTACCGCTGCTCCATGCCCTGGTTGCGCAGGAGGCGCAGGGTGCGGGCGAGTTCGGCGTCGGCCGTGGTGACCATGCCGCCCTCGAGCGCGTGCATGTTCTTCGTCGGGTAGAAGCTGAACGTTCCTCCTTCGCCGAACGCGCCGACGGGAGTGCCGTTCAGGGCCGCGGCGTGCGCCTGGCAGGCGTCCTCGACCACGGCGAGTTTGTGCTTCCGCGCGATGGGCATGAGCTTGTCCATGGACGCCGGGTGGCCGTAGAGGTGCACCGGCATGATGGCGGCGGTACGCGGCGTGACCGCTGCCTCGACGGCGGCCGGGGCGAGGCCGTAGTTGCCGGGCTCGATGTCGGCGAAGACCACGTCCGCGCCGACCAGGCGGACGGCGTTGGCGGAGGCCGCGAAGGAGAAGGAGGGGACGATCACCTCGTCGCCCGGGCCGATACCGAGGGCGAGCAGGAGCATGTGCAGCGCGGAGGTACCGGAGTTGACGGCGACGCAGTGACGGCCGTCGACCAGCTCGGAGAAGCCCTCCTCGAAGGCCGCGACCTCGGGGCCCTGTACGACACGGCCGCTACGCAGCACGCGTACCGCTGCCTCGATCTCTTCTTCACCGATGACCGGGCGGGCAGCAGGAATCGGCTGCTCGTTGATGCTCGTCATGGACGTCCTCCTTGAACACCGCAAGAGCTCTTCACAGGCAGAGGTCCGGGGTGCGGGACGTCTCACGAGGCCGCGCATAACCCCACCGGCAGATTGCCGACGCCCTGCCGAGGAAACAGGACCCGGCCGGTCCTGAACCGGGTCGGTCACCGACCGTAGTTCCCTTGCGGGAACTTGACAGGCAGCGACCGCCGTCACATTATCAGGGATTTCTCAGCCCATTTCAGGCCCGTTAACCGGCTCAGGCATCAGTTTTGAAACAAAGCACGTGTCCCGCCCCGAAGGCTTCGGAGCGGGACACGGATCGATGAACAACCGGTTACGAAATGCTCAGTCGGCGGTCGGCCCGGCATCGACGGAAGAAGCCGAAGCCGTCACGGAAGGCGACGACTGCTCGGCGGCGACGGTCTTCTTCGTCGCTGCCTTCTTCGTCGTCGTCTTCTTCGCGGCGGTCTTCTTCGCCACCGTCTTGGCGGCCGTCTTCTTTGTGGCCGTCTTCTTCGCCGTCGCCTTCTTCGCGGTCTTCCGCGCCGCTGTCTTCTTTACCGGAGTTTCCGATTCCGATTCTTCCGTGCCGGTGGCATCGGGCGTGTCGGAGTCGGCGGCAGTGACCACGACGGCCGCTGCCTCCTCGGTGCCGGCCGGTGATCCCGCCGGGGCGGTCGCCTTCCGGGTCGCCCTGCGGCGGGCACGCGGCGGGGCTGCCGGAGCGGACTCCTCCTCGGCCGCCGGAGCCTCGGGTGCCGCAGGCTCCTCCGAGGGGACGGGCGCCGGGGCCGCGGGGGCCTCGACGACCGGGTCCTCGACCGCGACGGGCTCCGCCGCGGGCTCGGTCGGCTGGACCGGCGGCGTCACGTCGGCCTGCTTGGGCGAGCCCGCCGGGGCGGTCGCCTTCCGGGTCGCCCTGCGCCGCGTACGGGCCGGAAGCGCGGCCTCGGGGGTCGCGGCCTCAGGGGCCGCGGCCTCCGCCTCGGGGGCTGCGGGCGCCACCGGGGTCTCGGCCACGGGCTCGGGCTGCGGCTCCGCCTCGGCCGCCGGAGCGGCCTCGGCCACAGAGACAGGGGCACCGGCCGGAGCCGTCACCTTACGGGTGGCACGTCGCCGGCCACGGCCGCGCGACGCCGCCGCCTCGGCCTCGGCCGGGCTGCTGTACAGCTCCTCGTCCGCGACGAACTCCGGCTCGGGCAGCGCCACCGGGGCGGCGACCTCGGCGGCCACCTCGGCCTCGGTCTCGGTCTCGGCCTCGGCCGACTGCTCGGCGTGCTCGTGCTCCTGGCCGTGCTCGTGCTCGTGTCCGGCGCCGCCGCGGCCGCGCTTCTTGGACCGCTTGCCACCGCCGCCACCGACGGCCGTGGGCTGCTCCATGTGGACGATCACACCGCGCCCGTTGCAGTGGACGCAGGTCTCGGAGAAGGACTCCAGCAGACCCTGGCCCACCCGCTTGCGCGTCATCTGGACCAGTCCCAGCGACGTGACCTCGGCGACCTGGTGCTTCGTGCGGTCACGGCCCAGGCACTCCAGCAGGCGCCGCAGCACCAGGTCCCGGTTGGACTCCAGCACCATGTCGATGAAGTCGACGACGACGATGCCACCGAGGTCGCGCAGCCGCAGCTGGCGCACGATCTCCTCGGCCGCCTCCAGGTTGTTCTTGGTGACGGTCTCCTCGAGGTTCCCGCCCTGCCCGGTGAACTTGCCGGTATTGACGTCGACGACGACCATCGCCTCGGTCTTGTCGATCACCAGCGAACCGCCGCTCGGCAGGTAGACCTTGCGGTCCAGCGCCTTCATCAGCTGCTCGTCGATGCGGTACGTCGCGAAGACGTCGACCTCGGAGGTCCAGCGCGACAGCCGGTCCGTCAGGTCCGGTGCCACGTGCGAGACATAGCCGTGGATGGTCTCCCAGGCGTCGTCACCGCTGACGATCACCTTCGAGAAGTCCTCGTTGAAGATGTCCCGGACGACCCGGACGGTCATGTCCGGCTCGCCGTAGAGCAGCGTCGGCGCGTTGGAGCTGCTGGTGTTCTTCGACTTCTTCTGGATCTCTTCCCACTGGCCCTGCAGCCGCTCGACGTCACGGCGCAGCTCGTCCTCGCTCGCGCCCTCGGCGGCGGTGCGCACGATGACGCCCGCGTCCTCGGGAACGATCTTCTTGAGGATGCTCTTGAGCCGGGCGCGCTCGGTGTCGGGCAGCTTGCGGCTGATGCCGGTCATCGAGCCCTCGGGCACGTAGACCAGGTACCGGCCGGGCAGCGAGACCTGGCTGGTCAGACGGGCACCCTTGTGGCCGATCGGGTCCTTCGTCACCTGGACGAGGACGGACTGGCCGGACTTGAGCGCGGTCTCGATGCGGCGCGGCCCGTGGGCCATGCCGAGCGCCTCGAAGTTGACCTCGCCGGCGTACAGGACGGCGTTGCGGCCCTTGCCGATGTCGACGAAGGCGGCCTCCATGGACGGCAGTACGTTCTGCACCTTGCCCAGGTAGACGTTGCCGACGTAGCTGGTGGCCTGCTCCTTGTTGACGTAGTGCTCGACGAGCACGTTGTCCTCGAGGACGCCGATCTGGGTGCGCTCGCCGCTCTGGCGGACGACCATGACGCGCTCGACGGCCTCGCGGCGGGCCAGGAACTCCGCCTCGGTGATGATCGGCACACGGCGGCGGCCCTGCTCACGCCCCTCGCGGCGGCGCTGCTTCTTGGCCTCCATACGGGTCGAGCCCTTGATGGACTGGACCTCGTCGAAGCCGGTTCCGAGCTCGCGCTCGGCTGCTTCCTTGCGCCGCTCACGCGGCTCGCGGACCTTGACGACCGTGCGCTCCGGGTCGTCCGCGCCCGTGACCGTCTCCTCACCCGAGGGCTCCCCGCTGCGGCGGCGACGACGACGGCGCCGACGGCTGCTGCTGGATCCGGCGGAGGACTCGTGGTCCTCGTCGTCCTCGTCGTCCTGGGCCTGCCGCTCGTCCTCGGCGCGGTCCGCGGACGTGTCGTCCTGCTGCTCGGCATCGTCCGTGTCATTGGCCTCGCCACGACGGCGACGGCGGCCACCACGGCGACGGCGGCGCGAGGGACGGTCCCCGTACTCATCCGTCTCGTCGCCCTCGTGCTCGGCGTCGGCCTCGTGCTCAGCCTCGTGGTCGTCCTCGACGGAGGCGGAGCCGGAGACGGCGGTTGCCGGAGCTGCGGCCGGCTGCTCGGCCGGAAGCGTCACCGGGGTCGAGGCCGGCTCGGTCTCGACGGCCTCGCCACGACGGCGGCGGCGACGGCGCGAACCGCCCTGAGGCGCGGCCTCGGCGGTTTCGGCGGGCGCGGCCGCCTCAGCGGTCTGCCTGGCCTCGGCCTTGCGCGTGGCGCGGTCCGCACGGACCGCGCGCTCCGCAGGCTGCTGCTCCTCGTAGTCGTCGTCCTCGTCGTACTCCGAGGAGGCACCCGCGGCGGCCGCGGCGACAGCAGCGGTCTCCGGGGTCTGGAACATGGGCTCGGCGAAGACCGGGGCCTGGAACACGGCAACGGCGGGGCGCGTCGCGCGACGGCCCTTGCGGGTCGGCTCCTCGGTCTTGGTGGTGAACTCGGGGCGGCCCGCGGCCGAGGTGGCACGGCGGCGCTGACGGCCGCGCGGTGCGGCCTCCTCGACCTGCTCGGTCTCGGTCGCCAGTTCCTCCGCCACTGCGGCGGGCAGGCTCTCGCCCTTCTCGGCGGCCGCCTCGGCGACCTCCTCGACGGGCTGCGGGGAGCCTGCGGGAGCGCTCGCCTTACGGGAGGCGCGACGGCGGGGGCGCGACGTGGGAGCGGCCTCGGCGGCGGGCTCCTCGGTGATCTCCTCGGCCGGGGCGGGCTCGGCGGAGACGGGCTCGGCGACGATCCCAGCCGGGACCTCCGTGCTCTGCGCGGCCTGCGGCGTGCCGGCCGGAGCCGACGCACGCCTGCGGGCACGGCCTCGCGGCGCGGCGGCGGGCTCGGTCTGCTCCACGGGGGCGGCGGGCTCAGGGGCCTTCACCGGCTCCGCCACGACGGTGTCCTGTGCGACGGCCTCGGCCGGCTGCGGGGCACCCGCGGGAGCGGTGGCCTTACGGGTGGCGCGGCGACGGCCACGGGGTGCCTCGACGACGGGGGCCTCGGCCTCCTCCTCGGCGGGGGCGGCCTCCACGACGGGCTCCACGACCTCGGCGGCCTGCGGCGCACCGGCCGGAGCCGTCGCCTTACGGACCGCACGACGACGGGCACGCACCGGCGGCGCGGCCTCGACCTCGGGCTCGGCCTCTTCCTCGGCCTCCTCCTCGGCGGGGGCGGCCTCCACGACCGGTTCCACGACCTCGGCGGCCTGCGGCGCACCGGCCGGAGCCGTCGCCTTACGGACCGCACGACGACGGGCACGCACCGGCGGCGCGGCCTCGACCTCGGGCTCGGTCTCTTCCTCGGCGGCGGCCGGTACGGCCGGGGTGGTGTCCTCGGCGGGGACGGCCGCACTCGGCGCGCCCGGCGGTCCTGCGGGGCGGGATGCCGCGCGGCGCCTGCGGCGCGGGGGGAGCTTGTCCCCGGGGGCGGTGTTGTCGTCCGTGTTTGCGGGGGTTCCGGTGTTACCGGATTCGTTCGGCTCGTGCATGCGGGCGGTTCTCCCGTCGCGCTCCCGGGCGCCACGCCTGATTCCGGTCCGACGCGATTCGCGCGATGTGCGCGATACCGCCGTCCGGGGCGCGGGCGCCGCACGGGAGCTGATGTCTGGCTCGCCGGTTCCGTACGCGCTACGCACGGCCTGGCGAAAGTCTTATGGGGCGGTGCGCGGCCCGACCCAGGTGGCTCCCGAGTCCAAGGGCTGCGCTACAACGACCGCCTTACGCGGAACCTGCACCTTCCGGCGCCGTCGCGGCGGCGGCCGGATCGGCCGTGGAAACGGCCGGGGCTGCCTCGCGGTCGGGCGCGAGCGGGTCGGTCACCGTGCCGGACTCCTCGTCGAAGAGCCCCTGCGCCAGCCTGGTCACCGCTGCGGGGACCGGCGGCTTCAGGTCGGCCACAGCTCGGAGACCGGACAGGACGTCGTCGGGTCGCACGGCAGGTGTCATGTGCCGTACTACCAGCCGCAGTATCGCACAGGGCCGGTCCCCGGACCTATCAGGCTGTGGATCAAGAGCCTCGAGGCCGACGACGGCCGCGCGGGCGTCGAAGGTCCGCACGCCGTTCTTGGCACGGCGCTGGACCTCGACGGTCTCGGCGGCCAGGAACGCCGCGACGGCCTTCTCGGCGTCCTGGACGGCGACCCCGTCCAGCCGCATCTCCCATACGGAGGCGGTCAGCCGCTCGGCGAGGCCTGAGGTGCGGGCCTCCACCGCGTCGATGACGTCGAGGCCGTCCGGCATCGACGCGTCGAGCAGCACGCGCAGGGTGTCCGGATCGCGCGCCTCGGTGAGGGCGATCTCCAGGAACTCGGCCTCGCTGCCCGTGCCGGTGGGTGCGGCATTGGCGTACGACACCTTCGGGTGCGGGGTGAAGCCGGCCGAGTAGGCCATGGGCACCTGGGAGCGGCGCAGTGCCCGCTCGAAGGCGCGCTGGAAGTCTCTGTGGCTGGTGAACCGGAGGCGGCCCCGCTTGGTGTAGCGCAGTCGGATGCGCTGCACCGCCGGTGCGGGCGGCGGGCCTTCGGGCTGTCGCTTGCCCAGTGGTTCTTCTCCTCGGTGCGGGGCGGCCGCGGTGGCGGACGCCCACGAAATACGGGGTGCCCCGGGGTGCCGCTCCGGCTCACCCCCGCCTGGCCGTTTCGTCGGCAAGCGGGGAGATCTCGGACGCGGGCGCCGCGCTGGGGACAGTCGTTGTTCTACCCAGGGTACGCGCAGCGGACCCTCCGAGTTCCCGCACGCCCGTGACCTGCGGCGTACCCACCCGCACCCGCCACGCGCCACTGCGCGACGCGGGTGTGCGGTGCTGCTCGTCGGGGTCCGTGCCGGGAAGGACGCGAGAGCCCGGCCCGGAGTTTCCCGGGCCGGGCTCTCGTCACCGGGCTGTCGCCCGAAGGACCTACTTCACGACCGTCAGCGGCAGGAGCTTCTTGCCGGTGGGGCCGATCTGGATGTCCAGGTCGAGCTGCGGGCACACGCCGCAGTCGAAACAGGGCGTCCAGCGGCAGTCCTCGACCTCGGTCTCGTCGAGCGAGTCCTGCCAGTCCTCCCAGAGCCAGTCCTTGTCGAGACCGGAGTCCAGGTGGTCCCAGGGCAGGACCTCCTCGTACGTCCGCTCGCGGGTGGTGTACCAGTCGACGTCGACCCCGAAGGCGGGCAGCGTCTTCTCGGCGCTCCTCATCCAGAGGTCGTAGCTGAAGTGCTCGCGCCAGCCGTCGAAACGGCCGCCGGACTCGTAGACCTCGCGGATGACGGCGCCGACCCGGCGGTCACCGCGGGAGAGCAGTCCCTCGACGATGCCGGGCTTGCCGTCGTGGTAGCGGAAGCCGATGGAGCGGCCGTACTTCTTGTCGTCGCGGATCTTGTCCCGGAGCTTCTTCAGCCTGGCGTCGGTGTCCTCGGCGCTGAGCTGCGGGGCCCACTGGAAGGGGGTGTGCGGCTTGGGCACGAAGCCGCCGATGGAGACGGTGCAGCGGATGTCGTTCTGCCCGGAGACCTCACGGCCCTTTGCGATGACGTTGACCGCCATGTCGCCGATCTGGAGGACGTCCTCGTCCGTCTCGGTGGGCAGGCCGCACATGAAGTACAGCTTCACCTGGCGCCAGCCGTTGCCGTAGGCGGTGGCGACGGTGCGGATCAGGTCCTCCTCCGAGACCATCTTGTTGATGACCTTGCGCATGCGCTCGGAGCCGCCCTCGGGGGCGAAGGTGAGGCCGGACCTGCGGCCGTTGCGGGTCAGCTCGTTGGCCAGGTCCACGTTGAACGCGTCGACGCGGGTGGAGGGCAGCGAGAGGCCGATCTTGTCGTCGGTGTACCGGTCGGCGAGGCCCTTGGCGATCTCACCGATCTCGGAGTGGTCCGCGGAGGAGAGCGACAGGAGGCCGACCTCCTCGAAGCCGGTGGCCTTGAGCCCCTTCTCCACCATCTCGCCGATGCCGGTGATGCTTCGCTCCCGCACGGGGCGCGTGATCATGCCGGCCTGGCAGAAACGGCAGCCACGGGTGCAGCCGCGGAAGATCTCCACGGACATCCGCTCGTGGACGGTCTCGGCGAGGGGGACGAGCGGCTGCTTGGGGTACGGCCATTCGTCGAGGTCCATGACAGTGTGCTTGGACACGCGCCACGGCACGCCGGACCTGTTGGGCACGACGCGGCCGATGCGGCCGTCGGGGAGGTACTCGACGTCGTAGAAGCCGGGCACGTAGACGCCGCCCGTCCTCGCGAGGCGGAACAGGACCTCCTCACGGCCGCCGGGCCGGCCCTCGGCCTTCCAGGCGCGGATGATCTCGGTGATCTCCAGGACGGCCTGTTCACCGTCGCCGATGACCGCGCAGTCGATGAAGTCCGCGATCGGCTCGGGGTTGAACGCGGCGTGGCCGCCCGCCAGCACGATCGGGTGATCGACGGTGCGGTCCTTGGACTCCAGCGGGATGCCCGCGAGGTCCAGGGCCGTGAACATGTTGGTGTAGCCGAGCTCGGTGGAGAAGCTGAGGCCGAACACGTCGAAGGCGCCGACGGGGCGGTGGCTGTCCACGGTGAACTGCGGCACCTCGTGCTCGCGCATCAGCGCCTCGAGGTCCGGCCACACGCTGTACGTGCGCTCGGCGAGGACGCCTTCGCGTTCGTTGAGCACCTCGTAGAGGATCATGACGCCCTGGTTGGGGAGCCCGACCTCGTAGGCGTCCGGGTACATGAGTGCCCAGCGGACGTCGCATTCGTCCCACGGTTTGACGGTGGAGTTCAGCTCACCGCCGACGTACTGGATGGGCTTCTGCACATGCGGGAGCAGAGCTTCGAGCTGCGGGAAGACCGACTCGGCAGACATCTGTGGACCTTCGTAGCTGGCAGGGGTGACCATCAAGCGTAACCCGGTGCTCAGCCCTTCAGCGCCGCGCGCAGTCCTGGGCGGGACGCCCTGGCCCAGACCTCGGGAAGCTCGCGTTCCCGTGCGCCCGCCGCGGCTTCCTCCCTGCCGTACAGGAGACCCCAGGTGAACGCGGACTCCCCCGCGCCGTGGGCCTGGACCGCGAGGGTGCGCAGCGCGTCCCGGGTGACGACGCTGTCCTGGTGATCGCCGAGGACCGACTGCACGGACTTCATCCGCTTGGCGAACCTCTTGGCCGGCTTCCCGAGGGCCGGCCTGGCGGCCTCGGCGGCGTAGCGGACGCGCTTGGCGGCCTTGCGCGCCTCGTGCATGGCCAGGTCACGGTCCTCGCCTGGCGGCTGTTCCAGGGCGTGCCCGACGCGGGCGGCGAGGCGTGCGTAGTCCTTGAGCACGGCGCGGGGCAGGGCGTCCCGCGGCGGCCGTGCGGCGGCGGGGCGCAGGGGCGGGTCGACGAGGAGGGCGTCCAGGGAGTCCAGCAGGGCCAGGTAGCGCTCCGTGTCGAGCACGGAGGTGGCCCGCCGCCGGGAGCCGGTGCGCCTGGAGACGGAGGTGAGCTTCCGCCTGGCCTTCACGGGGCCCAGGAGCAGGGGCGTGGGCACAGCGGCGAGGTGGGAGCGGAGCCGTGCGTCGAGGACTTCCTGGTCACGGTCGGCCCCCAGCTCGGCTGCGAGCCACTTCAGCTCCTCGCGGAGGGGGTCGGTGACGGTCCGGTCGAGCAGTGCGCGGTACGTCCTGAAGGCGCTGCGGAGCCGGCGGGTGGCGACCCGCATGCGGTGCACGCTGTCGGGCAGGTCGCGGCGTACGGCGGGGTCCAGCTCGACGAGGGCCTCGGCCTGGCGGCGTACGTAGGCGAGCACATGGGCGCCCGCGGTGTGCGGGGCGGCGGCGGGCTTCGCCTTCCCCACCTTCCTGGCGCGCTTCTCCGGGGCGGTCTCAGCCAGGGCCCTGGACAGCTTGGAGGGTGCGTCGGAGGGCCGGACGCCGGCCTTGCGCAGCCGCCGCTCGACGGCGTCGAGGAGGGCGGGGTCGCCGTCGTCGGCGAGCTCGACCTCCAGCTCGGTCCACGCCGAGGTGGCGCCGCGCCCCTTCCCGGTGAGGCGCTCCGCGAGGACCTCGTCGACGCTCACCTCGGCGAGCAGGGCACCGTCCTCGTCGAGGAGGTGGTGGACGTCGCGGGCGGAGAGGATCCGCACGACGGGGGCCAGCCGGGTGTTCCGCACGCGGGAGCGGAGCAGCGCGTCGAGGTCGGGCGGCAGGGTGTCGGTGAGCGGGGCCCGGATCTCGTCCCGGACGCCGGAGGACACGGGGATCTTGAGGTGCCACCCTGCGTCGTCCCCGCCCGTTCTGCGGCGGAGCGTGAGGGAGGCCGCGGCCAGCCGGAGGTCCTCGGTGTCGTAGTAGACCGCGTCGAGTTCGCTCAGGCCCCGGTGGACGACGGCCGAGACCCCGGCCGCACGGGTCAGATCGGGCAGCCGGGTCTCGGGAGTCGCTTCGTACTTTCGTTCTACCTCGCGCTTGGAGTCCGCCATATGACGAACCTAACCGCGATGTCCGCGGGTATGCAGGGCGGCGCGGAGGGGTCAGGCCGACATCGGCCGTTGCACCTTGATCGACTGGAGCAGGCCGATCGCCACCCAGACGGCGAACATCGACGAGCCCCCGTACGACACGAACGGCAGCGGCAGTCCCGCCACCGGCATGATCCCGAGTGTCATCCCG
This sequence comes from Streptomyces sp. NPDC002793, assembly GCF_040295485.1. Taxonomy (NCBI): domain Bacteria; kingdom Bacillati; phylum Actinomycetota; class Actinomycetes; order Kitasatosporales; family Streptomycetaceae; genus Streptomyces; species Streptomyces sp. NPDC002793. Next base: position 40,615 of record NZ_JBEOVL010000013.1, on the reverse strand, counting down.
ATGTTCTCGAAGGACTGGAAGGCGAACCAGGCGATGATGCCGGCGGCCACGACCGTCCCGTACAGCTCGGTCGTGCCGCGGGCGATACGGCAGGCCCGCCACAGGACGACGCCGAGCAGGACGATGATCAGCCCGGCACCGAGGAAGCCGAGCTCCTCCCCCGCGACGGTGAAGACGAAGTCGGTCTGCTGTTCCGGGACGAACTGGCCGGTGGTCTGGGATCCGTTGAAGAGTCCCGTTCCCGTGAGCCCGCCCGAGCCGATGGCGATGCGGGCCTGGTTGGTGTTGTAGCCGACGCCCGCCGGGTCGAGCGCCGGATTGGCGAAGGCCGCGAAGCGGGCGATCTGGTAGTCGTCGAGCACGCCGAGCTGCCAGACGGCCACCGCGCCGGCCGCTCCCGCCCCGAGGAGCCCGAAGATCCAGCGGTTGGAGGCACCGGAGGCGAGGAGCACGCCGAGGACGATGACGACCATGACCATGACGGAGCCGAGGTCGGGCATCAGCATGACGATCGCCATCGGGACGAGTGCCAGGCCGAGCGCCTTGGCGACGGTCCGGTGGTCGGGGTGCGCCTGGTCACCGGCGTCGACCCTGGCGGCGAGCAGCATCGCCATGCCGAGGATGATCGTGATCTTGGTGAACTCGGAGGGCTGGAGGGAGAAGCCCGCGGGAAGGACGATCCAGGCGTGCGCGCCGTTGACTGTCGCGCCGAGCGGCGTGAGGACCGCGAGGACGAGCACGACCGAGAGGCCGTACAGGACCGGGACCGCTCCCCGCAGGGTGCGGTGCCCGAGCCAGATGGTGCCGATCATCAGCACGAGGCCGATGCCGGTGTTGAGCGCGTGGCGGAAGAGGAAGTAGTACGGGTCGCCGTGGGTGAGCGAATCGCGGCCCCGGGTCGCCGACCAGACCAGCAGTGAGCCGACGAAGGACAGCGCGAGGGCCGATCCGAGCAGGGGCCAGTCCAGCCGCCGCACGACGGAGTCGCGGGCGGTGAGCCTGGTCCAGGTGGAGCGCTGTTCGGGGGCGTAGCGCGAGACCGAGAAGCCTGCCATCAGTCACGCCTCCCCGGGGTGACGGGGAGTGCGCCCGCGAGCGCCTGTGTGCCGTCGTCGACGGGTGCGGGGGTGTACGGCTTGATCTTGGGCGACTCGATCTGGCCGTCGGGCCTGATCGTGGGCAGCTTCTTCTGCGGCGCGGGCAGCAGCGCCTTCTTGAGGTCCTGCTTGCCGCTGGCGTCGAGGCCGTAGAGGGCGTTGTAGATGTTGCGCACGGCCGGTCCTGAGGCGCCGGAACCCGTACCGCCCTGGGAGATCGTCATGACGATCGAGTAGTCCTTGGTGTACGTGGCGAACCACGAGGTCGTCTGCTTGCCGTAGACCTCGGCGGTGCCCGTCTTGGCGTGCATCGGGATCTTGTCCTGGGGCCATCCGCCGAACCGCCAGGCGGCGCTGCCCCGGGTCGCGACTCCCGCGAGGGCTTCGTCTATCTTGTCGCGCGTGTCTCCCGTGAACGGCAGTTTGCCGTGGGCGCGGGGTGCGATCTCCTGGACGGTCTTGCCGTCGCCGCTGACGACCGCCTTCCCGACGGTCGGGTCGTACAGGGTGCCGCCGTTGGAGATCGCGGCGTAGATGGTCGCCATCTGGATCGGGGTGACGAGCGTGTCGCCCTGGCCGATGGAGTAGTTGACGGAGTCACCGGCGCGCATCTTGTTGCCCTCGATGCAGCCTTCGTACGCGATCTTCTCGACGTACGTGCCGTCCTTCTTGCCCTGCTTGCACCAGGCCGCCTTGTTGGCGTCGTAGAAGTCCTGCTTCCACTGGCGGTCGGGAACGCGGCCGGCGACCTCGTTGGGGAGGTCGATGCCGGTCTCCTTGCCGAGTCCGAACTGATGGGCCGTCTTGTAGAACCAGTCCGCCGGCTTGCTCTTCGGCTTGTTGCCGCCGTCCTTCGCCCATTCCTTGTGCGCCAGGCCGTAGTAGACGGTGTCGCAGGAGACCTCGAGGGCACGCCCGAGGTTGATGCTGCCGTAGCCCTGGGACTCGAAGTTCTTGAAGACCTGGCCGCCGATGGAGTACGAGCTCGGGCAGGGGTAGTTGCCGTCGAAGTCGTACCCGGCGTTGACCGCGGCGGTCGAGGAGATGACCTTGAAGATCGACCCGGGTGCGGCGGTGCCCTGGATGGCCCGGTTCAGCAGCGGGAAGTTGGACTTCTTGCCGGTGAGCTTCGCGTAGTCCTTGGCGGAGATGCCGCCGATCCAGGCGTTGGGGTCGTACGTCGGCAGGGACGCCATGGACACGATGCGTCCGGTCTTGGACTCCATGACCACGACGGCACCGGAGTCCGCCTTGTACAGCTCGTTGGTGTTGCGGTCCATCTCCTTGCGGGCCGTCTCCATCGCCTTGTTGAGCTCGTACTCGGCGACGGCCTGGACCCGGGCGTCGATGGAGGTGACGACGCTGGAACCGGGCTGGGCCTCGTCGTTCTGCGCCTCGCCGATGACGCGGCCGAGGTTGTCGACCTCGTAGCGGGTGACGCCGGCCTTGCCGCGCAGTTCCTTGTCGTAGGTGCGCTCCAGGCCGGAGCGGCCGACCTGGTCGGAGCGGAGGTAGGGCGAGTCGGTGTCCTGCGCCTTGGTGACCTCTTCGTCGGTGACGGGCGAGAGGTAGCCGAGGACCTGGGCGGTGTTGGCCTTGCCGGGCGCGGCGTAGCGGCGTACGGCGGTGGGTTCGGCCGTGATGCCGGGGAAGTCCTCGGCGCGTTCACGGATCGTGAGGGCCTGCTGGGTGGTGGCCTCGTCGGTGACCGGGATCGGCTGGTAGGGCGAGCCGTTCCAGCAGGGCTGGGGGGTCTCGGCGTCGCAGAGCCGGACCTTGTCCTGGACGTCCTTGGGCTTCATGTCGAGGACGTCGGCCAGACGAGTGAGGACGCCCACGCCGTCGTCCTTCATCTTCATCAGCTCGGTACGGCTGGCGGAGACGACGAGGCGGGTCTCGTTGTCGGCGAGGGGCACTCCGCGCGCGTCGAGGATGGAACCGCGGACGGCGGGCTGCACCACCTGCTGGACGTGGTTGTTCTTGGCCTCGTCGGTGTACTCCTGCCCGTTGCGGATCTGGAGGTACCAGAGCCGGCCGCCGAGCGTCAGGAGCAGGGAGAAGACGAGGACCTGGATGACGACGAGACGGATCTGGACCCGCGGGGTCCGGCCCGTCTCCGGAATGTTGCTCACGGGGTGCCCCCGGTGCTGGTGGGTCGGCCTGGAGTACGGGGGTCGCTCCCGGTGGGGTACGGCCTCACAGTCGCTTGACCCCCTTGATCCTTCCTGCGCGTGCGGCGCGGCTGCGGGCCGCTCTCAGCCGCATCCCGTTCCGCTGACTGCCGATCCGCAGTCCGGTGCCGGAGGCCAGCCAGCCAGCGGCGACATCACCGCTGCCGGAGCTGTCGGCGACCGGGTCGTTCTCGGTGCGCCTGGCCAGCGCCATGATCAACGGAACGGTGAAGGGTGCGAGGAGCAGGTCGTACACCACGGCGGTGAACAGCAGGCTGCCCAGGCCCACGTGGCGGGCGGCCGTGTCTCCGACGAGGGAGCCGACCCCGGCGTACAGCAGGGTCGATCCGAGCGCCGCGACGACGACGAAGGCCATCGGGGCGAAGGCAGACTTCAGCTGGCCCTTCTCGGGGCGGGCCATTCCGGCGAGGTAGCCGATGACGCAGAGGACCAGGGCGTAGCGTCCGGCGGCGTGGTCGGCGGGCGGCGCCAGGTCGGCGAGGAGGCCCGCGCCGAAGCCGATGAGGGCGCCGCTGACGGGCCCGTACACGAAGGCGAGTCCGAGGACGACGAGGAGCAGCAGGTCGGGGGTGGCCCCGGGGAGCTGGAGGCGGGCGAGGACGGAGACCTGGATGACGAGGGCGACCACGACCAGGGCGACGGAGAGCAGAATCCTGTTCAAGCGCATGAGGTCAGCTCTATTCCTGCTCGTTCGCCGCGTCACCGGCGGCCGTGTCGGTGTTCCCCGGGGCATCCGGGGAAGCGGACGCGTCAGGCTCGTTGATGTTTCCGACGACCTGTCCGCTGCTGTCGACGAGGTCGCCGTTCGGCTGGGCGGTGACGGTGACGGTCGGGGTGGGCTTGGGCTTCTCCGGCTTCTTGGGCTGGGCCGGGAGGACCGTGTCCCGGGGGTCGTCGCGGGGCGCCTGGACGACCACTCCCACGATGTCGAGCTTGGTGAAGCCGACGTACGGCTCGACGTAGACCGTCCGGGTGAGGTCGCCGCCCGACGGGTCCACGCGGACCACCTCGCCGACCGGCACGCCGGGGACGAAGGGCTTGTCCCCGCTGGAGCCGAAGGTGACCAGCCGGTCGCCCTTCTTGACGTCGGCCTTGCCGTTCAGGAACTGGACCGACAGCGGCCGGGCACCCTGGCCGGTGGCGAAGCCGAGCTCGTCGGTCTTCTCCATCCGGGTGCCGACGGTGAAGTCGGGGTCGTTGGCCAGCAGGACGGTCGCGGTGTTCGGGCCGACGGTGGTGACCCTGCCGACGAGCCCCTCGCCGTTCAGTACGGTCATGTCGCGCTGGAGGCCGTCGTCGGCCCCCGCGTCGATGGTGATGGTCCAGGAGAAGCCCTGGGCCGCTCCTATGGCGATGACCTGGGCGCCCTTGATGCCGTACTGGCCGGCTCCCGCGCTCTTCAGCATCGTGTCGAGCTGGCGGACCTTGCTGGCGTTGCGGTCGTCGCTGCCCAGCCTCGTCTTCAGCTCGGCGTTCTCCTGCTCCAGGGCCGCGATCCGGTCGTGCCGGTCACCGGAGTCCCGTACGGCGCCGATGGCGTTGCCCACCGGATCCACCGCGGCCGCGACACCGTTCTCCACCGGTCCGAGGACCGTGGCGGCGGCCTGCCGGGCTCCGTCCACCGGTGACTCCTCGCCACCGCGGATATCGACCGTGATCAGGGCGAATGCGATGGCGATCAGCAGCACCAGGAGCAGCCGGCTCTCTCGTGTGTCCCTCACGTGCGGCGGCCGTGCCTTCCTTGTCGGAATGTTCGTGCCTGTATGCCGACGTTCCGCCGTACGGGGCGTCAGTGCCCGTACGGCGGAACGTCGTGTTCTAGCGTCGGGGCTGGGCGTCCAGCACCTGCTGGAGCGCCTCGAACTCCTCGACGCACTTACCGGATCCGAGCGCCACCGAGTCCAGGGGGTCCTCGGCGATGTGGATCGGCATGCCCGTCTCGTGGCGGAGGCGCTCGTCGAGCCCGCGCAGGAGCGCGCCGCCACCGGTGAGGACGATGCCGCGGTCCATGATGTCGCCGGAGAGCTCCGGCGGGCACTTGTCGAGCGTCGTCTTCACGGCGTCGACGATCGCGTTGACCGGCTCCTCGATGGCCTTGCGGACCTCACCTGCGGAGACGACCACGGTCTTCGGCAGCCCGGAGACCAGGTCACGTCCGCGGATCTCGGTGTGCTCGTCCTTGCCGAGGTCGTACGCGGATCCGATCGTGATCTTGATCTGTTCCGCGGTGCGCTCACCGAGGAGGAGGGAGTACTCCTTCTTGATGTGCTGGATGATCGCGTTGTCCAGCTCGTCACCGGCCACCCGGATCGACTGGGCGGTGACGATTCCACCGAGCGAGATCACCGCGACCTCGGTCGTGCCGCCACCGATGTCGACGACCATGTTGCCGGTGGCCTCGTGGACCGGCAGCCCGGAGCCGATGGCGGCGGCCATGGGCTCCTCGATGATGTGCACCTGGCGTGCCCCGGCCTGGGTCGACGCCTCGATGACGGCGCGTCGCTCGACCCCGGTGATACCGGACGGCACGCAGACGACGACCCTCGGACGGGCCAGGTAGCGGCGCTTGTGCACCTTGAGGATGAAGTAGCGGAGCATGCGCTCCGTGATCTCGAAGTCGGCGATCACGCCGTCCTTCAGCGGACGCACGGCAACGATGTTGCCGGGCGTACGCCCGATCATCTTCTTGGCCTCGGCGCCGACCGCCAGGATTCCGCCGGTGTTGGTGTTGATGGCCACGACGGACGGCTCGTTCATCACGATGCCGCGCCCCCTGACGTACACCAGCGTGTTGGCAGTCCCGAGGTCGATAGCCATGTCACGGCCGATGAACGACATTGAGTTCCCCTTGTTCCCCATGAGGATGCGTCGGGCCTTCCCAGGAAGCTGAAAATGGCTTGTTCCAGGTAGGCGAGGGTTGGCGCTGCGGGCGTGGAGGCTTCCATCGTAGTGCCGTATGCACGGACACAGCGCGAGGGTCCTTCGCCTTTGCGAGTGGAACAGTAGCCCGTTCCACCCATGGTGACGTTACGTCGGTGGGATGCGTTCCCGCGATACGTGACCCTATGCCGAGGGGCGACCGAATTACTTCGGTCGCCCCAGGTCATGAGCGCTGTTTGGCGGAGCCGAAGTCAGGAAAGTCCGGGAAAGAACAGCTTCAGTTCTCGCTCTGCGGACTCCTCGGAGTCCGAGGCGTGGATGAGGTTCTCCCGGGTGATCGTGCCGAAGTCGCCACGGATCGAGCCGGGCGCGGCGGCGATCGGGTCGGTCGGGCCGGCCAGGGCACGGACGCCCTCGATGACCCGCTCGCCTTCGGCCACCAGGGCGACGACGGGGCCGGAGGCCATGAACTCGACGAGCGGCTCGTAGAACGGGCGGCCCTTGTGCTCGCCGTAGTGCTGTTCCAGGGTCTCCTGGTCGAGCGTGCGCATCTCCAGCGCGGTGATCGTCCAGCCGGCCTTGCGTTCGATGCGGCCGACGATCTCGCCGATCAGCCCACGCCGGACGGCGTCGGGCTTGAGAAGGACGAGGGTGCGCTGAGTCATGTGCGGCTCCTTGCGGGCTGTTCGGTGCGGGTGAGGGCGAGATTACAGGGGTACGCGGACGGCCCTACGGCCGGGTTTACTCCGCGTCATCCTTGGGCCGGAGCCTCCGTGCTCTCCTGTGCCTCGGCCTGGGCCGCCCACCGGGCCTTGGCCTCGTCGATCCGTCGGCCATAGTGCACCGAGGCCCACCACAGGGCACCGAAGAGCAGGCCGAGGATGAACATCATCGGCACGAAGAAGCCGCTCAGCACCAGCAGGATCTGCAGACCCCAGCCCAGCTGGACGCCACCCGGCCGGGTGATCACACCGCAGAGCAGGACGGACAGCAGCATGCCGATGCCGCAGACCGTCCAGACCGTAGCCATGGAGAGGTCGTCGGACTTCATCGCCACGAGTCCGGCGAAGCCGATGACGAAGAACTCACCGATCAGCGTCGAGGCGCAGAGCATACGCACGGGTCAGCGCCTTCCCAGAAGCAGCCGGGCCTCGCCGACCGTGATCACGGATCCGGTCACCAGGACACCGGCGCCCGCGTATTCGGCCTCTTCCTCGGCGAGGGTGATCGCCGCCTCCAGCGCGTCGTCCAGGCGCGGCTCGACCTGCACGCGGTCGTTGCCGAAGACCTCGACGGCGACCGCGGCGAGCGCGTCCGCGTCCATGGCTCGCGGGCTGGAGTTCTGGGTGACGACGACCTCGGCGAAGATCGGCTCGAAGGCTTCGAGGAGCCCCCGGACGTCCTTGCCGTCGCTGGCGCCGACGACGCCGATCAGCCGGGAGAAGCTGAACGCCTCGGAGATCCCCTCGGCGGCGGCCAGACCGCCGGCCGGGTTGTGCGCCGCGTCCAGGACGACGGTCGGGCTCGACCGGACGACCTCCAGCCGGCCCGGCGAGAGCACCGAGAGGAAGGCCTTGCGGACCACGTCCCCGTCGAGGCTGCGGGCCTGCTCCGCGCCGATACCGAAGAACGCCTCGACGGCGGCGAGCGCCACCGCCGCGTTGTGCGCCTGGTGCGCCCCGTAGAGCGGAAGGAAGATGTTGTCGTACTCGCCGCCCAGGCCCCGGAGGGTCAGCAGCTGGCCGCCGACCGCGATCTCACGGGAGACCACGCCGAACTCCATGCCCTCGCGGGCGACCGTGGCGTCCACCTCGACGGCCTTCTTCAGCATGACCTGCGCGGCGTCGACCGGCTGCTGCGCCAGGATCACCGTCGCGCCCTGCTTGACGACGCCGGCCTTCTCACCGGCGATCTCGGCGGGCGTGGAGCCGAGGCGGTCGGTGTGGTCCAGCGAGATGGGGGTGACGACGGCGACCGTGGAGTCGATGACGTTCGTCGCGTCCCAGGTGCCTCCCATGCCGACCTCGACGACCGCGACGTCGACCGGCGCGTCGGCGAAGGCCGCGTACGCCATGCCCGTCAGCACCTCGAAGAACGAGAGCCGGTAGGGCTGCTGGGAGTCGACCATCTCGACGTACGGCTTGATGTCGTTGTACGTCTCGACGAAGCGCTCGGCCTCGATCGGGGCGCCGTCCAGGCTGATCCGCTCGGTGATCGACTGGACGTGCGGGGAGGTGTAGCGGCCGGTGCGGAGCTCGAAGGCGCTCAGCAGCGCCTCGATCATGCGGGCCGTGCTGGTCTTGCCGTTCGTCCCCGTGATGTGGATCGAGGGGTAGGCACGCTGGGGCTCGCCCAGCACGTCCATCAGGGCGGCGATACGGGTCACCGAGGGTTCGAGCTTGGTCTCGCCCCAGCGTCCGGCGAGCTCCTGCTCCACCTCGCGCAACGCACGGTCGGTCTCGGGGTCGGCGGGGCGATCGGGGACCGCCTCACCCTGGGGCGGGCCCGACTGGGTGCGCAGTGTGCGGCTCCCGGCCTCGATCACCGCCAGGTCGGGGTCGCGCTGGGTCTCTTCGTCGACGATCTCCGCGAAGGTGTCGTCGGGATCGGACGCGTCGTGCCGGTCTGAAGGGCGGGGCTCACTCACAGGGCCAGTCTACGGATGGCCGCGGACATCGCGCGCAGCGCCCGGCGCCCCGCCCCCTCCGGGCACGGCGGAGCCCCCGCACTCCCGGTCGGTCGGGGGTGCGGGGGCTCCGTGATCAGATGATCAGGCCGCGGGCAGGTTCGCCAGCTGGGCGGAGATCCGCTCGATGTCGGCCTCCGCCTTGGCGAGCCGGCCGCGGATCTTGTCGACCACGTTGTCCGGGGCCTTGGCAAGGAAGGCCTCGTTGCCCAGCTTGCCGGTGGCCTGGGCCTTCTCCTTCCGAGCGGCCTCCAGGTCCTTGGTCAGGCGCTTGCGCTCGGCCGCGACGTCGATCGTGCCGGAGAGGTCGAGAGCGACGGTGGCACCGGCGACCGGCAGCGTGGCGGTGGCGTGGAAGCCCTCGCCGGCGGGCTGGAGCCGCGCGAGCTGACGCATCGCCGCCTCGTGCGGGGCGAGCGCCGTGCCGGTCAGGGTGAGCTCGGCCGGGACCTTCTGGCCGGGCTGGAGGCCCTGGTCGTTACGGAAGCGGCGGACCTCGGTGACGACCTGCTGGACGAGCTCGATCTCCTTCTCGGCCGCCTCGTCGCGGAAGCCGGAGTCACCCGGCCACTCGGCGATGACGATCGACTCGCGCCCGGTGAGCGCGGTCCACAGCGCCTCCGTGACGAACGGGACGATCGGGTGCAGCAGCCGCAGCATCACGTCCAGGACCTCGCCGAGGACCCGGCCCGAGACCTCGGCCGGGCGGCCGCCCGCGAAGAAGGTGGTCTTGGACAACTCGACGTACCAGTCGAAGACCTCGTCCCAGGCGAAGTGGCGCAGGGACTCGCTGATCTTGGCGAACTGGAAGTCGTCGTAGTACGCGTCGACGTCCGCGACCGTCTTGCCCAGGCGCGACAGGATCCAGCGGTCGGTCACCGACATCTCGTCGGCGGACGGCAGTTCGCCCTCGATCGTGGCGCCGTTCATCAGGGCGAAGCGGGTGGCGTTCCAGATCTTGTTGGAGAACTTCGCCGAGCCCTGGACCCAGTCCTCGCCGATCGGGACGTCGGTCCCCGGGTTGGCGCCGCGCGCGAGGGTGAAGCGCAGGGCGTCGGAGCCGTACTTGTCCATCCAGTCCAGCGGGTTGACCACGTTGCCGAAGGACTTCGACATCTTCTTGCCGTGCTCGTCGCGGACCATGCCGTGCAGGACGATGGTGCCGAACGGCGGGACGCCGTCGTTGACGTACAGGCCGAACATCATCATCCGGGCGACCCAGAAGAAGAGGATGTCGTAGCCGGTGACCAGGACCGAGTTCGGATAGAACTTCGCGAGGCTGTCGGTCTGTTCGGGCCAGCCGAGCGTCGAGAACGGCCACAGGCCGGAGGAGAACCAGGTGTCCAGGACGTCGCTGTCCTGCGTCCAGCCCTCACCCGTGGGCGCCTCGTCGTCCGGTCCGACACAGACGACCTCGCCGTTCGGCCCGTACCAGACGGGGATGCGGTGGCCCCACCAGAGCTGGCGCGAGATCGTCCAGTCGTGGAGGTTGTCGACCCAGTCGAAGTACCGCTTCTCCATCTCCTGCGGGTGGATCTTGACGCGGCCGTCGCGGACGGCGTCGCCGGCCGCCTTGGCGAGCGGTTCGACCTTGACCCACCACTGGAGGGAGAGACGCGGCTCGATGGTCGTCTTGCAGCGCGAGCAGTGGCCCACGGAATGGGCGTACGGGCGCTTCTCGGCGACGATCCGGCCCTCGGCGCGCAGGGCGGCGACGATGGCGGAGCGAGCCTCCAGGCGGTCCAGGCCCTCGAAGGGACCGGGGACGGTGATGACGGCCCGCTCGTCCATGACCGTGAGGAACGGCAGGTCGTGGCGCCTGCCGATCTCGAAGTCGTTCGGGTCGTGGGCGGGCGTCACCTTGACGGCACCGGTGCCGAACTCCGGGTCGACGTGGTGGTCGGCGACGACGGGGATCGTGCGGTCGGTGAGCGGCAGCTTGATCTGCTTGCCGACCAGGTGCTTGTAGCGCTCGTCGTCGGGGTGGACGGCGACCGCCGTGTCACCGAGCATCGTCTCGGCGCGGGTGGTGGCGACGACGATCGTCTCGTCGCCCTCGCCGTACGTCATCGAGACGAGCTCGCCGTCGTCCTCCTGGTACTCGACCTCGATGTCGGAGATCGCGGTGAGACAGCGGGGGCACCAGTTGATGATGCGCTCGGCGCGGTAGATCAGCCCGTCGTCGTACATCTGCTTGAAGACGGTCTGGACGGCCTTGGACAGGCCCTCGTCCATCGTGAAGCGTTCACGTGACCAGGCGACGCCCTCGCCGAGACGGCGCATCTGGCCGGAGATCTGGCCGCCGGACTCGTTCTTCCACTGCCAGACACGCTCGACGAACGCCTCCCGGCCGAGGTCGTGGCGGGACTTCCCCTCCTTGGCGAGTTCGCGCTCGACGACGTTCTGGGTGGCGATGCCCGCGTGGTCCATGCCCGGCTGGTACAGCGCCTCGAAGCCCTGCATCCGCTTACGGCGGACGAGGGCGTCGATCAGGGTGTGCTCGAAGGCGTGCCCCAGGTGGAGGCTGCCGGTGACGTTCGGCGGGGGGATGACGATGCTGTACGGCGGCTTGTCGCTGTGCTCGTCGGCTTCGAAATACCCACGTTCTACCCAGCGCTCGTACAGCGTCCCCTCCACCTCGGCCGGCGCGTACTGGGTCGGCAGTTCGGGGTTGCTTGCTGTCTGCTGCTGAGTGTTCTCGGTCACGGGGGACAGTTTAGGGCCGTCACAGTCGTGCACTGAAACCGGTTTGTTCGGTAACGGTGTGAGCTGCGATGCCCTGCGCAAGAGCCCTTTCCGTCAGGATGTTCGCAACGCATAAGCATTCTGGAGGGGACAGCGCCATGAGCTACAACCAGCCGGGCCCGTACGGTCAGCAGCCGCCGCAGGGCCAGCCCGGACCGTACGGCCAGCAGCCGGGCCCGTACGGCGGTCTGCCGCCGCAGGGTCCGCCGCAGGGCCAGCCGGGCTACGGCTACCCGCAGCAGGCCCCTCAGGGCGTCCCGCCGCAGCAGCAGCCCCCGCAGGGCTACGGCTACCCGCAGGGCCAGCAGCCTGGCCCGTACGGCCAGCAGCCGCCCGCCCCGCCGTACGGCGGGCAGCAGGCCTACCCCGGCATGCCTCCGCAGCAGGGCGCCCCGAAGAAGAAGACGGGGCTGATCATCGGCGCGGCCGTGGTGGCGCTGGCCGTCGTCGCGGGCGGGGTGTACTTCCTGACGTCGGGCAGCAGCGGCGAAGTGGCGGACTCCACCAAGGGGTACAAGCTGACGCCGGCCGCTTCGGTGGACGACTACAAAAGGGCAGCGCCAACGAAGTCCACCGCCCTGACGGGCACTACCAAGACCCAGGCCGAGGCCCTGGGGATCCAGAACGCGAACCGTGTGAACGCCACATACTTGAGCGGTGACGCCAAGGCGGTGGCAAAGGCTCTCGGGTTCACGGGCTACTGGGGCGAGATCAACGACCCCGCGAAGACCCTCGACCTCGCCCTCAGCGATCCCAAGCAGGCGGGGCAGGGTGATGACGCAACGTTCGTCGGCGATGCCGAGGCCGTTGAACCCGACGGCTTCGAAGGCGCGCTGATGAAGTGCCGGACCGCCAAGGTGATCAACAAGGACAGCGACGGCACACCCGAGAACGGGCCTAAGGAAATCGTCACACCCGTCTGTGTGTGGTCCGACCACAGCACCCTGGCGATCGTCGTGGGCGCCGACCGCGGCGCACTGCTGGCTGGCAAGTCCATGCCCCAGAACGACGTGGCCACCCTCGCCGCCAAGCTGTATAACAATTCCCGCACCAAGGTCTAGCTGCAAGAAATCAGAGGGTCCGTTCGGTTAGACGCTCTGACTTCCGTACGCACAGTTCGGCCTCCACCATCTGAATATATTGATGATGGAGGCCGAATTGTGCGTACGGTCGTTACCACAGGGCGGGGGCACTGTAACCTTAGCCCACCCAACCCTCCAAACCGGAGAGTTCATGGCCAGCGACCCACCACTCTAGTACGAGAAGCAGGCGGCGTAAGCGTCCTGGCTCTTTACCCCGAGGTCCAGCATCTGCTGCTGACACAACGCCCGGTGCAGGGCGGCCAACGGACTACTCGCGCTGGTGTCCGCGAGGGAACAAGCCGCCTTCACCTTGGCGCCAACGATGTATCCATTGTTGTGCATTGATATTTCACACCGCTGCGGGCTCGCATTAGCCACTCCTGCAGCGGCGACCGGAAGCGCAATCGCCCCGACAACTACACTGACGACAGCAACAAGATTTCGAACTTTAAGCATCTTCATAACAACCTCATACTTGAGCGTGATTCATCTGAACCGAAAGTAAATCAAAAATTCGATCTACTGATCGAGTAATGTCGCAACCTTGGCTTGATCTCAGCCTTCACCTGTTCACTTTGACGGAAATGCCTTCCACGGGTCTGCTCCCCAAGTTCCCCGACCGCGGGCAACGACTACGTGATCGCCCCGCTCACTTTGCGAGGCGCACACGAAGGGGCGCCCGGCCGTCGGCCGGGCGCCCCTTCGTGTGTGTCGTTGTCGCCGTCGCTACGCGGACTTCTCGTGGCGACCGCCGTCGTTCTTGCCGATCGTGCGCGGTTCGCGCGGGACCAGTGTCGGGTTGACGTTGTTGCGGACGACGTCCGGGGTGATGACCACGCGCGCCACGTCCTTGCGGGACGGTACGTCGTACATCACGGACTGGAGGACTTCCTCCATGATGGCCCGCAGACCGCGCGCGCCCGTCTGGCGGAGGATCGCCTGGTCGGCGATGGCCTCCAGCGCCTCCCGCTCGAACTCCAGCTCCACACCGTCGAGTTCGAACAGGCGCTGGTACTGCTTCACCAGCGCGTTGCGGGGCTCGATCAGGATCTGCAGCAGCGCCTCGCGGTCCAGGTTGTGGACCGAGGTCAGCACGGGCAGACGGCCGATGAACTCGGGGATCATCCCGAACTTCACCAGGTCCTCCGGCATGACCTCCTGGAACTGGTCGCTCGCCTGGATCTCCAACTTGGAACGGATCGTCGCGCCGAAGCCGATGCCCTTGGCGCCGGCCCGCGACTCGATGATCTTCTCCAGGCCCGAGAAGGCACCGCCCACGATGAACAGCACGTTCGTCGTGTCGATCTGGATGAACTCCTGGTGCGGGTGCTTCCGTCCGCCCTGCGGCGGTACGGAGGCGGTCGTCCCCTCCAGGATCTTCAGCAGGGCCTGCTGGACGCCCTCGCCGGAGACGTCGCGCGTGATCGACGGGTTCTCGCTCTTGCGGGCGACCTTGTCGATCTCGTCGATGTAGATGATGCCGGTCTCGGCCTTCTTGACGTCGTAGTCAGCGGCCTGGATCAGCTTCAGCAGGATGTTCTCGACGTCCTCGCCGACGTAGCCGGCCTCCGTCAGCGCCGTCGCGTCCGCGATGGCGAACGGGACGTTGAGCATGCGGGCCAGCGTCTGCGCGAGGAGCGTCTTGCCGGAACCCGTGGGGCCCAGCAGCAGGATGTTGGACTTGGCGAGCTCGATCGCGTCCTCGCGATTCGCGCCGCCGCCGTTCTCCCCGGCCTGGACCCGCTTGTAGTGGTTGTACACAGCGACCGAGAGGGCCTTCTTCGCGGGCTCCTGCCCGACGACGTACCCCTCGAGGAACTCGTAGATCTCGCGCGGCTTGGGGAGCTCCTCCCACCGCACCTCGGAGGTCTCGGCGAGCTCCTCCTCGATGATCTCGTTGCAGAGATCGATGCACTCGTCGCAGATGTACACACCGGGTCCCGCGATGAGCTTCTTCACCTGCTTCTGGCTCTTTCCGCAGAACGAGCACTTGAGCAGGTCGCCGCCATCACCGATGCGTGCCACGAGGTGCTTCCCCTTCGCCTGGGAGCAGCCTGGTTCAGCGGCTCCTGGTGCCTCTATCCGACGGTACCTTGCCTGGCCCCCCGTTCGGGCCCCCCTTGGCACGGTTCACACGGCCGAGGCCGTGGAAACGGAATGTGCCAAGGGGAAAGACCGACGTCAGACGGACGCGCCTGCGGTGGTCTTACGGGTGGAGACGATCTGGTCCACCAGACCGTACGCCAGTGCGTCGTCAGCGGTAAGGATCTTGTCGCGCTCGATGTCCTCGCTGATCTTCTCCAGCGGGGTCGTGGAGTGCTTGGCCAGCATCTCCTCGAGCTGGGTGCGCATCCGCAGGATCTCGTTGGCCGCGATCTCCAGGTCGGAGAGCTGCTCGCGGCCGGTCTGCGAGGACGGCTGGTGGATCAGCACACGGGCGTGCGGGAGCGCCATGCGCTTGCCCGGGGTGCCCGCCGCCAGCAGGACGGCGGCGGCGGAGGCCGCCTGGCCCATGCAGACCGTCTGGATGTCCGGCTTCACGAACTGCATCGTGTCGTAGATCGCGGTGAGCGCGGTGAACGAGCCGCCGGGGCTGTTGATGTAGATCGAGATGTCGCGGTCCGGGTCCATCGACTCCAGGCACAGCAGCTGCGCCATGACGTCGTTGGCCGAGGCGTCGTCGATCTGGACGCCGAGGAAGATCACGCGCTCCTCGAAGAGCTTCGCGTACGGGTCGTACTCGCGCACACCCTGCGAGGTGCGCTCCACGAAGCGCGGGACGACGTAGCGGTTGTCCACCTGCGGGCCGGTGTAGAGGCCGCTCGCGGAGGCGCCGGAGAAGTTGTTCATGTGGGTCTTCACCATCCTGGTGGCGTTCATATGGGCTGGAGGTCTCGGCGTACGAGAGGGTGCGGGGTGGTGCACGCCCGGATCAGGCCCCGGTGCCGCCGCCACCCGGGATGCCCGACGCGGCCGAGATGATCTCGTCGATGAGGCCGTAGTCCTTGGCCTCCTCCGCCGTGTACCAGCGGTCGCGGTCGCCGTCGCGGATGATCGTCTCCACGGTCTGGCCGGAGTGGCGGGCGGTGATCTCGGCCATGCGCGTCTTCGTACGGAGCAGGTACTGCGCCTGGATCTTGATGTCCGAGGCCGTGCCGCCGATGCCGGCCGAACCCTGGTGCATGAGGATGTCGGTGTTCGGGAGCGCGAAGCGCTTGCCCGCCGTGCCACCGGTGAGCAGGAACTGGCCCATCGAGGCCGCCATGCCCATACCGATGGTGACCACGTCGTTCGGGATGTACTGCATGGTGTCGTAGACGGCCATGCCGGCCGTCACCGAGCCACCGGGGCTGTTGATGTAGAGGTAGATGTCCTTGTCGGGTTCCGCGGCAAGGAGCAGAAGCTGTGCGGTGATCTTGTTGGCGATGTCATCGTCGACCTGCTGGCCGAGGAAGATGATGCGCTCGCCGAGCAGTCGGCTGTAGACCTGGTCACCGAGGCCTCCACCGAGGGACGGCTCTCCGGCGGCGTAGGGCATCAGATTCGTCACGTATCCACCTGCTCGTCTCTGACGGCTCCGGCCGTCTCAGCGTCTTCGTACCGGGTGGGCCGGGACTACCCGACCCTTCCTCTTCATGGACCCTAACGCGCAGGTGGGACAACGCCATCCCGCTTCCCCAACTGTTCGCTGGGAGCGCAAGGTGAGCAGTCCGCACAAGGGTTCCCGGGTTGCCCGGGGCGCGGGCGATACGGCGGCGGGCCCCGGACGTGATACGTCCGGGGCCCGCCGTGAGGATCAGATCAGCGAGCGGAGCGAGGCTCAGGCCTCGTTCTTCTCGTCCTTCTTCTCGTCGGCTGCCTCGGTGGTCTCCTCGGCGGCCTCGACCGTCTCGGTGGCCGCCTCCGTGGCGTCCCCTGCCTCTTCCTCGTCCTCGAGGTCGACGACCTCACCGTTGGTGTCGACGACCTTGGCGGCCTCGACGACGACGGCGAGCGCCTTGCCGCGGGCGACCTCGCCGACGAGCATCGGCACCTGGCCGCCTTCGACGACGGCCTGGGCGAACTGGTCGGGGCTCATGCCGGAGGACTGCGCACGCCGCATGAGGTGCTCGGTGAGCTCCTCCTGGTTGACGTTCAGCTTCTCCTTGTTGACGAGCTCGTCAAGGATGAACTGGGTCTTGATGCCCTTGATCGCCTGCTCGGAGGTCTCGTTCTCGAACTCCTCCAGGGTCTTGCCCTGGATCTCGAGGTACTTCTCGAGGTCGAGACCCATCTGGCCGAGCTGGTGGTGCTCGAGGTTGTGCTTGCGGGTCTGGACCTCGTCCGCGAGAAGCTTCTCGGGGATCGGGACCTCGGCCAGCTTCAGCAGCTCCTCGAGGACACGCTCCTGGGCCTGGGTGGCCTGGTCGTACTGCTTGGTGTTCTCGAGGCGCTTGCGGCTGTCCTCACGGAGCTCGGCGAGCGTATCGAACTCGCTCGCCATCTGCGCGAAGTCGTCGTCCAGCTCAGGCAGTTCGCGCGAGGATACGGCGGTGACCTTGACGGTGACCTCCGCTTCCTTGCCCTCGGCGGAGCCGCCCTTCAGCTCGGAGGTGAAGGTGGCCTCGCCACCGGCCTCCAGGCCGGTCACGGCCTCGTCGATGCCTTCGAGGAGCTCACCGGAACCGATGGTGTACGAGACACCCGCGGCCACGCCGTCCTCGAGGACCTCTCCGTCGACCTTGGCCTCCAGGTCGATCGTCACGACGTCGCCCTCGGCGGCGGCGCGCTCGACCGGGTCGGTCGAGGCGAAGCGCTCGCGGAGCTGCTCCACGGCCTTGTCGATCTCTTCTTCGGTGACTTCGAGTGCGTCCACGGTGACCTCGATGCCGGAGTAGTCCGGAATCTCGATCTCGGGACGGACATCCACCTCGGCGGTGAAGGCCAGCAGTTCGCCGTCCTTGAGTTCGGTGATGTCAACCTCGGGCTGGCCCAGAACGTTGAGCTCACCCTCGTTGACAGCCTCGGTGTAGAACTTCGGAAGGGCGTCGTTGACGGCCTCCTCCAGCACAGCACCACGGCCGAACCGCTGGTCGATGACGCGGTTGGGGATCTTGCCCTTACGGAAGCCCTTCACCGTGACCTGCTGGTTGATCTTCTTGTACGCCGCGTCGAGGCTGTCCTTGAGCTCCTCGAAGGGCACCTCGATGCTGAGCCGAACCCGAGTCGGGTTCAGGGTCTCCACGGCGCTCTTCACGGTTCGGTCTCCTTGGTGGCTGACTTCTTTGGGTTCTGCTGGGCCGCCGAGAGGCGGCTTCGCGGATCGAGCCCGGTACATCAGACACACGGGCACGCAATTTGCATAGTAACGGCAAGGGGGAGGACTCCCACAATGCGATCTTGCTGGTGGTCGGGGTGGCCGGATTCGAACCGACGACCTTCCGCTCCCAAAGCGGACGCGCTACCAAGCTGCGCCACACCCCGTCGGTGCGACACGTAGGGTACATGCCGCCGGGCCTCGCTTCGGCCGCTTCGCCCGGTCCGGCACCGAGCTCGTCACCGCGCACCGGTGGGAGCACGCCGATACGGGTGTGCGCGCACCTCCCCCGACCCGCTACGATGCTGTCCGTACCGCGGTCCACGAGGCCCGTGGTGCGGTGCTTGCGGGCGTAGCTCAATGGTAGAGCCCTAGTCTTCCAAACTAGCTACGCGGGTTCGATTCCCGTCGCCCGCTCCATACGGAAGGGCCGGTCCGGAGGAGTGATCCTCCGGACCGGCCCTTCCGGTTTCTCCGGTACTCGTCACCGCCCGGCGGCCCGGCCGGCCTCTCGCTGATGGGTCATGGCGCAGGCGGGTATGACCGTCCTTCCGCTCGACGGCTTTCCGGGCGCTCGGCGTGCGAGGACATGCGTGCGCGCCCGGCCGGCATCGCCGGGCCGGGGGCGGACGCCCGTACGCGCGCGGGCGTCAGAAGCTGATCTGGTTGATCGTGTCGGCTATCGAGTTCATGAATCTGTTGATGGACGGCGCCATGCCCGTCGAGGCGAGGAAGAAGCCGAAGAGCACGGCGACGACCGCCGGCCCTCCCTTGAGGGATCCGCCGCGGATGAACACCACCAGGACGATCCCCAGCAGAAGCACCACAGACAGTGAAATGGCCACGACTGATCACACCCTTGGTCGGTCCGCCTTGCCGGCCCGGCGGCGTGCGGCCCAGCACACCCCCGTCGCGCCCATCGTGCCACCAACTCCCCTGTGCTTGCTGCCGGGTGATGGGGCGGGACGGCGGGATTCCGCCAACCTCGCGCCCGCGCGCGCCGGGTGCGCTCCGGCGCGGGACGGGCGCTCGACGGCGGCAGCACGGGCCGCGCATTTCCTGTGCCTCCGCTGTGCGCAAGGTAGTTCGAATATCGATCGATGTGATCGTTTCTATATCCCCACACTTCATTCACAGCGAAATGCCAGGAGTTCGTGCGACGAATTTCACTCTCACCAACCTCCCGCCGATATGCACCATTTAAACGGGATGAATCATCACCTAACGGGCGATCGTCGACGGTTTGACTTCCGAATGGCCGGGAACACGCAATATCCCTCGGGGGTTTTACGCAGGCCGATCGGCGGGTCTATGGTGCAGCAGATGTCCAAAGCTCCGAGTGAAATTCAGCGGGCCCCGATCACCCCGGAGAGCCGGGAGTCGGAGCCGAGACACGAGCAGACCCTGACGGCCCCGGGGGCGCCCTCCCCCGCCTCCCGGACCGCGCCGGCCCGCACCGGGACGCCCGTACCGGCCAAGCGCCGTGACGCGTACTTCGACAATGTGAAGTACCTCGCGATCGTGCTCGTCGCCGTGGCCCACGCGTGGGAGCCGGTGATGGACGGCAGCCGTACGACGCGGGCGCTGTACATGGTCGTGTACACGTTCCACATGCCGGCGTTCATCCTCGTCTCGGGCTATTTCTCGCGGTCGTTCGACATGAGCCCGGCCAAGGTGAAGCGGCTCGTCACCGGGGTCGTGGTGCCCTACGTGCTCTTCGAGACCGCGTACTCGCTCTTCAAGCGGTACGCCGGCGGCGACGCCACGGACATCACCCTGCTCGATCCGCTGTTCCTCACCTGGTTCCTGATCGCCCTGTTCATCTGGCGGGTCACCACCCCCCTGTGGCAGTCGCTGCGCCACCCGCTCCCGGTCGCCCTCGTGATCGCCATGCTCGCCTCGGTGACACCCGGCATCACCGACGACCTGGACCTGCAGCGCGTCTGCCAGCTCCTGCCGTTCTTCGTGCTCGGCCTCCTGATGAAGCCGGAGCACTTCCAGCTGGTCCGGCGGCGGGAGGTGCGGCTGCTGTCCCTGCCGCTGTTCGCCGGAGCCCTGGCCTTCGCCTACTGGGCCGCGCCGCACATGCGGCTCGGCTGGTTCTACCGCAGCAACAGCGCCCAGGAGATGGACTTCCAGTGGTGGACGGGGCCCGTGATGACCCTGGCCATGTTCGGATGCGCGCTGCTGCTCACGGTCGCGTTCCTCGCCTGGGTGCCGCGCCGCCACATGTGGTTCACCGTGCTGGGCGCCGGAACGATCTGCGGCTACCTGCTGCACGGCTTCCTGGTGAAGGGCGCCGGGTACTACGGCCTGTTCGACCGTTACGAGTGGCTCTCGGGCCCCGCGGGTCTCGTCGCCGTCTCCGTCGTCGCGGCCGCCGCCGTGACCCTGCTGTGCTCCCCACCGGTCCGGCGCGCGCTGCGGTTCGCCACCGAGCCGGACATGAACTGGGCGTTCCGCCGGAACCCCGCCAAGCGCTGAGCCTGTCCGGATCGGCCCCCTTCCGAGGGGGCCGGTCCCGTCCGGACGTCAGCCCGCTCCGGGGTTGGCTTGATCCCGCCGTTGGTCGGCCCTCGCACCCCCGTCGAGCCCCAACAGGCCGCGCACCTGCGCATACTTCGCCGTCAACCGGGTACGGGTGGCCGGCTCCAGGACCGCGAGCCGGTCCGGGTCCGCGTTGTGCGCCAGATCCGCCTCCTTGATCAGCAACGCACCGGGCGTGGCGAGAATCCGCCCGGTGTAGGCGCGGAGGTCCTCGCCGTCCCGCTTGGTGACGGCAAGGACCATGTCTTTGACCCGCCGGGTCAACGGGGCCTCCTCCAGCCACTGCCGGGGCAGGGCTCCGTCCTCCACCGCGTCGTGCAGCCAGGCCGCGGCCCGCTGCTCCTCGTCGCCGCCGCGGACCCGCACCCCCTCGGCCACCGCGGCCAGGTGTTCCGTGTAGGGGCGCCCCGCCTTGTCGGTCTGCCCGCGATGGGCCTCTCGGGCGATCGTCTCCACCTGGGCCAGGGTCAGATGCGGCATCGGCATGGGCCGACTCTACGCCGGAGAACCTCGCTCCTTCGAGGGGTCCACACCTGCGGCCCGGATCGTTCGGTAAACTAATTACTGACGATTCCTTGACGCACTCTTGACCGACATGAAGGAGACGGGCTCATCGGACACGCAGACACGCTCATCGCCATGGGGGGCGCGTTCCTCGCCGCCGCCGTCCTCGCCCGCCTCGGCGGACGCATCGGACTACCGACCATCCCCCTGTTCATCCTTGCCGGGATCCTGCTCGGCCCACACACACCAGGGGTCGTCCTTCTCGACGACCCGCACGACCTGGAGATGCTCTCCGCGCTCGGTCTGGTGCTGCTGCTCTTCTACCTCGGCCTCGAATTCCACCTGGACGACCTGAAGACGGGCGGGCGCAAGATGGCGCTCGCCGGCGGCGCCTACCTCGCTCTGAACGTCGGCGCCGGTCTCGGCTTCGGCTTCGCGCTGGGCTGGGGCACCTCGGAAGCGCTGGTGCTCGCGGGTGTGCTCGGCATCTCGTCGTCGGCCATCGTCACGAAGGTCCTGGTCGACCTCGGCCGGATCGGCAATCCCGAGACGCGGCCCATCCTGGGCATCATCGTCGTCGAGGACGTCTTCCTCGCCCTCTACCTGGCCGCCCTGCAGCCGATCCTGTCCGGTGCGGACAGTCTCGGGGCGGCGGTGCTCGACGGCGGCAAGGCCTTCGGGTTCCTGCTGCTGCTCGCCCTCCTGGCCAGGTTCGGCACGAAGGTCATCGGCAAGCTGTTCGACACCAAGGACGACGAGCTGCTCGTCATCTCCTTCCTCGGTGCCGCCGTCTTCGTGGCCGGGGTCTCGGAGTGGTTCGGTGTCGCCGACGCGATCGGCGCGTTCATGGTCGGTCTGATGCTCGGCAGCACCTCGTCGGGCGACCGCATCCTGAAGCTGGTGCATCCGCTGCGTGACGCGTTCGGTGCGATCTTCTTCTTCGCCTTCGGACTGTCCATCAACCCCGGCGACCTTCCGAGCGTGGTCTGGCCGGTCCTCGCGGCCGTCGCCGTGACCGTCGCGATGAACGTCTTCGCCGGGATGGTCTCGGCCAGGATCTACAGCTTCGGGCCGCAGGCCACGGCGAACATCTCCACGACGCTGCTGGCGCGCGGTGAGTTCGCGCTGATCCTCGCCACGATGGCCGCGGCCGCGGGCCTGGACGAACGGCTCTCCCCGTTCATCGCCGGGTACGTACTGCTCCTCGCCGTCCTCTCCCCACTGGCGGCCGGACGCTCGCACTGGCTCGCCCGGATCCTGCCCGGAGGGCGTACGCGGGACCGGGAGGCCGACAAAGAGGCGGTACCCGTCTGAGGAGCGTGCGCGACGAACACCGGACGGATGTACCGGGTGCGGGGGCGGGCCCGTGTACCCGGTACATCCCCGGAAAGATCTCACGTTCGGGTGAGCGGCGAACGTCCCGCTTGACGCCTGTACCGTTTCAACCGCTTCCGTACGGTTCAGGGACGACGGGACAGCAGCAGGAGCGCACGGTCGTCGTTGACGTCCTTCGCGCAGGCCTCGATCAGATGCCAGGCCGCGCCCTCGAAGCCCGTCGCCACATAGCGGTCGGCCTCCCCGGTCAGGCGGTCGATGCCGTCGGAGATGTCGCGGTCGGACGCCTCCACCAGACCGTCGGTGAAGAGCATCAGGACGTCGCCGGGCGCCAGTGAGCCCTTCACGGCGTCGAACTCCGCCCCGTCGTAGACACCCAGCAGGGGGCCCTCGGCGGCCTGCTCCTCCCACTGGCCACTGCCCGAGTGCAGTTGCAGGGCGGGGGGATGTCCGGCGGAGAGGAGTTCGTAGTCGCCGGACTCCAGATCGAGCACGAGGTGGATGGAGGTGGCGAAGCCCTCGTCCCAGTCCTGGCGCAACAGGTAGGCGTTCGCCGCGGGCAGGAAGCCGTTCGGCGGCAGGGATCCCAGGAGTCCGCCGAAGGCTCCGGACAGCAGCAGGGCGCGGGAACCCGCGTCCATGCCCTTGCCCGAGACGTCGGTGAGCACGACCTCCAGGGTGCGCCCGCCGTTGGTGCGGGCGGCGACGACGAAGTCGCCGGAGAAGGACTGGCCGCCGGCCGGGCGGAGCGCCATCTCACGGTGCCAGCCCTCGGGAAGCCTGGGCAGCGCGCTCTGGACCCGGATCCGCTCGCGCAGGTCGAAGAGCATCGTGCCGCCGCGTCGCCACGGCACCCCCACCCTGGCCCGGAACTGGGCGATGACCAGACCGAACAAGCCGCAGGCCGCTACGACCAGGACGGTGCCCGGGGTGACCCGGGCAGGGCCTTCCGCGTAGGGGCCGAGGACGACGGACTCCACTATCAGGGCGGCGGCCGCGGTCGCGTAGAGACTCAGCAGACTGGCCGGCCGCAGCAGCAGACCGCCCGCCACGATCGGCAGGGCCAGGGCGGCCGGTGAGCACCACACCGGGTCGAGCAGAGTGCCGCAGGTGATCACCGGGATGGTGACCAGCAGACCGGCCAGGGCTATCCAGTCGGAGCCGTCACCGCGGAAGTAGTCGACACCGGATCTGCGCAGCGCGATGCGCGCCCGGTGCGCTGATCGGCGCCACCGGGCGGGGTAGGTGTCTGGTCCTCTGCGACGTGCCATTGTCGGGACCTTATCCATCCGACGGCCTCCGGTGCAGGGGGACCTCGTGGCAATGTGTTCGAAAGTGGGTCGCCCTGGGTGGTTCGTTCCTGGTAAGCAGGGTGCATGACCACGGAATTGCGCAGGTTGTCGGAGTCGGAATGGGACACCTGGCTCGGCTGCGCCGAGTTGGCCTTCGGCGGCGTTCCGCTCTCCCCGGAGAAGCGCGAGTTGTACGCGGCGCTGACCGAGCCGCAGCGCGCCATCGGCCACTGGGACGGTGCGGAGTGCGTGGGGACGGCCGGTGCCCACGACTTCCGGGTCACCGTGCCGGGCGGCGCGGCGGTCCCCGCCGCGGGAGTCACCATGGTGAGCGTGGCAGCGACGCACCGCAGGCGGGGACTGCTGACGTCGATGATGCGGCGCCAGTTGGACGACGTCCGCTCATGGGGTGAGCCGCTCGCGGTGCTGCTGGCGTCGGAGCCCGGCATCTACGGACGGTTCGGCTACGGTGCGGCCACGGCGGAGATGAACCTGCGGATCGACACCTCCCGGGTCCGCCTGGCCCTCCCCCCGGGCACGGACACGGTGCGGGTCCGCCGGTCCTCCCCGCCGGAGGCGCTCGACGCCTGCGAGGCGGTGTACGCGCGGCTGGCGGAGACCCGGCCCGGGACGCCCCTGCGCCGACCGGGCTGGGAGCGGATGCCCGTGAGCGACCCGGAGAGCGGACGGGACGGAGGCTCCCCGTTGCAGTGCGTCCTCGCGGAGCGGGACGGCGAGGTGACGGGGTACGCCACGTTCAGCCTACGGCCGTCCTGGGACGATGCCAGTCCCCGGGGCACGGTGGCGGTGCGTGACCTGGCGGCGCTCGACCCCGCCTCGTACGCGGCGTTGTGGCGCTTCCTGTTCGGGATCGATCTGATGTCGGTGGTCGAGTGCCACAACCGGCCGGCGGACGACGCCGTGCTCCGGATGGTCTCCGACGTCCGGCGCTGCGACGTACGGCTGCGGGACGGGCTGTACGTGCGGCTGGTCGAGCTGGGCGCGGCGCTGGAGGCCCGGACCTACCGGACGCCGGTCGACGTGGTGCTGGAGGTGGAGGACACCTTCTGCCCGTGGAACGCGGGGCGTTGGCGGCTGACCGCCGACGCGAAGGGCGCAGCCGTCTGCCGACGGACGGATGACGAGCCCGAACTGGCCCTCTCCGTGTCGGCGTTGGGGGCCGCCTACCTGGGCGGGGTGTCGCTCACGACGCTTGCGGCCGCCGGGCAGGTGCGGGAGACGCGGCCGGGCGCGCTGGACGGGGCCGCGCTCGCGTTCTCCTCGGACGTGCAGCCGTGGTGCCCGCACGGTTTCTGAGTCCCGGCCCTCAGGGCTGTCCCGTAACCCCTGGCGGGCGCACGACGACAGCTACGGCACCTCGCCGCGTTGTCGGCACGCCCGAATACATCCGGTATGCGGACGTCCCTCCGCCTTGCGATGCACCGCATCTGACGCCGCGCGCTGATCCACCAGGGATTACGGGGCAGCCCTCAGGGTTGGCAGGCCGGGCACCAGAACAGGTTGCGGGCCGCCAGTTCGGCCGTACGGATCTCGGTGCCGCAGATGTGGCACGCCTGCCTGGCCCGGCGGTAGACGTACACCTCGCCACCGTGGTCGTCGACCCTCGGGGGCCGGCCCATCGCCTCCGGCAGGTGTTCGGGGCGGACGGTGTCGATCCGGTTGTTCCGTACGCCCTCGCGCATCAGGACACCGAGATCGGCCCAGAGCGCGTCCCACTCGCCCCGGGTGAGGTCCTTGCCCGGGCGGTAAGGGTCGATGCCGTGCCGGAAGAGGACCTCGGCACGGTAGACGTTGCCGACGCCGGCGACGACCTTCTGGTCCATCAGCAGGGCGGCGACGGTGACGCGGCTGCGGGAGATCCGCTGCCAGGCCCGCTCCCCGTCCTCGTCGGCGCGCAGCGGGTCCGGGCCGAGCCGGTCGTGTATCGCGCGCTTCTCGGGGCCGGTGATCAGGGCGCACGTGGTGGGCCCGCGCAGATCGGCGTGGTGGGCTTCGTTGAGCAGGCGCAGC
The DNA here is from genome assembly GCF_040295485.1 of Streptomyces sp. NPDC002793. Classification (NCBI taxonomy): domain Bacteria; kingdom Bacillati; phylum Actinomycetota; class Actinomycetes; order Kitasatosporales; family Streptomycetaceae; genus Streptomyces; species Streptomyces sp. NPDC002793. Next base: position 14,928 of record NZ_JBEOVL010000013.1, on the reverse strand, counting down.
CGGACCGTGTCGGTGGGCGGGTGCGCCGGTACCGTGCCGAAGCCGAGCTTGCCGAAGAGGCCGAGGTGGATGTGGACCCAGGCCGATCCCTCGAAGCCCAGGAAGAGGTGCTTGCCGTGGGCGTCGACGCCGGTGAAGGTCCTGCCGTCCAGGAGTGCCGCGCTGTCGGAGAACTTCCCCTGGGGGCTGCTCACCCGCACCGGACGGCCGGCGAACCGCTCGTGGTGGTCCGCGGCGAGGCGGTGGATCGTATGCCCTTCGGGCACGGCGGGTCTCCTGGTAACGCGTGCGTGCCGCCGGGTGTCCGCCCGGCGGCACAGGGGAAGCGGGTGCGGGCCGTTCAGCCCTGCTGGGGGTGGTGGGCCGGGATCGGGGGGAGCTCGCCGGTGTCCTCGTACCTCGCCAGCATCTCGATGCGGCGGGTGTGGCGCTCCTCACCCGAGTACGGGGTGTTGAGGAAGATCTCGACGAACTTGGTGGACTCCTCCACCGTGTGCATCCGGCCGCCGATGGCCACCACGTTGGCGTCGTTGTGCTCACGGCCGAGCGCCGCGGTCTGCTCGCTCCAGGCCAGCGCGGCGCGGACGCCCTTGACCTTGTTCGCGGCGATCTGCTCACCGTTGCCGGAACCACCGATGACGATGCCGAGGCTGCCCTTGTCCGCGGCCGCCCCCTCGGCGGCGCGGAGGCAGAACGGCGGGTAGTCGTCCTGGGCGTCGTAGATGTGGGGACCGCAGTCGACGGGCTCGTGGCCTTGGGCCGTGAGCCACGTGACGAGGTGGTTCTTCAGTTCGTAGCCGGCATGGTCGGAGCCGAGGTACACGCGCATGGAGCGAAGTGTGACACGAGCGGGGCCGGGTATCCGTCAGCGGGGTCGGCAGGCGTAGCCCTGTGCGGGAGCCGGAACTGTGGGCGACGCCACTCGGGCAACGATCGGGTCAAAGAAGCGGATGAAGGGGTTCCGGTTCTGGTGTCGTGCGGGCTTGAATGCGTGGCCTTGCCTTCGCAGCACCCCCGCGGAGGCAAGAACCTGACACACGTGATCAGAAAACGTAAGGATTCGATCCATGACGTCGCACACGACTCTGGCCGGACCGGGCCAACAGCCCGGCGAGCCGGACGAGCCGGACTCCTCCGGCGGGCTCCAGGCCGGGCTCAAGAACCGTCACCTCTCGATGATCGCCATCGGCGGCGTGATCGGAGCCGGCCTCTTCGTCGGCTCGGGCGCCGGCATCGCCGCCGCGGGACCGGCCATTCTCCTGTCGTACGCGCTGGTCGGTCTGATGGTCGTCTTCGTCATGCGGATGCTCGGCGAGATGGCCGTGGCCCGGCCGAGCTCCGGCTCCTTCTCCGCCTACGCCGACCAGGCACTGGGGCGCTGGGCCGGCTTCTCCATCGGCTGGCTGTACTGGTTCTTCTGGGTCGTGGTGCTCGCCGTCGAGGCCACGGCGGGTGCCAAGATCCTGGAGAGCTGGATACCCGGCGTACCGCAGTGGGCCTGGGCCCTGATCGTCATGGTGGTGCTCACGGCGACCAATCTGGTCTCCGTCGGCTCGTACGGAGAGTTCGAATTCTGGTTCGCCGGGATCAAGGTCGTGGCGATCGGCGCGTTCGTCGTCGTCGGCCTGCTCGCCGTCTTCGGTCTGCTGCCGGGCACGGACAACGCGGGTTCGGGTCTCTCCCACCTCACGGACACCGGCGGGTTCTTCCCCGAAGGGCCGGGGGCGATCCTCACGGGCGTGCTGATGGTCGTCTTCTCCTTCATGGGAAGCGAGATCGTGACCCTGGCGGCCGGTGAGTCCGAGGATCCTCGGCGCGCCGTCTCCAAGGCCACCAACAGCGTGATCTGGCGGATCGCGATCTTCTACCTGGGCTCGATCTTCGTCGTCCTGACGCTGCTGCCGTGGAACGACCCGTCGATCGTCGAGGACGGTTCGTACGTCGCCGCGCTGAACGTCATCGGCATCCCGCACGCCGGCCAGGTCATGGACGTCATCGTGCTGACGGCCGTGCTGTCCTGTCTCAACTCGGGCCTCTACACGGCCTCTCGCATGGCCTTCTCCCTCGGGCAGCGGGGCGACGCGCCCAAGGCGTTCGCCAAGGTCAACAAGCGGGGCGTGCCGCGGGCGGCGATCCTGTCGTCCGTCGTGTTCGGTTTCGTCGCCGTGTTCTTCAACTACCAGTGGCCCGACACGGTGTTCGCGTTCCTGCTGAACTCCTCGGGCGCGGTCGCCCTGTTCGTGTGGCTGGTGATCTGCTTCACCCAGCTGCGGATGCGCGGCATCATCCTGCGCGAGTCCCCGGAGAAGCTCGTCGTACGGATGTGGTTCTTCCCGTATCTGACCTGGGCGACGATCGCGATGATCTCGTTCGTCCTCGTCTACATGCTGACCGACGACGCCGGGCGCGAGCAGGTCCTGCTGTCGCTGCTGGTCGCCGCCCTGGTCGTGGGGGTCTCGCTGGTGCGCGAGGCCCGCGGCCGGAAGGCGAAGGCGGCGGCACCGGGAGAGTGACCCGTACACGTCCCTGACGGCGGGGGCGGGAGAACGCGAGAGGCTCGCCGGTCCGTCATCAGGACCCGGCGAGCCTCTTCGGTGGTGCCGGCGGTGTCAGCCGCGACGCCCTGCGAGCTTCCAGGAGGCGGGCAGCGCCCCCATGGCCAGCGCGGCCTTCAGGGCGTCACCGATCAGGAACGGCACGAGGCCGGCCGCGACGGCGGCGCCCATCGACATGCCGGTCGAGAGTGCGAGGTAGGGCACGCCGACGGCGTAGATGACGAGGGAGCCGACGGCCATGGTTCCGGCGGTGCGCAGCATGGACCGGTCGCCGCCGCGGCGGGCCAGGCCGCCCACGACCGTGGCGGCGAGCAGCATGCCCAGCACGTAGCCGAACGAGGCTCCGCCCGGGCCTGAGGTGCCCTCGGAGAACCACGGCATGCCGGCCATGCCGACGAGCGCGTACAGGGTGAGGGAGAGGAAGCCCCGGCGGGCACCGAGCGCGGTGCCGACGAGCAGCGCGGCGAAGGTCTGGCCCGTGACCGGGACCGGGGAACCGGGGACGGGCACGGCTATCTGGGCCGCGATGCCGGTGAGCGCGGCGCCGCCGACGACCAGGGCCGTGTCCACGGCGTATCGGTGCCGGGCTGCGGGCAGCAGGTCGGCGAGGACCGCTCCGGTACGGGTGGGGGCGGCAGCAGTGCTCATCGGGACTCCGCGGGTGAGGTCGGCAGGCAGGGACGGATCTGAAGGTGACGTTAGCCGACGGCACCGCGCCCGTTCACCAGCAGCCGCCCACAAAGCGGCGGTTGAGCCGGTAGTCGGGTTCGGACAAAGAGCGTGACGCAATCACCGATCGACGTGATGCTGGTCACGGAGGTGGAGGTGTGCCCGGCCCGCCGTTCGGGAAGGGGAACCGCCCCGTGAGACTGTAGGTTCCCCATAAAATGATCCGAGAGTGATCCACAGCTCATGCGCGACGCGCCCCCCACGCACTCCCCCGTACCGTCCGAGCCCCTGGCACACGGCCTGAAGCAGCGCCATCTGACGATGCTCGGTCTGGGCGGGGTGATCGGCGCCGGTCTCTTCGTCGGGTCGGGCGCCGGGATCGCGGTCGCCGGGCCCGCCGTCGTCGTCTCGTACCTGATCGCGGGCACGCTCGCGATGCTGGTGATGCGGATGCTCGGCGAGATGTCGGCGGCGATGCCCGCGTCCGGGTCCTTCTCCGTCCACGCGGAACGCGCGCTGGGCCGCTGGGCCGGATTCAGCGTGGGCTGGCTCTACTGGTTCATGCTGGTGGTGGTGCTCGCCGTGGAGGCGACGGCTGCCGCGCGGATCGCCCACGGGTGGGTGCCCGCCATGGACCAGTGGCTCTCGGTGCTGCTGTTCATGGTGGTGTTCACCGTGGCCAACCTGACGGCCGTGAAGAACTTCGGCGAGTTCGAGTTCTGGTTCGCCTCGCTGAAGGTGGCCGCGATCGTGGCCTTTCTGGCGCTCGGCCTGCTGGCCGTCCTGGGCGTCCTGCCGGACACCGATCCGGTGGGGCTGACGAACCTCACCGGCCGGGGCGGCTTCCTGCCGAACGGCTGGGACGGCGTGGTCTCCGGCGTGCTCAGCGTGGTGTTCGCCTTCGGCGGGCTGGAGGTCGTCACGATCGCGGCGGCCGAGACCGACGATCCGGCACGCGCCGTGGGGCGTGCGGTGCGCAGCGCGGTGGTGCGCATCCTCTTCTTCTACGTCGGTTCGATGCTGGTCATCGTGACCGTGCTGCCGTGGACCGCCCAGCGGGCCGGGCTCAGCCCGTACGTGAAGGTCCTGGATTCGATCGGGGTGCCGTCGGCCGGGCAGCTCATGAACATCGTGGTGTTCGTGGCGCTGCTCTCGGCACTCAACGCCAATCTGTACGGCTCGTCCCGGATGATCTTCTCGCTGGCCGAGCGCGGCGAGGCGCCGCGCGGGCTGCTGAAGGTGTCGGGCGCGCGGGGCGCCGGTGTGCCCCGGCGGGCCGTCCTGGCCTCGGTGGCCTTCGGATTCGTCTCCGTCCTGCTCAATCTCCTGTGGCCCGACACCGTCTTCCTCTACATGCTCAACTCGGTCGGGGCGGTCCTGCTGTTCGTCTGGGGCCTGATCGCCGCCTCGCAGCTGCGGCTGCGGCGCCGGCTGGAAAGGGAGGCGCCCGACGCCCTGACGCTGCGGATGTGGCTCTTCCCCTATCTGACCTGGGTGACCCTGGCCGGTCTGCTGACCGTCCTGCTGCTGATGCTCACCGACGACGTGGCCCGTACGCAGGTGCTGTGGTCGGCGGGGGCCACCGCGCTGGTGCTGCTCGTGGCGGGCGCCCGGGAGCTGCGGGCGAAGCCGTAGGCGGGTGAGCACCTTGTGTGAGCCCGGTGACCGTATAGCGGACAGCCGTTCCCCGTGGGCGGGGCCGGTGGCCAGACTGTGGGCCGATCTCTGTCCCGACCAGTGAACTGAGCCTGTCCCATGTCCCGGACCTCCGCGCCGCCCCCCACGGACGCCGCCGCCCCCACCCCCGACTCCGCTCTCACCCACGGACTCAAACAGCGCCACCTGTCGATGATCGCCCTGGGCGGAGTGATCGGGGCCGGACTGTTCGTCGGCTCGGGTGCGGGCATCGCCGCGGCCGGACCCTCGATCGTCGTCGCGTACGCCGTCTCCGGACTGCTGGTCATGTTCGTGATGCGGATGCTCGGCGAGATGTCGGCGGCCAACCCCGCGTCCGGTTCCTTCTCCGTCCACGCGGAACGGGCGATCGGGCCGTGGGCGGGCTTCACCGCCGGGTGGTCCTTCTGGGTACTGCTCTGCGTCGCCGTGGGCCTGGAGGGCATCGGTGCCGCTCAGATCGTCACGGGCTGGCTGCCCGGTACGCCGGAGTGGGCCTGGGTCGCCCTGTTCATGGTGATCTTCCTCGGCACGAATCTCGCCGCCGTGAAGAACTTCGGCGAGTTCGAGTTCTGGTTCGCCGCGCTCAAGGTCATCGCGATCACGCTCTTCCTGGTGCTGGGCGTCCTCGCGATCCTGGGCGTGCTGCCCGGCACGGACTCCCCCGGCACCACGAACCTCACCGGGGACGGCGGCTTCATGCCGCACGGCTCCGAAGGCCTCATCATCGGTCTGCTCGCCTCCGTCTTCGCGTACGGCGGTCTGGAGACCGTCACCATCGCGGCCGCCGAGTCCGAGAACCCGGTGCAGGGCGTCGCCAAGGCGGTGCGTACGGCGATGTGGCGCATCGCCGTCTTCTACATCGGTTCGATGGCGGTCATCGTGACCCTCGTGCCGTGGGACGACCCCGCGGTCGCCGAGGTCGGCCCCTTCTACGCGATGCTCGACCACCTCGGCATCAGCGGCGCCGCCGAGATCATGAACGTGGTCATCCTGGTCGCCCTGCTCTCCGCGATGAACGCCAACATCTACGGCTCCTCACGGATGGCCTGCTCGCTCGTCGCCCGCGGCCAGGGCCCGAAGGTGCTCGGCAGGATCTCCGGGGGCGTCCCGCGCAACGCCGTGCTCGCCTCCTCCGTCTTCGGCTTCCTGTGCGTGCTGCTCAGCTACTGGCGCCCCGAGGACGTCTTCCCCTGGCTCCTCAACATGATCGGCGCCGTGATCCTGGTCGTCTGGATCTTCATCGCCGTCTCCCAGCTGATCCTGCGCAAGCGCCTGGAGCGCGAGGCACCGGACCGGCTCGTCGTCCGGATGTGGCTCTTCCCCGGCCTGACGATCGTGGCGCTGGCGGCCATGGCCGGCATCTTCGTCCTGATGCTGCGCCAGCCCGACACCCGCGACCAGCTGCTGGCCACCGGAGCCCTGACCGCGCTGCTGATCGTGACCGGCCTGGTGCGGCAGAGGCGGGCCGGGCGCGGCGGAAACTGAGTGCGTGCGGCACGGTCGTTCTGCGAGGGTGCTCCCATGAGTCCCCTCCCCCCTGATCCGACCGTGCTGCACCCCATGCCCGGACAGCCACGCGTCGTACAGCTCCAGCCGCTGGTCACGTCCCCGCTCATCGAGGTCGGCGCGTACTCGTACTACGACGACCCCGATGACGCGACCGCGTTCGAGACCCGCAACGTGCTGTACCACTACGGCCCGGAGAAGCTCGTCATCGGCCGATACTGCGCGCTGGGCACCGGGGTTCGGTTCATCATGAACGGCGCCAACCACCGCATGGACGGCCCGTCCACCTTTCCGTTCCCCACCATGGGCGGCTCCTGGGCCGACCACTTCGACCTGCTGGCCGGGCTGCCCGGCCGGGGCGACACCGTGGTCGGCCACGACGTGTGGTTCGGCTACCGGGCGACCGTGATGCCGGGCGTGCGGATCGGGAACGGCGCGATCATCGCCGCCGGCTCCGTCGTCACGTCCGACGTACCGGACTACGGCATCGTCGGCGGCAATCCGGCGAAGCTGCTCCGCACCCGCTACGACGAGGCGGACATCGTCCGGCTCCTCGCCGTCGCCTGGTGGGACTGGCCGGCCGAACACGTCACCGCGCACGTCCGCACCCTGATGTCGGGCAGCGTCGACGACCTGGAGGCAGCGGCGCCTCAACCGGACTGAGCAACGAGCACGACCCTGAGCAGGGGCAGCTCACGCCCCGGGATCGCCGAGGACACGGCCGTCCTTCTCCGCGACCACCGTGCGCCCCTCGCGCAGGTCGCCCGGACGCATGGTCAGCTCGTCACGGCAGGCAGCCAGAAAGGCCTCGTCGTACCCCCAGTGCGCCTTGGACCGCAGGGCCAGCTCCGTCAGGGCCTCGGCCTCCGAGGGCCGCCCGGGCCGCAGTTGCATACCTTCCTCCTCCGTAGCCTGCCGAGTACCGTACGCGTGCCCGTACATGAGGCAGCAAGGTTCCGTCCGCCCCGGCGTAACCCCGTGTGGCTTTGGTGGTTGCTCCGCGCCAACCGAGGAGCCCGCATGTCATTCCAGCATCCGCGCCGCCGTTCGATCCTTCTGGCCACAGCGGCCGTCTCCGCCGCCGCGGCGGCCCCCGCCGTCGCCTCCGCCCCGCACGGGGGCGGGAGGAAGGGCCCGCTCGTCATCGGCCACCGGGGCGCCGCCGGGTGGCGGCCCGAACACACCGCGTCCGCCTACACCTTCGCTGTGCGGGCCGGGGCCGACTGGATCGAGCCCGACCTGGTCCCGACGAAGGACCACGTCCTGGTGGTCCGCCACGAGAACGAGATCTCCGGCACCACGGATGTGGCCCGGCACCCGGAGTTCGCCGGCCGCCGCACCACGAAGACGGTGGACGGGCGCGCCGTCACCGGCTGGTTCACCGAGGACTTCACCCTCGCCGAGCTGAAGACGCTGCGTGCCGTGGAGCGCCTCCCCCTGGTCCGCGACCGCAACACGGTCTTCGACGGCCGCGAGGGGGTCATGACCTTCCAGGAGGTCGTCGATCTGGCCCGCTCCCTCTCGAAGGAGCACGGCCGCCGGATCACGGTCTTCCCGGAGACGAAGCACCCGGTGTACTTCCGTTCGATCGGCCTGCCGCTGGAGCCGGAGCTCATCCGGCTCGTCCGCCGCAACCGGCTGACCGCCCGCGACTGCGTGGTCCAGTCCTTCGACCCGTCCAGCCTCCGAGAGGTGGCCGCGGCGCGCCTCGGCCTCCCGCTGTGGCAGGCGCTCGGGACGAGCGGCGGACCGTACGGCCACCCGGCGACGTACAAGGAGATGATGACGCCGGCCGGGCTGCGTGAGATCGCCTCGTACGCGGGGTGGATCGGTCCGGACAAGTCCTCGCTGGTGCCGCCGTCGACCCTGCTGGAGGACGCCCATGCGGCGGGGCTCAAGGTCGGGGCGTACACCTTCCGTGCCGAGAACCAGTACCTCCCGGCCGCGTACCGGAAGGGCACGGCGCCGAACGGCTTCGGTGACGCCTTCGCCGAGTACGCCTTCCACTTCGGCCGGGGCGTGGACGCCGTCGTGACGGACTTCCCCGACCTGGCCGCGGACGCACGCGACGGTCTGCGCGCCTAGGACCGAGGACTGATCACTTCCGGCCCCTCCTCCTGCTAGCCTGCAATTGCGAACGACTTGCAATAACAATCAGTGAGCAGTTGGAGGGTTCGAACTCATGGCCACGTACACGCTCCCGGAACTCCCCTACGACTACGCGGCGCTCGAACCGGTCATCAACCCGCAGATCGTCGAGCTCCACCACGACAAGCACCACGCCGCGTACGTCAAGGGTGCGAACGACACCCTGGAGCAGTTGGAGGAGGCCCGCGACAAGGGGGCCTGGGGCGCGATCAACGGCCTCCAGAAGAACCTCGCGTTCCATCTCTCCGGCCACATCCTGCACTCCATCTACTGGCACAACATGAGCGGTGACGGCGGCGGTGAGCCCCTCGCGGCGGACGGTGTGGGCGACCTGGCCGACGCGATCGCGGAGTCCTTCGGCTCCTACGCCGGCTTCACCTCCCAGCTGACGAAGGCCGCGGCGACCACGCAGGGCTCCGGCTGGGGCGTCCTCGCCTACGAACCGGTCAGCGGCAAGCTGATCGTCGAGCAGGTCTACGACCACCAGGGCAACGTCGGCCAGGGCTCGGTCCCGATCCTGGTCTTCGACGCCTGGGAGCACGCCTTCTACCTGCAGTACAAGAACCAGAAGGTGGACTTCATCGAGGCCATGTGGCGCGTCGTCAACTGGCAGGACGTGGCGAAGCGCTACGCCGCCGCCAAGGAGCGCGCGGACGTGCTGCTGCTCGCCCCCTGACGGCGAGCCCCCGGGCGTCCTGCCTCGTGATCGTCTTCTCAACCTTCACCGGGCAGGCGGATGGACGGAGAGCCCCCGCGAGGACATGACTCGCGGGGGCTCTCCCATGACCGCGCCCGCGCCGACAGCTTCAGCGTGCCGGTTCGGCCATCTCCTGGGTCCCGATGACGGCGAGCAGCTCGAGGAGAGAGGCGCTGTCGGCGCCGACCGCGGGAGTGAACCAGAGCAGCCGCTGCCGTCCGTCCTCGCTGAACAGGTGGAGGCAGTTGACCTCGATCAGGCCGAGGGTGGGGTGTTGGAGGCGCTTGCGGTCATCGCGCCGGAACGCCACGTCGTGGTCGGCCCACAGAGCGGCGAACTCGGGGGAGATGCCGAGCAGCGCGTCGATCATCGAGCGGGCTTCGGTGTCCTTGGCACTCCGTCTGGCGGCAGCGGCCCGCAGGTCGGCGACGAAGGCCCGCGACTGACGCTCATGGTCGGCCTCGGGATACAGCCGACGGGAGTCGGGGTCGGTGAACCACCGGTGGACGAAGCTGGCCCGGAGGCCGCGGAGGCCGGAGTGGTCCCCGAGCAGCGCCACGGCGAGCGGGTTCTGCACGAGGGTGACGTGCAGGTCGGTGATGACCTGTGCGGGCGTCGATGTCAGACGGGTGAGCAGATCGAGCATGCCGGGATGGACGTGTGCGGCGGGCGTGCTGTGCACGGGCACCGGGCGGTCCGCCAGGCGATAGAGGTAGTCGCGCTCGTCAGCGGTCAGGCGCAGTGCCCTCGACAGCGCGGCGATCATCTGCTCGGACGGCTGGGAGCCGGCTCCGCGTTCGAGTTCGTTGTAGTAGTCCACCGATGCTCCGGCCAGCTGGGCGACCTCGTCGCGGCGCAGCCCGGACACCCGGCGCCGTGGCCCGGAGGGAAGGCCCACGTCGGCCGGGCGGATGCGGTCACGCCGCGAACGCAGGAAGGCTCCCAGCTCGGTGTACTTCACAGAACCCATGTCCCCATTGTGCGCCGGGCCGGGCCCCCGACCCAGGGGATGGCGTCCCCTGGCTCCGCCGGCCGATGCGGCGCATCGTGGAGGGCATGACCACGAATCACCCCGCTCACACACCTGCGACCGTACGGGTCGCCATCGTCACCGGCGGATCACGCGGCATCGGCCGGGCGGTCTCCTGCCGGCTGGCCCGGGACGGCCTGGCCGTCGTGGTGAACTACGCCCGCGACGCGGCTGCGGCCGAGGAGACGGTGTCGGCGATCACCGCCGCCGGCGGGCGGGCGATCAGCGTGCGGGCCGACGTGGCGGACGAGCATGCGGTCGCCGCGCTGTTCGACCGGGCGGAGCAGGAGTTCGGCGGCGTGGACGTCGTCGTCAACTGCGCCGGCCGGCTCGCCCTGTCGCCCATCGCCGATCTCGACCTGGCGGTGCTCGACGCCCTGCACCGCACCAACATCCGCGGCACCTTCGTCGTCGCCCAGCAGGCCGCCCGGCGCCTGCGTGCGGGCGGCTCGTTCGTAGGGTTCTCGACCTCCGTGGTCGGCACCCAGCTCCCCGGGTACGGCGCCTACGCGGCCGGCAAGGGAGCCGTCGAGTCGATCACGCTGATCCTCGCCCGCGAGCTGCGCGGACGGGACATCACCGTGAACACCGTGGCTCCCGGTCCCACCGCCACGGACCTGTTCCTCGAAGGCAAGACGCCCGAGCAGATCGACCAGCTCGCCGCGGCACCGCCGCTGGAGAGGCTGGGCACCCCGGAGGACATCGCCGGAGTGGTCGCCTTCCTCACCGGCCCGGCGGGGCGCTGGGTGAACGGCCAGATCCTGCGGGCCAACGGGGGCCTGGTGTGACGACACGGCCGGACGGCACCGGCCTCAGCGGACGAACAGCCCCGTGACCATGCCCTCGGGCTTCCGCCCGGGGAGAAGACCCACTCCAGGAGAGAGACACCCATGCCCTTCGCCCACTTCAAGGTCCCCGCGCACACCGTCACCGCCGAGGACAAGAAGAAGATCGTCGAGCGCACCACCGATCTGTACGTGGAGATCTTCGGTGAGCGTGCACGTCCCACGACTGTCGTGCTCGTCGACGAAGTCGTCGACGGCGGCTGGGGTGTCGGCGGCGAGGTCCTGACCGCCGCCCTGCTCAACGGCGACGCCTGACCCTCACCCGCGAGGAAGGCCCCCGGTGAGTCACCAGGGGCCTGATCGTGCCGGTCGGCCGGGTCAGTCGAAGACGGGGCCCTGCGTGCGGGTCCGCTTGATCTCGTAGAAGCCGGGGATCGACGCCACCAGCAGTGTGCCGTCCCAGAGCTTCGCGGCCTCCTCGCCCTTCGGGGCGGGGGTGACGACCGGGCCGAAGAACGCGATCTGCTCCCCGTCGGCGCCGGGCACCGCGATGACCGGGGTGCCGACGTCCTGGCCGACCTTGTCGATGCCCTCCTGGTGGGAGGCGCGCAGCTCCTTGTCGTACGCGTCGGAGTCGGCGTACTCCAGGAGCTCGGCCGGCAGGCCGACGTCGGCGAGCGCGCCCGCGATCGCCTCACGGGTGGGGCCCTCGCCGTTGTTGTGGAAGCGGGTGCCGAGGGCCGTGTAGAGCGGACCGACGATCTCGTCGCCGTGCTTCTGCTGGGCGGCGACGACGACGCGGACCGGTGCCCACGCCTGGGTGCGCATCATCTCCTGGTACTCCTCGGGCAGCTCGTCGAGCCTGGGCTCATTGAGCACCGCCAGGCTCATCACGTGCCAGCGCACCTCCACGTCGCGGACCTTCTCGACCTCCAGCATCCAGCGGGAGGTCATCCAGGCCCAAGGGCAGAGCGGGTCGAACCAGAAATCGGCCGGGACCTTGCTCGCGGCCGTGCTGTTCTCGGGCATGTCTCTCCTCGTGAGGTCGGTCTGCGCCTGTGAGGCGGAACACCATGGGCCCCTCCCGCCATTCCCGCGCGCCGGCGCCGATTGCCGCATGGGAGGATCAAAGGTCTTCGATCGAGACACAAAGGAGTGCTCCGTGCCCGGTGAGAACCTGTCCCGCGACGAGGCCCGCGAGAGGGCCGAGCTGCTGACCGTCGACGGTTACGAGGTCGCCCTCGACCTCCGCTCCGCCGTCGGTGAGCCCGACGGGGGCGACGACGCCGGTCCGCGCACCTTCCGCTCGCAGACCACGATCCGCTTCCGCGCCGCCCGCGCCGGGGCCTCGACCTTCGCCGATCTGCTGGCCCCGTCCGTGGACGCCGTCACGCTGAACGGCGAGGACCTCGACCCCGCGGCCGTCTTCGACGGCACCCGGATCGCGCTGGAGGACCTCGCCGCCGGGGAGAACGTCCTGGTGGTGGACGCGCGGTGCGCCTACAGCCGGACCGGCGAGGGCATGCACCGCTTCGTCGACCCGGAGGACGGCGAGGTCTACCTCTACACGCAGTACGAACCGGCCGACGCCCGGCGCGTCTTCGCCAACTTCGAACAGCCCGACCTCAAGGCGCCGTACCGCTTCGAAGTGACGGCCCCCGAGGGCTGGCGGGTCTGGAGCAACGGCGCGGAGGAGTCCCAGGAGGGCGAGGTCCACCGGTTCGCGGAGACCCTGCCGATCTCGACGTACATCACGGTGGTCGTCGCGGGCCCGTACCACTACGTGAGCGACCACTACTCCCGCACCTTCGACGACGGCACCACGCTGGAGATCCCGCTCGGCGCGATGTGCCGCAAGGGGCTCGCGCGCCACTTCGACGCGGACGACGTCTTCCAGATCACCAAGCAGGGCCTGGACTTCTTCCACGACCACTTCGACTACCCGTACCCCTTCGGGAAGTACGACCAGGCGTTCGTGCCGGAGTACAACCTCGGCGCGATGGAGAACCCGGGCCTGGTCACCTTCCGCGAGGAGTACATCTACCGCGGCAAGGTCACCTCGGCCTCCTACGAGCGCCGCGCCAACGTCATCCTGCACGAGATGGCGCACATGTGGTTCGGCGACCTGGTCACCATGCAGTGGTGGGACGACCTGTGGCTGAAGGAGTCCTTCGCCGACTTCATGGGGTCGTTCTCGATGGTCGAGGCGACCCGCTTCACCAACGGCTGGATCACCTTCGCCAACAACCGCAAGGCCTGGGCCTACCGCGCCGACCAGCTGCCGTCCACGCACCCGATCACGGCCGACATCCGTGACCTGGAGGACGCCAAGCTGAACTTCGACGGCATCACGTACGCCAAGGGCGCCTCGGTGCTCAAGCAGCTCGTGGCGTACGTCGGACGGGACGCGTTCCTGGAGGGCGCCCGCCGCTACTTCAAGCAGCACGCCTTCGGCAACACCCGGCTGGGGGACCTGCTCTCGGTGCTGGCCGAGACGTCGGGGCGCGACATGACGGCCTGGTCGCGCGCATGGCTGCAGACCGCGGGGGTCAACGTCCTGACCCCGGTCGTGACGTACGACGACGAGGGCCGCGTCGCGGAGCTCGCGGTGACCCAGGAGGCCGCCGCCTCGCACCCGGAACTGCGGCCGCACCGGGTCGCGGTCGGTCTGTACCGGCTGTCCCCGGAGGGCGGGCTGGTGCGGTACGCCCGCGCCGAGACCGATGTGGCCGGGGAGCGCAGCGTGGTCGCGGAGCTGGCCGGGTCGGAGAGGCCCGACCTGGTGCTGGTCAACGACGACGACCTCACCTACTGCAAGATCCGCTTCGACGAGGGGTCCCTGGCCGCCCTGCGCGCGCACCTCGGTGACATCGGCGACCCCCTCGCCAGGGCGCTCTGCTGGTCCGCGCTGTGGAACATGACGCGGGACGCCGCTCTGCCCGCCCGGGACTTCGTCGCCCTGGTGCTGGCGCACGCCGGCCGGGAGAGCGACATCGGCGTGCTCCAGATGCTGCACGCCTGGGCGCAGTCGGCACTGGTGCACTACGCGGCGCCGGCCTGGCGCGAGGAGGGCGGCCGGGCACTGGCCGAGGGCGCGCTGGCGGAGCTGCGGCGCGCGGAGCCGGGCAGCCAGCACCAGCTGACGTGGGCCCGGTTCTTCGCCGCCGTCGCGGTGTCGGACGCGGACTTCAAGCTGCTGGGCGGGCTGCTCGACGGCTCGGCCGTGATCGACGGTCTGGACGTCGACCAGGAGCTGCGGTGGGCGTTCCTGGCCCCGCTGGCCTCGCACGGCAAGGCCGACGAGGCGGTGATCGACGCCGAACTCGCCCGGGACGACACGGCGTCGGGCAAGCGGCACCACGTGCGGTGCCTGGCCTCCAGGCCCTCGGCCGCGGTCAAGGCGCAGGCATGGGCGGTGGTCGTGGAGTCGGACAAGCTGTCCAACGCGCTCGTCGAGGCGACGATCTCGGGCTTCGGGCAGCCCTCGCAGCGGGAGCTGCTGGCGCCGTACACGGCCTCGTACTTCGAGGCGATCGAGCGGGTGTGGGCCGAGCGGTCCATCCAGATCGGCATGGACGTGGTCAGGGGCCTGTTCCCCGGTCTGCAGGACGACCCCGCGACCCTCGCCGCGACGGACGCGTGGCTGACCTCGCACCCGGACGCGGCACCGGCGCTGCGGCGGCTGGTCCTGGAGGCGCGGGACGATCTGGCCCGCGCGCTGCGGGGTCAGGAGCGCGACGCGAGGGCATGACTCTCCGGGCGCGGGGCCCCCCCCCCCCGGGGGGGGGCGCGCCGCCCCAACCCGGGGGGGGCCCCCCCGATCGGCCAAACAAAAGCCCCGCAATATGAGGGGGGTGTGGA
>NZ_JBEOVL010000012.1:0-219706 GCF_040295485.1 Streptomyces sp. NPDC002793 | reverse complement strand
TCAAGGCGAGTTGGTCACGAGTTCTGTCCGCGATGCGCATACCACAACAACGACAACCGGAACGGGAAGCAACACCTTGATTCCCTGCAAGCCCTTAGAAGCCGGACACGGGTGTCAACTGCTCATCCGCCCACTCGGCGAACGTGGTGAGCGGGATGCCCAGCTCCTGTGCGAACGCGGGCCGGGCGGGCTGGAGGACCACGTTGTTCCACTCGTGTCCGGCTCCCCACTTCGGCATGCCGGCGCCGAGGGCCTCTTCCATGTTCATGGAGGGCGCGGTCACGGGCACGCCCCAGGCGGCGGACAAGGTCTGCGCGATCTGCTCCATCGTGCGCAGGTCGCCGGCCAGTTCCAGTTCCACCTGGTGGAACCGGTCGGGGTCCCGGAGGGCGTGTGCTGCGGCCATGCCGATGTCCTGCACAGCCACCAGGGCGAGTTCGGTGTCCGGCTTCAGTACCGTCAGCAGGCCGCCGCGGGGCCCCTTGGGCGCCAGCAGGGGCAGGTTCTCCATGAAGAAGGCAGGCTTGATCACCGTCCAGCGGGCGAACCCCGCACCACGCACCGCCTCCATGATCGCCTGCTTGGTGTGGAAGTAGTCCGCCATCGCCGCCCAGCGGCCCTCGGCCCAGCCAGCGGCCCGGCTGTGTTCACCGACTCCACTGGTCGAGGACTGTACGAACTGCCGTACCCCTGCGGTCATCGCCGCGTCCACCAGGTTGGTCGCCTGGGCGAGTTCGCTCGCGAAGTCCACGCTGGTCTCGGTCATCGGCGGCATCTGCACCGAGAACACCGCGCGGACCCCCTCGACCGCCGGGCCCAGGGAGGCCCGGTCGGAAAGGTCCGCCCGCACCAGTTCGGCGCCCAGCGCCTCGATCGCCTGGGCGGGTTCCGACGACGGATCGCGTACGAGCGCGCGTACGGGCACCTCGGCGGCCAGAAGTGCGCGAGCCGTGGCCCCACCTTGCTGGCCGGTGGCGCCGGTGACCAGGACGATATCGCTGCTGCTGGGCATGGTTGCCGCTCCTCACGGATCGGAGAGGCAAAACGGCGGGGCCCGCCGTTTTGCATGCCGCTAAGATATGGCGGGGCCCGCCGTTTAGCAATGAGGAGATCATGACCGGTCAGCGCTCGGACGCCCGACGCAACTATCAGCGCATCCTCGCCGTCGCCGAAGCCGAGGTCGCCGCGCACGGCGCCGAGGCATCCCAGGAGCAGATCGCCCGTACCGCAGGCGTCGGTTCGGCGACCGTGCGCCGGCACTTCCCCACCCGCCGCGCTCTCCTCGAAGCCGTCTTCCAGGAACGCATCGAGGGGCTGTGCGAGCGCGCCCACCGGCTGAGTGCGACCGAGGACGGCCGCACCGCACTCCTGGAGTGGCTCCACGCCTTCGTCCTCTACGCCGTCTCAGCCCGCGGATTCGCCCATATCCTCAGCTACGAGCCCCCCACCGAAGAGCCCTCCCCGAACAGCTGTGGCAGCCGAATCGAAGCGGCCGGAACTCCCCTGCTCCAGCGGGCCATTCGCGAAAAGGCGGTTGCACCGCACGTCACCTTCCACGACCTGCTGACCCTCTCCGTCGGCATCGCCCTGGCCACCGAGCACCACAAGGACCCCGATATCCAGGCCGGCCGCCTCTTCCGCCTCGCTGTGGAAGGGCTCAGCCCTGAGCAGAGCACAGCCGGGGCGCCCGGGAACTCCGACGTGTGACACGCGGGATGCCTCATCGGTGACAACCGAGCTGCCTCGGCCGGCCGTCGCCGCCGCCGACTTCGGCGTCCCCCGATCACGCTGTCGAAGTGGCTGCGCCCGCCCCGGCGAGTGGCGGTGCGGTGCGGTGCGTACGACGGTGGAGTCCACCGAGGCGTCCCGGTCAATCCGGCCCGCCGCGTCGGCTGCGACCCCGGGCCTCCTGCAGGAGGCGCTCCCAGGTGCCGTCCGCCCCTCCCGGCTGAATGATCAAGGCCCGGCCTGCGCTGACAGGTCGGGCCTTCTCCGTACCCGAGCGTCTCTCGGGAGGCGCGGCAAAAGCCCATGCATACGTCCGCATCTCATGGGCACGCGAACTGCATCCCCACACGAACAACTGGACCGAACGAACTGACAGGAAGCCACCATGACGCGCGGCAGGTGAAACAGATGGCGACGAGCGAGAACACCAGGAAAGATTCCGGAAGCGGCGGCCGGGTCGATGTCTCCACGGCAATGCGGAACGCATCCGAGCAGTTGGCCCGGCTCCTTCAGCGCTCACCCGATTCGGTGTCTTCGCTGAATGCGACGGAAGACGGCTGGACGGCACACGTGGAAGTCGTCGAGATCGAGAAGATCCCCGACACCATGAGTGTCATGGCCTCCTATCGCGTGAACCTCGACGGCCAGGGTCAACTCGTGGGGTACGAACGAATTCGACGCTACTCGCGCGGACAGGTCGACCGCTGATCGGACCGGCGAGCAGGCGTGACCGCAGAGAACAACTCATTGGAAGGAAGACCGACCATGAGTCTCGTGCAACAGAGCAATGCCACCAGCAACACCGGGGGCGGATCCGGAAATCTCTACGACGTCCTTGAGCTCATTCTCGACAGGGGGCTCGTCATCGATGCCTTCGTCCGTGTCTCGCTCGTCGGGATCGAGATCCTCAAGATCGATGTCCGTGTCGTCGTGGCCAGTGTGGACACGTATCTGCGCTTCGCCGAAGCGTGCAACCGGCTGGACCTGGAATCGGGCCGTAAGGCACCCACCCAGCTGACCGACATAGTCGGCGACACGATGGAGAGCGGCGCCAAGGGAAAGTCGAAGGGCGCGCTGACCGGCGCGGTCGAAGCCTTCACCGACTCCCTCCAGGGCGGCCGTGACGACTCCGACGACCAGGAGAAGGAGAAGCGGCCGGCGCGCAAGACCTCCGCTTCGAGCAGCAGCCGCCGGACGGCCCAGCGGCGGGAGGAGTAAGGCATGCCGACCTACATCTACGCCATCACCGCAGCCGACCACCCCCTGCGGCTCGACGGCCTGTCCGGTGTCGGGGAACCGGCCTCGGACCTGCGTACCGTCATGACGGACACCCTCGGCGCGGTCGTCAGTGACGCGCCGGACGGGCTGCGGGCGAAGCGACGTGACCTCGTCGCGCACCAGAGCGTGCTGGAGCGGCTGATGGCCGACGGCGCGGCGCTGCCGATGCGGTTCGGTCTCGTGGGGCCCGACGACGAACAGGTCCGCGCGGCGCTCGATCAGGGAAAGGACGGTTACACGGCCCGCCTTTCCGAATTGGACGGACGCCTCGAATACAACGTGAAGGTTGCGCGCGACGAGGAGAGCCTGCTGCGGGAAATTCTCATGGGGTCACCGGAGGCCAGGCAGCTCAGCGAGTACACACGGCAGAATCCGGGTGCACAGGACCGGAAGATGGCTCTCGGCGAACTCGTCTCGCATGAGGTCCAGGCACGACAGGAAGCCGTGGGAAGGGAAGTGGCGAGCGCACTCGCGTCCGCCGCGGAGCGGACTTCCGAAGGAGAGCCCACGAATACCCATTTCCTGAACGTTTCCTACCTCGTGCCACGGGACAAGGCCTCCGCATTCTCGCAGGCCGTCCATGAGGAAGCCGAGCGCCGGGGTGACGACTACGCGTTCTCCCTCAACGGACCGCTCCCGCCCTACAGCTTCGTCTGACGCACATGGGCCTGATCTCACAGCTGCTCACCCTTCCGCTGGCTCCGGTGCGCGGGACGGTATGGGTTCTCGATCAAGTGGTGCTGGCGGCCGAACGTGAGCATTACGACCCGGGACCCGTCCGTGACCGACTGGCGGAGCTGGAACGTGAACTTCTGAGCGGCAGCATCGACGAGGAAGAATTCGACCGACGTGAGGACGAACTACTGGACAGGCTCACCGAATGTGAGAACTACCGGAGACGTCTGAACGACAACTCCTGATCTCGGGAGATTGAGGTGTTCGACAGATGACGGGCAATGCAAAGATAGGCGTGGCCCTGGTGGGTGGCTACCTACTGGGACGTACGAAGAAGGCCAAGCTGGCGATCGGCTTCGGTATGTTCCTGGCCGGCAAGAAGCTGAGTCTGGACCCGAAGCAGCTCGGCAGGATGCTGACCGATTCGCCGCTCCTCGGCACGCTCAACGACCAGGTCCGCAACGAGTTGGTGGGCGCCACGAAGACGGCCGCCACCAACGCCCTCACGGACCGCGCGACCGGCCTCGCCGACTCCCTGCGCAAGCGCACCCTCGAACTCGACGATCCGTCCGGCGGACGGGCGGAGGAACCGCAGGACGAGGACACCGACGACGACACGGCGGACGGGGGCACTGCGGACGAGGACACCGACGAGAAGCCGGCCCCGCGCCGCACCACCGCCGCCAAGAAGGCGTCCAGGCCCGCAGGCGGCGCCAGGAAGAAGGCCGCTCCGGCCGCCCGCAAGGCCACCTCCGGAGCACGCAGGACGGCCTCGTCGGGTGCGCGTGGGGGACGGGGTGACAGCTGATGACCGACACCGCTTTCAGCAAGCTCAAGGACGACGTGGTGAAGAACCCCGCCACCGACCGTCTCAAGGAGGAGCTGCAGAACTATCTCCGGGCCCGGGCCCAGCACGCGGTCACCGACCTCGGCCACAAGCTCGGCGAAGGCGTCGGCAGACTCGCGGACGGCAAGGCCTCCCCCGGCGGCGCGGTGAGGAGCCTCGCCAAGGGTGGCGAGGCGCTCAGCGAGGGCAAGTCACCGGCACAGGCGGCGGTCGGCGCCGGTGCCGCGCATGTGAAGGACGCGCTCAAGGACAAGGTCAAGGGATTGTTCGGCAAGGGGCGCAAGGGCGGCGGAGGCAAGTCGAAGAGCGTCACCATCTCCGAGGACATCGACGTCGGTGTGCCCGTACGCGAGGCCTACGACCAGTGGACGCAGTTCCAGGAGTTCAGCACCTTCGCCAAGGGCGTCGTGAGTGTCGAGAAGGCCGACGACACCAGCAGCAACTGGAAGGTGAAGGTCGCCAAGTCCACGCGGAGTTGGAAGGCCAACGTCACCGAACAGGTGCCGGACGAACGGATCACCTGGACGACCGAAGGCGCCAAGGGGACGGTCAGGGGGGTGGTGACGTTCCACGCCCTCACCGACGACCTGACCCGGGTTCTGCTCGTCCTCGAGTACTTCCCCAAGGGGCTGTTCGAGAAGACCGGCAACATCTGGCGCGCCCAGGGCCGCAGGGCCCGCCTCGATCTGAAGCTGTACCGCAAGTTCCTCATGATGCGCGGCGAAGCGACCGACGGCTGGCGCGGTGAGATCCGCGACGGAGAGGTCGTGCTGGGGCACGACGAGGCCGTCGAGGAGGAGCACCGCTCCGAGGCGGAGGAGCCCGAGCGCGGTGACGCAGAGGCGGAGGCCGAGCACGCCGAGGACGAGGACGCGGAGTACGCCGACGAGGACGAGGAACTCCCGCCGGAAGAAGAGGGCGAGGAGGACGAGGGTGAGGAAGAAGCGGGCGAGGACGAGGACGAAGTACCCGAGGACGGCTACGAGGACGAGGAAGCGGAGGAGGAGCCGCTTGACGACGAGACCGAGGAGCCGGCCCCGCGCACCCGGCGCCGTACCGCCTCCGCACGCCGCTGACATGCTCCGCCCACAGCACGAGGGGACTGATCCGACGTGACCGACTCACTGGCCGGCCGGATGGGGGCCTCCTCCTCGGCAGCGTCCCCGTACGGCCAGCAGCAGTCCTCGGCGAATCTGGCCGACATCCTCGAACGCGTCCTGGACAAGGGTGTTGTCATCGCGGGTGACATCCAGATCAATCTGCTCGACATCGAACTCCTGACGATCAAGCTGCGGTTGCTGGTCGCCTCGGTCGACAAGGCCAAGGAGATGGGCATCGACTGGTGGGAGCACGATCCCTCGCTGTCGTCCCGGGCCCGTCCCGCCGAGCAGAAGCCGGAGGTGCGTGCCGCTTCGGCGGCGGACCAGGTCGAAACGGAGAACGCGCGGTTGCGCGCCGAGATAGCCGAGCTGCGCGCCGCTGCGGGGCTTCCGGCCGGGCAGACCGCGCACGCGGAAGGTGAGGAGCCGAAGTGACTGCGGAAGCGACCACAGCGACGGACCCGGCCATGGCGTACGTCTACGCCGTCTGCCGCGCCGGAACCCCCCTCGACACCGCGCTCACCGGGCAGCAGGGCCTGGAGGGGAACCCTCTGCGGGCGGTCCGGGCCGGGGACCTCGTGGCCCTGGTCTCGTCCGTCCCCTCCGCCCTGTACGGAGCCGAGGGGGTGCAGGCCCAGATGGAGGACCTCGACCGGCTGGAGGTGCTGGCCCGTACCCACCACACGGTCGTCGCGGCGGCGTACGGGCACGCGACCGTGCTGCCCCTGCGCCTGGCGACGGTCTACCTCGACGACGGTCGCGTACGCGCGATGCTCGGCGCACGCGAGCCGGAGTTCACCGCTCTGCTCGCCCGCCTCGAAGGCCACGTCGAGCTCGGCGTGAAGGTCTACGCCGACCCGCGCGAGGCCGTCACGGTGGGCAGCGGCGGGCCGGAGACGGACACGGTGGCGAGCCCGGGGCGGGCCTATCTGCAGCGGCGCCGTGCCCAGCAGCGGAATCACCGTCAGACCTACCGGGCGGCGGGCACGGTGGCCGCCGAGGTGACCGCCCGGGTGGCCGGCATCGCCAGGGCGCACGTCACGCACCGCCCGCAGCAGGGAGAACTGGCCCAGGCCGCCGGCGAGAACATCGTCAACGACGCCTATCTGGTCGACGGCGCACAGGCCGACGCCTTCCGCGCGGCGCTCACCGGGCTCGCCGACGACGTACCGGGCGTACGCGTGGAGATCACGGGCCCCTGGGCGCCCTACTCCTTCGCCACTCCGCCCGCGGCGGACGCCGGTGAGCCGCGATGACCGACGACGACTCCATAGAGTCCCTGGCCGGGCGCCAGGTGGCGCTCATCGACCTGCTGGACCGGCTGCTGAACGGCGGCGCGGTGCTCACGGGAGACCTGGTGCTCTCCGTCGCCGACGTCGACCTCGTGCACATCAACCTGCGAGCCGTGATCCGGTCGGTCACGTCGGAGGAACCGGCGCCGTGGTGACGACGAGCGAGGAGTTCCCCATGCCCGAGCAACCCCAGGAAACGGTGGCCCCGCCCACACGGGCGACGAGCCTCCAGGAGGTCGCGCAGGCCGCGGCCCACGCCTTCGACCTCGTGCCCGCCGGTCCCGACGGGCCCGGCTCACGCAGCGGTCCGGCGCAGCGTCTGGAGACCGACCCGGAGACCGTGGAACGCGATCTGATCAAGCTGGTGCTGACGATCGTCGAGCTGCTGCGCCAGCTCATGGAGCGCACCGCTCTGCACCGGGTCGACGTGGGCGATCTGCGTGAGGACCAGGAGGAGCGCATCGGGATGACGCTGATGATCCTCCAGGACCGGATGACGGAGCTCTGCGAGCGCTACGACCTCACCATGGAGGACCTCAACCTGGACCTCGGCCCGCTGGGTTCGCTGCTTCCCCGGGATTCCGGCTGACCTCCGTCAGCCCGTTTCGAGCCGCGTCGAGAGGTAACACGAACACCATGACTGCAGAGAGCGAAGAATCCAAGAAGAACATGAACGGTTCTGCGGCGAAGGCCGGTACGGGTGCCCGGACGGCCGCCGCCAAGGGGCGACAGACCACTGCGGCGGCCGGGCACCAGGCCAGGTCCGGCTCGGCGGTCGCAGCCTCGAAGGCCAAGTCATCGGCGCAGGACGCCGCCGAGTCGGCGGAATCCGGCGTACGGTCGGCGGGCCTGGCGACGAAACGGGCCGCTGCCGCAGGCTGGGACACGAGCCGGCAGACCGTCCTGGACACGGCGGGCAAGGTGACGTCGAAGGCGACCACCGCGTGGACCGTCGTCAAGCACCGCAAGGCCATAGCCGTGGGCGCCGCAGCGGGCCTCGGCGGTCTCGTGGGCGGCGCGTTCGCCCTCGGCCGCCAGACGGCCAGGGCCCACACCGGCCCGATCACCCGCCTCACCGGTGGCCGGATCTGACCGGACCACGGCACGCACCGACCCCCGGGAGGGCCGACAGAGCACGGTCGGCCCTCCCGCGCGTGCGAGGACGACCGGTGTCAGCCCCGACGGCAGCGGTCGCGAAGCTCGCCGATGACGGCCTTCTCGGGCGCGTTGACGTCACCGTCCACGGTGGCCACCCGCTCCGCCGCGTCGACGATGTCGCGCAGATCCCCCGGCTCGGCATCCAGACGTCGCCACACCTCGGCGGGGTCGATGTCGACCAGCTGTGCGAGCTGTTCGTCGACCACGTGATGCTGGTCCCGGACCAGCCTCACCAGGTGCCGGATCAAGAGCGCCTCGTCGTCCGCGATCTTCTTGTCGGCCATGATGACGAGCCATGCGACCCACAGCAGCAACTGCGGGTGCTGACTGCGCCCGCTCAGCCCCTCGGCGACTTCGATCACCCGCGCCTCGTTCCGGAAGACGGCTTGCGCGTGCCGCCCCGCGAGCAGCGTCGTGTAGCGGTTCAACACCACCGCGAGGGGAACGCCGACCATGGGGATGCCGATCTTGATGACGTTTCGCTGCAGGAGGTACTTCCCGACGACGGGCAGCCCCTTCGCGGCGCTCAGTACCCCTCCGGAGTAGAAACGCTTGATCACCGGCCGGATGATCGCCGGGACCGCCTTGGTCACGCCTTCCTTGACCATCTCCCCGCTCTTGATCGTGAAGGCCACGCGAATGAGCTTCCACATGTCGTCGGGGTCGGACAGATCGAGGGGGACCCGGTAGAGGACCGCCACGTCGTAGGCCAGGCGGAGTTGGAGCCGGGTGACGAACGCGACGTCGACCATCATGGTCGCGACGGCGGCCGGGACGGTGGCGGCCGAGGCGCCACCGAGGCTCCCGAGGGTGGCGATGACGGCCGCCGAGTAGGCCCCGGCGGAGAGCCCGCCTTCGAGCGCGGCGTACCGGGCCGCCATCTTGATGCGCTGAGCGACGACGGCATCCGCGGGTACGCCCGCGTACCGCTCCTGGAAGTACTGCCAGTCGACCTTGTCGGTGTAGGAGCTCAGGGCCTGGGCGCTCAGCTTGGTGAACCAGCCGCCCGACTTGATGTCGTCCGGGCTCAGCCCCTTGATGAACTCCCGCAGTTCGGCCCGCTCACGCTCGACGGCCTTCCGGTCGGCTTCGTCGTCGCCCTCGGCGTCAGCGGTGCCGAGTGGAGCTTCGGTCACGGGTTGCTCCGCCGGATCCTCCTGGCTCCTCGCTTCCCCCTCGCTCGCCGGGGACGTGGAATCGGGCTCAGGCGCCCGGGGTGAGGGCACCGCCGCCCAGGCGTCGTCATCGATGTCGACGCCGAAGTCGGTCGCCAGCCCGGCAAGCCCGGACGCGTACCCCTGCCCGACGGCACGGAACTTCCACCCGCCGGTGCGCCGGTAGAGCTCTCCGAAGATGAAGGCGCGCACGGCGCCCGCGTCGTCGACGGAGAACTGGACCAGACGGTCCCCGGAGCTGTCCGTAAGCGTCAGGTAGAGGTCGTTGAGATCCCCGAAATGGGATCCTCCGTAACGGCTCGCGGCCACCACGATCCGCTCGACCTCGGGCGGTACCGCGTCGAGATCGAAGCCGAGGCGATCCTCGTAGCCGTCGGCCGTGGGAGCCTTCCCGAGCAGTTGGACACTGCCGTTGCCGACGACCGGGTTGTTGTGGAAACAGAAGTCGGCGTCGCCGCGCACCTTGCCGTCGCCGTCGAGCAACCACAGGGAAACGTCCGCGTCCCCCTCGCCCGACGGACTGTTCCACCCCAGACTCATCGTCACGGAGCCGACCTCGTCGCTGAGCGCGGCCAGCCCGACGTTCGCGCCTCTGACCATCTTCTGCATGCGTGCCCCCCATGTGCGCTGCCGGACCGGAGCGCACGCGCGGCAGGTCGGTGCGTGACGTCGTGTGGTGCGTCACACATTCGCCGGACGCCGCGAATCCTATCGGCCGAGTGGATGCTTCATGGAGAAGTTGTGAAACACGCTCGGCCGGTACGGCTGCCCGCAATCACGGCCTTCGCCCTGCGGGACGGACACGGCTACAGCCCACCCGTGATACTCGCCCCATCCACGCCATCGCCGGTCAGGACGACTCCCGCACCACCAGCTCCGTGGGAAGCACGATCCTCGGGCGGCCCTCCGCGGTGTCCGCCGACGAGCGGCTCGCGATCTCCTGGAGCAGGACGCGGGTCATCGTGCGGCCCATCTCCTCGATCGGCTGGCGCACACTCGTCAGGGGCGGGTCCATGTGGCGGGCCACCGCGGAGTCGTCGAAGCCGATCAGGGCCACGTCGTCCGGGATGCGGCGGCCCGACTCGCGCAGGACCTGGCGGGCTCCCGCCGCCATCACGTCGGAGGCCGCGAAGACCGCGTCCACGTCGGGGCGGCGCTCCAGCAGCTCACGCATCGCCCGGGCTCCGCCCTCCTCGCTGAAGTCGGCCGGGGCGATGAGCCGTTCGTCCGGGTCGAGGCCGGCGTCGGCGAGGGCCTTGCGGTAGCCGTCCAGGCGGCGTTGTGCGCCGTAGACGTCCAGGCGGCCGGTGATCGTGGCGATGGAGCGGCGGCCCCGCGCGATGAAGTGGTCGACGGCCGCGCGGGCGCCCTCGAAGTTGTCGGAGTCGACGGAGGGCAGCGTCTCCGCCGCGTGCCTGCGACCGCTGATCACGGAGGGCATGCCGAGCTGTTCGAGGAGGTCCGGCAGTGGGTCGTCGGCGTGGACGGAGACCAGGAGCACCCCGTCGACCCGGTGCGCGGTGAGGTACTGGGCCAGCCGACGGCGCTCGCGGTCGTTGCCCGCGAGGGTCAGGAGCAGCTGCATCTCGGTGTCGGCGAGGGCGGCCCCGACGCCGCGCACGATGTCGGAGAAGTACGGCTCGGCGAAGAACCGGGTCTCGGACTCGGGGACGACGAGGGCGATGGCGTCCGTGCGGTTGCCCGCGAGGGCGCGGGCCGCGCGGTTGGGGACGTAACCGAGCTCGGCGACGGCCGCTTCGACGGCCTCCCGGGTCTGTACGCTGACCCGCGGCGAGCCGTTGATGACGCGTGAGGCCGTGCCCCGCCCCACTCCGGCCCGGGCCGCTACCTCTTCGAGCGTGGGCCGCCCGCCACTCCGTACTCGCGCTGCCGCCATGGCTGCCTCCCGTTCGCGGTCAATTTCTCACAGCGGGTTGGCCAAACCAAGTCCCACCGTCCGATCCCCTGACGCCCGGCCGGACCCCTCGGTCCTTCGAAGCGCTTTACCCTTGGGAGCGCTCCCAAGGGTACGGGGTCCGGATGACGAACACGTAAGGCGGGCCTGAGGCGGGCATGAGAAAGCGGGACCCGGCGGTGTGCCGGGCCCCGCTGTTCCCGCTGGTCGTGCGCGGTCTCGGTCAGACGGTGCCGACCGGGGGCAGCGCGTGGCGGCGGATCACGTCGGAGTACCAGTGGGCACTCGCCTTGGGGATGCGGCGCTGCGAGGCGTAGTCGACGTACACCGCGCCGAAGCGCTTCGAGTAGCCGTACGCCCACTCGAAGTTGTCCATCAGCGACCAGAGGAAGTAGCCGCGGACATCGGCGCCGTCGGCGACGGCCCGCTGGACGGCGTCGAGATGACCGTGCAGGTACGCGACCCGCTCGGGGTCCTGGACCTTGCCCTCGGGAGAGACGTAGTCGTCGAACGCGGCGCCGTTCTCGGTGACCATCAGCGGGAGACCGGGGTGGTCCCTGGTGACGTCCATGAGCAGGTTGTAGAGCCCGTCGGGGTCGATGGACCAGTCCATCGCGGTGCGCTCCTTCCCCTCGGCGAGGTGGAACGCGACGTGCTCGGAACCGGGCCAGGGCGAGTGCTGACTGGCGCCGTGGGCGTCGCTGCGCGCGTAACTGGCGCCTTCCACCGGCGTGGAGACCAGGGTCGGCGTGTAGTAGTTGATGCCGAGGGCGTCCACGGGACGGGAGATGGTGGCGAGGTCGCCGTCCTTGACCAGCTTCGACCAGTCCACCAGGTGCGAGGTGTCGGTGATGAGGTCCTCGGGGTACTCGCCGCGCAGCATCGGGCCGGTGAAGATCCGGTTGCCGACCGCGTCGATGCGGCGGGCGGCGTCCGCGTCGGCCTCGCTGCCGGTGAGCGGGCGGACCTGGTGGAGGTTGAGGGTGACCGAGGTCTGCGCAGCAGCGGGGAGTTGGGCGCGCAGAACCTCGATCGCCCGGCCATGGGCGAGGTTGAGGTGGTGGGCCGCCTGCAGGGCGGCTGCGGGCTCGGTGCGGCCGGGGGCGTGCACGCCCGAGCCGTAACCGAGGTAGGCCGAGCACCACGGCTCGTTGAGGGTGGTCCACATGCCGACGCGGTCACCGAGGGCGCCGGAGACGATCGCGGCGTAGTCGGCGAACCGGTCGGCGGTCACGCGCTCGGGCCAGCCGCCGGCGTCCTCGAGCTCCTGCGGCAGGTCCCAGTGGTAGAGGGTGGCGACGGGCATGATGCCCGCGTCCAGCAGCTCGTCGACGAGCTTGCGGTAGAAGTCCAGGCCGCGTTCGACGGCCGGACCACGGCCGGTGGGCTGGACCCGGGACCAGGAGACGGAGAAGCGGTAGGCCTTGAGCCCGAGCTGCTTCATGAGCGCGACGTCGTCACGGTAGCGGTGGTAGTGGTCGGCGGCGATGTCGCCGGTGTCGCCGTTGCGGACCTTGCCGGGCGTACGGCTGAAGGTGTCCCAGATGGACGGCGTGCGGCCGTCCTCGGCTGCGGCGCCCTCGACCTGGTAGGAGGCGGTCGCCGCACCCCAGATGAAGCCCGTGGGGAACTGTGCCTCGGGTGCCTGCTTCGGGGTGGTGTCGGGTCGTACGGCAGTCATGCGGGAGCGCTCCCATGAGTGGAGGGACAGGGACGGGAAGTGCGAGGGCCCGGCCCCGTACGGCCTGGTCAGGTACAGGTCGTACGGTACGGCCGGGCCGGACCGGGTACGTAACAGCGGACCGGGTTCGGACCGGGCCGGAGGCCGGGTCAGCCCTTGACGGCGCCGGACATGATTCCCCCGACGATCTGCTTGCCGAAGATCACGAAGACGACGAGCAGCGGCAGGGTACTGATCAGCGCGCCCGCCATCACGATGCTCTGGTCGGGCACGTAGGACGCGCTCAGCAGGCCGAGTGCCACCTGGAGCGTGGGGGTTTCCTGGTTCAGTGCGAGGTACGGCCAGAAGAAGTCGTTCCAGGCCTGGACGAAGGTGAGCATGCCGAGCACCATCATCGCCGGACGGGCGACCGGAAGCACGATGCTCCACACGATGCGCAGGTTGTTCGCCCCGTCCATCCTGCCCGCCTCGATGAGCTCGTACGGCAGTGCCTCGATGAGGTACTGACGCATGAAGAACACACCGAAGGCACTCACCAGGGTCGGGAAGATCACCGACTCCAGCTGACCGCCCCAGCCGATGTCCGACATCATCATGAACAGCGGCACGACGCTGAGCTGCGGGGGGATCGTCAGCGTGGCGATGACCATCGTCATCAGGACGCCGCGGCCCTTGAAGCGCATCTTGGCGAAGGCGTATCCGGCCAGCGTGCAGAAGAACAGGGTCGCCAGGGTGATGCTGGAGGACACGATCACCGTGTTGACGATGGCCTTGCCGAGGTTGGCCTGTTCCCAGGCCGCCTCGAGGTTGTGGAGCAGGTTGCCGCCCGGGAGGAGCGGCGGCGTGGTGTCCAGGATCTCGTCCTGGGTCCGGGACGCGGCCACGAGCGTCCAGTACAGGGGGAACAGCGAGCCGAAGCCGACGACGGCGAGGGCGAAGTAGGCGAAGGGGCCCGCGTGGTGCTGGCGGCCGGCGCCGGGCTTGAAGCGGCGGCGGCGCGGGCTCTCGCCGCCGGCGGGGGCCTTGGAGACGCGGCGGTGGTCCGGCGCGGTCATGGGGCTGGTGGTGGTCATGTGTATCGCTCCCCGTCAGGCCGCGGTCTTGCGCACGTAGCGCCCGATGAGCCAGTTGATCGCGGCAATGAGCAGCAGCAGGACGAGCATGGCCCAGGCGACCGCGGCGGCCTTACCGAGGTGTCCGAGGTTCCAGCCGTAGTTGTAGAGGTAGATGCTGAGCGTCTCGTACTGGTTCTCGGTGCCGCCCGTCGCGCCGTTGGTGCCGCCCTCCAGCAGGAGGGGCTCTCCGAACAGCTGCATCGAGCCGATGGTCGAGATGACGATCGTGAAGAGGATCGTCGGTCGCAGCGCCGGGATCGTCACGTTGCGGAACTGCTGCCAGCGCGAGGCGCCGTCGAGCGAGGCGGCTTCGTACAGATCGGACGGGACGGCCTGCATGGCGGCGAGGTAGATCAGCGTGTTGTAGCCCGTCCAGCGCCAGATCACGATGACGGCGATGGCGATGTTGGACGTCCAGTGACCGTTGACCCAGTTCGTCTCGCCGGCGCCGAAGAAGCCGAGGACCCAGTTCAGGAGACCGCCGTCCGCCCGGAACACCAGGGCGAAGACGATGGCCGCGGAGGCCACCGAGGTGGCGTACGGGGTGAGGATCACCGTGCGCCAGAAGGTGCTGGCGCGCAGTTTGTAGTTCAGCAGGTGGGCCAGGCCCAGCGCCATCATCAGCTGCGGCACCGTCGAGATGACGCCGATGACGAAGGTGTTGGTGACGGAGGTCCAGAACTCGGAGTCCTGGAGGATGGTGCTGAAGTTCTCCCAGCCGACCCATTCCATCTGGTCGAGGCTGGTCATCTCCACCTTGTGCAGGGCGATCCAGCCGGTGTAGATCAGCGGATACAGCCCGAAGGCGGCGAAGACGAGGAAGAACGGGGCGATGTAGGCGTACGGCGACGCCTTGTCGTCGAAGCGCCAGAGCCGGCTGCGCCACGCCTGGCGGCCGGGGGTCATGGGCTTCGGAGCGCGTCCGCCGCCCTGGGGGCCGCGCGCGCTCCGGGTGGGGGTCGTGGTTGCCACGGGTGGGAGTCCTTCCCTGGGTGTGCCGACACCGCAGGGGCAGGCCGGACCTGTGTCAGGTCGGATGCGGGTGTCGGAAGGTGCGCGGTGCCGGCGGGTGGACCGGCACCGGCGCGGGCGGCAGGACGCGTGGACGTCCCGCCGCCCGCACCGGCGGAGGATCAGCCGACCACCTTGTCGATGGCGTCGATGGCGGCGTCCCAGGCGGCGTCCGGCTTGGTGCCCCGCTGCTCCATGTTGTTGATCTGCTTGGAGAAGGTGTCCTTGATGTTGCCGTCCTTCGGGCCGAGAACGGCGGCAGGGATGATGTTGGCCGATGCGGCGTAGATCTCACCGATCGGGGCGTTGTTGAAGTACTCCAGCTCGGCGGTCTTCACGTCGGGGAGGTCGTAGGCACCCTTGTTCGACGGGAAGAGGCCCGCGGCCTTGAACACGGCGGCCTGCTGCTCCGGCGCGGTCAGCCACTTGACGAGCTCACCCGCCTCCTTGACGTGCTTGCCCTTGGCGGGCACGGAGAGGAAGGAGCCACCCCAGTTGGCCGCGGTGTCGCCCGGGGCACGGCTGATGTCCCACTTGCCCTTGAACTCGTCACCGGAGTACTCGGCGATCTGCGCGGCCATCCATGCGGGACAGGCGATGGTCGCCATGGTGCCCTGGCGGAGAGCGGCCTTCCACGGGTCCTGGAACTGGGCCAGGCCCTGGGTCAGCTTCTTGTCGACCGCCTCGGAGGCGAGCTTCCAGCCCTCCTTGACGCCGGCGCTCTCCTTGTAGATCGGGTCGCCGTTCTTGGCGTAGTACTGCTCCGAGTTGGAGCTGACCACTCCGTTGTACATCGCGCTGGCGGAGTCCATGAAGAAGGTGCCCTTGGGTGCCTTCTTCTTGTACTCCTCACCGAGCTTGAGGTAGTCCCCCCAGCCGCCCGCGAACTTCGCGGCGACTTCCTCGCGGTCGGTGGGCAGTCCGGCCTGCTCGAACAGGTCGCGGCGGTAGCAGATGGACATCGGGCCGATGTCGGTCCCCGCGCCGATGACCTTGCCGTCGTCGGTGGTCGCCTGCAGCGCCTTCCAGTTCACCCACTGGTCGGTGTCGACCACCTTGGAGAGGTCGGCGAAGGCGTCCGCCTTGGTGTCGACGAGCTCCTTGGCCCGGCCGACCTCGATGCCGTGCACGTCGGCCAGACCGCTGCCCGTGTTGAGCTGCTGGAGGAACTTGGTGTAGTAGACCGGCTCTTCGGCCGCGGTGTTCGCCTTGACCGTGATGTTCGGGTGCAGCTCGTGATACTTCTCGAAGAGCCCGGCTTCCTTGTAGCCGAACTGCCCGAAGTCGGCCACGGTCAGGGTGATGTTCCCGTTCGCGTCGGCCCCTTCGGAATCCGAGTCGGAATCGCCGCAGCCGGTCAGCAGCAGGGCGGCGGCCGTGAGGCCCGTGGTAGCCATGACGGCGGTTCTGCGGCTTCGACCTGCGACGGTGCGGGTGATGCGCATTCCACTACTCCTTGTTCCAGGGTGGGACTGGCGTTCATCTGCTCGGCATACGCGCTGGTGGGTGCGGGTGCCAGGGGTACGGAGAGGGCATGGGCCGTGCCGTCCCCGCACGAGCGAAAAACCTCGTTCGATATGGGAGCGCTCCCATGCGCTGATGCCGGAAGATTGCTGCCTCAGGGGGGTGGGTGTCAAGAGTTGAAGACGCTTCCGTTGCCCGAGTGTGTCCTGCAAGTCACGGGAACGTGTCCGACCGAGGGCTTGCGTTTACCTTCACACCCTGCATGCGCCGAGCGCGCGATCCTCAATTGCCGCAGGTCAAAGGGGTGTTGGGCCACGATCCGGGTCTCCTGTCGCCGAGCGGACCGGCGCGGGGCGCGGTTTTCCGAGCCACGCCCGAAAGGCCGCCGACAGCGCCCGCCGGCCGGAGGCGCCCGCCGGAAGATGAACGGGGCAGGGGCGTCACGGGGCACACAGAGGGGTCATGGGGTGTTTCCGTGTTCTTTCCCCGAACTCCACAGTGGGACAGGAGGGTTCCGCTTCCTTCCGTACGGGTGGGACGAGGGCGGACACAACGGAACCCTCGACGGGAACGGAGGGGTGAGGCGGTGCGGCGCGCCCCGGCCGGGTGTGGGGGGAGTGGGGGGCCGGCCGGGGCGCGCGGGTCGAGGACGGTCCGAGGGGGTGACTGCATCCTGCACGCTAGCCGTCGCGAACCGGGCACATGCCGCCGATCGGACTCCCGGTGCCGTTCTTAGGGTTCGCTTAAGGAGGAGATGGGCGCCGGTTAAAGGTCGGCGCCGGACCCCGGGCCATGACGGAACTCAGCGTTCCGTCCCTTCACTCCGCGTGGCCCCCGCCGCCCTCCGCGCCGCCCCACCCGGTGCCCCCGGCGCGCACGCTCGGCAGGGCCGCCGTCGAGCCCGATCCAGATGCGTACCTCCGCACCCCCGAGCACCGAGCGGCCGATCCGCAGGTCGCCGCCGGTGGATTCCGCGACCCTGCGGACGATGTCGAGGCCGAGGCCGGTCGATCCGACGGCGCCCCGCGCCCCGCTCCTCCCGCTGGCGCCCCGGGCCAGGGCGGATTCCGGATCGGGTATGCCGGGTCCGGCGTCCGAGACCAGCACGAGCACCGCGTCACCACTGTGGTGCACGTCGACGGCGAAGGCGGTGCCTTCCGGGGTGTGCCGGAAGACGTTGCCGAGCAACGCGTCGAGCGCCGCCGCCAGTTCGGGCCGGGCCACCGGAATCCGTACGGTGCGGTCCACGCCCGCGAGGCGCACCGTGCGCCCCTCGTCCTCGGCCAGCGCCGACCAGAACCCCATGCGTTCCCTGATGACCTCGGAGGCGTCGCATCCGGCTCCCGCGCCCTGCTGCCCGCCCTGGGTCTGCGGGCGCTGCTCCCGCGCCGTACGGATGATCGTGTCGACCTCGTGCTCCAGTTGCTCGACGGCGGCCCTGGTCTGCTCGGCGGCGGGTCCCTCCCCCAGCGAGGCGGCGTTGAGGCGGAGGACGGTCAGCGGGGTGCGGAGCCGGTGCGAGAGGTCGGCGGCCAGTTCGCGCTCGTTGGCCAGGAGCTGGACCACCTGGTCCGCCATCGAGTTGAACGCGACCGCGGCGGAGCGGAGTTCGGTCGGGCCCTCCTCGGGCACCCGGGTCCCCAGCCGGCCCTCTCCCAGGTCCTGGGCGGCGCCCGCGAGCCGCTGGGCAGGTTCCACCATCCGTACGCCGAGCCGGTCGGCCACGGCCACCGAGCCGACGATCAGCGCGACACCGACACCGGCGAGCACCAGCCAGGCCGTGCCGACGCCGTGGGAGACCTCGTCCTCGGGCACGAACACCTCGACGACCGCGATGCCACCGGAGCCGAGCGCGGTGGGCTGGAGCAGCGCGGAGCCGCCGGGCACCTCGGCGATGGCGGCACGGCCGGACGTGCCGACGGTCTCCAGGTCCTCGCGGGTGGCGCGCCGGGTGCCGATCTCCAGGGGGTCGCCGCCCTGTTCGGCTGCGGGGACGTGGACCGCGAGGTGTCCCCGGCCGCCGGGCTCGGTGGACAGGACGGCCCGGGTCAGCTCTTCGCGGTCGGTGGTGATGGTGAGGGTGGGGCCGATGGTGGCGGCCTGCCGCTCGGCGTCGGAGAAGGCGCGGTCACGGGCCATCTCCTTGATGACGAGTCCGAGCGGCACGGCGAACGCGATCACGACCATGGCGGTGACGGCCAGGCAGACCTTGACCAGCGCCCATCTCATGCGGACGGCCCCGTGGCCGGGGGTTCGAGCTTGACGCCGACGCCGCGCAGGGTGTGCAGATAGCGCGGGCGTGCAGCCGTCTCCCCCAGCTTGCGGCGGAGCCAGGAGAGATGGACGTCGATGGTCTGGTCGTCTCCGTAGGACTGCTTCCAGACCTCGGCCAGCAGCTCGCGGCGCGGCACGACGACGCCGGGGCGCCCGGCGAGGAAGGCCAGCAGATCGAATTCACGGCGGGTCAGGTCCAGTGCGGTGCCGTCCAGTTCGGCCTGGCGGCGCAGCGGGTCGACGGAGAGTCCGCCGACCTGGATGACGCGTGGCGGCGGGGCCTCGGCGCCGGGCCCCCGGGTGCGGCGCAGGACGGCCGCCATGCGGGCGGAGAGGTGCTCCACCGAGAAGGGCTTGGTCAGATAGTCGTCGGCGCCGTCGTTGAGCAGCCTGACTATCTCGGCCTCGTCGTCCCGCGCGGTCGCGATGATCACGGGCACGTCGGTGATGGAACGCAGCATCTTCAGGGCCTCGGCACCGTCGAGGTCGGGCAGCCCCAGGTCGAGGATGACGACGTCGAAGCGGAAGTGCGCGACCTCGCGCAGCGCTTCGAGCGCGGTGCCGACGCTCCGTACGGTGTGCGAGGCCTCTGTCAGGTGCCGGATGAGGGCGGAACGTACGAACTGGTCGTCCTCGACCACGAGCACACTAGGCATGCGCCGCACCGTAACCCATACGGGGGAACAGGGTGCCGTCCAGGACGGCTTCCTCGCGGGTGGCAGGATGTGCCCGATGCAACGAGGACTCGTACACGCGATCGCGTGGTCGCTCGCCACCGGTGCGGCGGTCACGCTGTCCTGGTGGGGGGTCCACACGGTCATGTCGGGTACGGCGTACGACCCTCCGCGTGCCGTGCCGATCTCGGTGGAGGCGCGGGGCGGACAGGAGACGGGCCGGCCGGTGTCGTCCTCCACGCACCGCGCGCTGCCCTCGCCCTCGCCGAGCGCCACGACCTCCCGTGCCACGCCCCCGCCCGCACCGTCCTCCCGTCCCTCGCGGAAGCCGTCCTCCCGTCCGCCGGCCGCGCGCCCCGACCCGGGTCCGGCGACGTCCTCGGCCGCGCCGGCCGCGGGCACGGTGCGGAGTTACCCGACGCGCGGGGGCAGGGTCGTCCTGGAGCTGGCGGACGATTCGGCGAAGCTGGTCTCGGCGACACCGGAGACGGGCTGGTCGATGCAGGTGTGGACGAATCCGGCGTGGATCCGGGTGGACTTCAGCGACGGGGCGGGCGCGACGGTCTCCGTCTTCTGCACCTGGAACGGCCATCCGCCGATCGTGGAGACGGTGGAGCAGTAGCGCTCACGAGAACGCGTCGGGCGGCGGGGCCGGGGACGGCTTGGCTCCCGCGTCGGTGACGACGGCGGCGCCACCCGTGAAGTCGGTCAGCGCGCGGCCGTGTTCGACCCGGCCGGGGTGCGGGTCGCTCGCGACCCGCCGGGACAGTTCGGCGACGGCGATCGGCAGGTCGCAGGCGACCAGGACGGCGTTGCCGAAGAGGCGGCCTCGCCAGACGGCCGGATCGGCGGCCAGGGCCAGCTCGGGGAAGAGTGACGCGGCCGTGGCGATCTGGCCGCGCAGGTGTGCGAGGGGCGGGCCGTCGGCGAGGTTGGCGGCGTACTGGCCGCCGGGTCTCAGCACGCGGCGTACGTCGGTGAGGAATTCGGCGGAGGTGAGGTGCGCGGGGGTGCGGGCCCCGCCGAAGACATCGGCGATGACGAGGTCCGCCCAGCCGTCCTGGATCTTCTCCAGCCCGGCGCGGGCGTCCACCGAACGGACGCGTATGCGGGCCTGCGGGTCCAACGGCAGCTCCCGCCGCACCAGTTGCACCAGGGGTGCGTCGATCTCCACGATCTGCTGGGTGGAGCGGGGGCGGCTCGCGGCGATGTACCGGGCGAGGGTGAAGGCCCCGCCACCCAGGTGGACGGCCTGGAGGGGCCGTCCCGGCGGCGCGCACAGATCGATGACGTGGCCGAGCCTGCGCTGGTACGCGAAGGAGAGGTGCGCGGGGTCGTCCAGGTCCACGTGGGACTGCGGGGCGCCGTCCAGCAGCAGGGTCCGGGCGCGTGGGCGTTCACGGTCGGGCACGAGCTCGGCGAGGCCCCCGTCGACCGTCGCGGAGACGGACTCCTGCCGACGCTCGGACCGCTTGCGGTCGCCGGCGCCTCGGGCCGCTCCTCGACGTGCCACGCGCGCCCGTCCTCACTCACCGGTCAGGCCGGACACCTGGGCGACCGGCGACGGCGGATGATCCGCCCACCTGGCCATTATGGCCTCAGCGGCAGTTGTCGGCCGCCTCGATGAGCCGGGCCGCCTGGTCGAGGGCCGCCCGCAGCACGGCCGGATCGGTGACCGGAGCCTCCGCGGCGGGCGGCAGGAGCCAGCCGCCTCCGGTGACGGGCGGCTCGGCGGGGAGGCGCAGGCCCCGGCCGTCCGTCCGCGTACAGGCGCTGCCGGGCACGTCCCACGCGTCCGCCGTGCCGGGCGGCACGAGAAAGCCGAGGACGGCGCAGGCCCCGTCGTGCAGGACCGGGCCGACGGGCTCGTCCGCCGCTCGCCTGCGCAGGATGTCGACGGCCTCCAGACCCTGACGCGCCGGGACGGTGACCAGATCGCACGGTGTGGTTTCCGGGCCCATGTGGTGAGGCAAGGGAACCCCTCCTCTTCGTCTCGACGAGGCGGGGCCACGCCCCGTCTCCGCATGGACCAACGCGCCGACGGCGTCAACGGCTACGGCGGCACGCCGCCGCAAAGGGTGGCAGTTCATGGCGGATCGCGGCCGAGATGTCCTGTTTATAGGTAAACGCTGTGTGTACGCCCCGTCACAGACGGTACGTTCTTGCTCCGCCGGGACACCGGAAGCAGGCGCCCGGCTGCACCAGAGAGGGCCCCGCCATGGTGTCGACACGGGCAGTTCCCAACCTCGCCTTCCGGCGGCTGCGCGGACAGCGCTCCGCCGGGGAGTTCGCCGCAGCGGTCCGCAGGGCCGCCCGCGAGATCGGTGAACAGGTCGCGTGCGACGCCCGGTACATCGGGCGCGTGGAGTCCGGCGAGATCCGCTGTCCCAACTACGCGTACGAACGGGTGTTCCTTCACATGTTCCCCGGGGCCGCCCTCGCGGACCTGGGCTTCTCGGCCCGCGAGAGCGTGCGCGGCCGGGGGGCCCGCACGACGCCCGTACCCCCGCCCACCAACACACCCCCCACGCTCCACAGCGACATCCACGAGGAGAGCGACGTGCTGCGTCGCGTGTTCATGACCAGCGGTACCACCACGGTGGCGGCCGCGTCCCTGACCCTCGGCGGGCATCACGCCGCCGCGGGCCCCCTCGCCGTTCCCGCACAGCGCCGGGTCGGCGAAGCCGAGGTGAGCGCCGTGGAGGAGGCGGTGCGCCAGATCCGGCTGCTGGACGACCGGCACGGCGCGGACGGCCTCTACCGGCGGGCCTCCCAGCCGCTGCGGGCCGCGTACGCCCTGCTCGACTCCGGCACCACGACGCGGGGCAGCACCTCGGACCGGCTGCACTCGGGCGCCGGCGAGCTGGCGATCTCCGTGGGCTGGCTGGCCCACGACTCCGGGCGCTTCGACGACGCGCGCTCCCATTACGCCGAGGCGCTGGCGACGGCACGGCTGGCCGGGGACGCGGCGCTGGAGGCGCACGCGTTCTGCAACGCGTCCTTCCTGGCCCGCGACATGGGGCGGGCCCGTGAGGCGGTCCGAGCCGCGGAGGCCGGGCAGCGGGCGGCCCGGCCGCTCGGCTCACCACGGCTGCTGGCGCTGCTGGCGCTGCGGGAGGCGGGCGCCAGGGCGTGGCTCGGGGACCGCACGGGGTGCGAGCAGGCGATCGGGCGGGCGCAGACGGCGTTCGACCGGGGGCCGGGCGACGCGGACCCCGAGTGGATGACCTTCTTCCGGGAGGCCGAGCTGGAGCTGCTGGAGGCGCAGTGCTGGTCGGTGCTGGGTGACTGGCCGCGGGCGGCGCGGCACGCCCTGCGGGCGACGCGGCTGCAGGACCCGCACTTCACCCGGAACC
This sequence comes from Streptomyces sp. NPDC002793, assembly GCF_040295485.1. Classification (NCBI taxonomy): domain Bacteria; kingdom Bacillati; phylum Actinomycetota; class Actinomycetes; order Kitasatosporales; family Streptomycetaceae; genus Streptomyces; species Streptomyces sp. NPDC002793. The sequence continues at coordinate 196,963 of NZ_JBEOVL010000012.1, read as the reverse complement.
TCGCGCTGTACCGCGCGCAGCTCGCGGGTGACCTGGCGCGGGCGGGCACGGCCGACGAGGCCGCCGCCGCCGGCCACCAGGTGCTGGACCTCCTGGACCGGGTCCGGTCCTCCCGGATCCGCGGGATGCTGGCGAACGCCGTACGGGTGCTCCGGCCACGGGGCGGCCCGGAGGTGTCGGCCCTCCTGGCCCGCTACGAGGAGCTGCCCCCGGAAGCCTGAGGGGCGGGCACTCCTCGGCCCGGGCCGAGGAGTGGGGCCCTGGTCAGCGGTCCAGGTGGCCCGTGTCGTTCCAGCGTTCCAGCGCCGGGAGGCCGTACGCCCAGCCCAGCACCGACAGCGACGTCGGCTCCAGCCGGATCCGCGCGGCGAACGACACGTCCTCGCCCAGCCACCGCGCCCCCAGCGCCCGCAGGATGTGACCGTGGGCGAAGACCAGCACGTCGCGGTCGGCGGAGCGCGCCCACGCGACGACCTCGTCCGCCCGGGCCGTGAGCTCGGCGAGGGTCTCGCCCCGGGGGACCCCGTCCCGCCAGATGAGCCAGTCCGGCCGGTCCGCCTTGATCTGCGCCGGGGTCAGGCCCTCGTAGTCGCCGTAGTCCCACTCCATCAGCGCGTCCCACGGCTCGGCACGGTCGCCGAACCCGGCGATCGCGCACGTCTCGGCGGCACGGACGAGCGGGCTGGTCCGCACCTCGACGCCGGGCAGACCGCCCCAGGGCTCCCGGTGCAGCCGCTCACCGAGGAGCTTGGCGCCTTCGCGGCCGGTGTCGAGGAGGGGGATGTCGGTCCTGCCGGTGTGATTGCCCTGGACCGACCACTGTGTCTGGCCGTGCCGGGCGAGCAGGATTCGCGGTGCCATGACGGCTCTCCCTGAAAATACGGAGATCCGAAGATCCGGGGACCCTAGGATCTGGTGGGTCCGAGACGGCGGTGTCCGGGACGGCTGAGGGGCGGCGGGCACGGACGGCCGGCTGGGAGACCGGTGCACGCGAAGGCCCCGCCCCATCATCTCGCACCTTCCTCGCGGGCAACCTGCGGGGCGGCGTCCGCGTCCCTCCCAGCGCGTGGCCCACGCATGACCAGGGACGTCCGCACGGGTGGCCCCCAGGGGAAATCAGGGCATACGACCGCCGTACGGTTGAACGCCCGCCGTCGACCGCATGAACAGGGGAGAGCCACCGGATGCCGCACGCCACCGCCGCGCCACCGTCCTCCGGTATACGGCCCCGCTGGTGGACGGAGCTCCCGCTGATCGCGGTGGTGTACGGGCTGTACTCGATGGGCCGGCTGCTGGTCCACGAGAACGTCCCGGCGGCCGTGGAGAACGGTCTCGCGATCCTCCGCCTGGAGAAGGCGCTGCACCTCAACGCCGAGCACCCGCTCAACCGGCTCCTGACCGCCCACCCCACGCTCGGCGTACCCGCCGACTTCGCCTACGCCTCCCTGCACTACCTGGTCACCCCGGCGGTCCTGATCTGGATCTTCCGGCGCCGCAGCGCCTCCTACAGGGCGGCCCGCACCTGGCTGATGACCTCCACCCTCCTCGGCCTGGTCGGCTTCACGCTGATGCCGACCTGCCCGCCGCGGCTGCTCGACGCCCACCACGGTTTCGTCGACACGATGGCGCAGTACAGCGCGTACGGCTGGTGGGGCACCGGCGCGAGCGCCCCGCGCGGGCTCAGCGGGATGACCAACCAGTACGCCGCGATGCCGAGCCTGCACGTCGGCTGGGCGGTGTGGTGCGGCGTCCTGCTGTGGCGCCACGGCCGCCACCCGCTCGTCCGGGCGGCGGGCGTCGCGTACCCGCTGATCACCGTGTTCGTCGTGATGGGCACCGCGAACCACTATTTCCTCGACGCCGTGGCCGGGGCCGCCGTGATGGCGGTCGGCGCACTGCTGACCAGGCCGTTCATGCGGCTCTCGGACCGCGTCAAGGACCGGTCCAGGGCCGTGTTCGCACAGCTGCCCACCTCCCGCGCCGCCGCGGAATCCACGATTGTCAGTGACGGATGCAAGACTTCCGCGGGTGAGCGAATACCCGGCCGGCGGACCGCCTCCGCAGATTCCTTCGACGCGAGCGCCCGCGCCTCGGCCGACACCGACGCTCCGGCAGCGACTCGCTGAGCTGCGCGGCCCCTCCGTCGCGCCGCATCCGCTCGACGCGCGCGCACTGGCCGCGCTCGCAGCGAACCCGGGGTGCAAGCGGCGCGCCCTGCTCGACGGCGCGGGGGTCGACAAAGCCGTGCTGGCCACGGCCCTCGGCTCCCCCGCCGCGTTCGGCCAGTCCCAGTTCGCGTTCGTCCGGGGCAACGCCTTCGAGGCGAAGGTCAAGGCCGACGGAGGCACGGAGCTGCTGCGCCTCCTCGTCGAGCGGCTCGGCGGCGGCGCCGAGGCACCGGCCGAGGTTACGGTGCCGGATCTGACGGCGGCCGGCCCCGAGGGCCGGGCCGCACGGACGGCGCTGGCGCTGCGTGAGGCCACGGCGGCGGGCGGCTGGGCGCTGCTCGACCACCCGATGCTGGCGCTGGAGGTCGCGGGCTCCCCCGCCTATCTGGAGCCGGACGCCGTGGTGGTGCACCCCGACGGCACCTGGACGGTCGTCGAGATCAAGTCCTTCCCCATGATCGACGGTTCCGCGGACGCCGCGAAGGTCGGTGCCGCGGCCCGCCAGTCCGCCGTCTACGTCCTGGCACTGGAGCGGATCGCGGCGAAGACGGAGGGCGCCGAGGTCGGCCACCGGGTCCTGCTGGTCTGCCCGAAGGACTTCTCCAACCTGCCGACCGCCTCCGTCGTCGACGTACGGAAACAGCGCGCGGTCACCGCCCGCCAGCTGACCAGGCTGACCCGCGTCGAGGACATCGCGGCGGCCCTGCCCGAGGGCACCACCTTCGACCCGGGCCGCTCCCCCGACGAGCTCGGCACCGCCGTCGAGGCGGTCCCCGCCGCGTACGCCCCCGAGTGCCTGGCCGCGTGCGAGCTGGCCTTCCACTGCCGGACGAAGGCCCGCGCGGAGGGTGCCGTGGAATCGCTGGGCCGGAGTGTCCGGGGCGAGCTCGGCGGCCTGACGACGGTCACCGGAGTGCTCGCCGCTGCCGCCGGCAAGGAGGGCGACCCGGCCGACCCGACGGTGGCGGCCCTGCGCAGGGCCGCCGCCCTGCGGGCGGAAGCCCTCGCCGGTGCGGAGGGCGGCGTCCCATGTCACTGATCGGCACCCTCGCCCGGCTGGAGGCGGTCGACAGCGGCCGGGCCCAGCCGCTGGCCACCGTGCGACACCGCCATCTGACCGGCCGGCCGCTCGTGCTGGTGCCGCTGACGACCGCCGGTGAGGCCGGCGCCCCGCTCGGCGCCCTCGTCGGCACGGACCGTGCGGCACCCCGGCTGCTGACGGTGGCCCAGCCGCGCGACCGTGATCTCCGGTTCGCGTTCCTCGCCGAGCTGGCCGAGGCGGTGCTGCCGCACATCGAGTCGTACGCCGATGCCGTCGAGCCCGCCGAGCGCAACGAGACCGATCCCGCGACCGGCAAGAAGGTCAAGGTCGAGGTCGAGCTGTGCACGGACGCGGCGCAGCTGATCGTGCCCAGCCGGGCCGGCATCGACTTCGTACGGCTGCTCGGGCGGTCCATGCGGTTCCGGCGTACCGCCGAGGACGACCCGGACACCCCGTATCCGGCGCCCGCCCGTGTGCCGTTGCTCGGCCGCTGGCTGACGCACTACGGGGAGCGGGCCAGGGTGCCGGGCTCCTCGCTGCTGCTCGCCGCGACGGACCTGCTGAACCGCCACTGGGCGACGGGGCAGAGCAGCCTGGAGGACCAGCATCTCGGCGCGCTGCTCGCCTGGGTCGACCCGCCGTACGGCGAGTCAGGTGCCGAGGCGGCCCTTCGCGCGGAGGGCGAGCGGGACCGTGCCGGTCAGCTGGTCTGTCCGCCGGCCGGCCCGGCGACGGACCCGGCGTTCGACAACAGGCTGCTGGCGCCCGCGATCGAGCGGTACGACAGGGCGCGCACGGCGCTGGCCGCCGCGGAGGACGGCCTCGACGCCGATGCCCGGCTCGGCGAGCTGAGCGGCGCCGAGCGGGAGATCCGGTCGCTGCTGGCCGGTGTGCTGCTGCCCACCTGGGACGCGGTGTGGCGGGGGCTCGACCTGCTGGCGGAGCTTCCCGAAGGGGCGCGGGCCGAGGACCGGTGGACCAAGGACCGCTGGTCGTTCACCGCGCACCGGGACCGGGTGCGGGCGGGTGAGCCCCCGCAGCCACGCCGGGACGACGCGGTGACGGCGGCGCGGAAGCTGGCCTCGCGGGAGACGGCCCAGGCGCAGCTGGACGCCCAGGAGGCGCTCGACGATCCGCTGGTGCTGGCGGGGCGCAGGCTGGCGGGCGAGGCGTTCATCGGAGAGGTGACGGACGTCGAGATGGCGTACAGCGAGTCGAAGCGGCCGTCGCCGCGTCCGCTGGTCACGGTGCGGACGGACGAGCGCCCGCATCTCGGTGAGCGGACCAAGGTGTACCGCTCGCTGGACGGGAAGCCGCAGACGGCGGAGTTCGTGGCGTACGCCTCGGGGCCCCCGGACACGGACACCGGCGCGGTCGGACTCGTCCTGCGGATCACGGACCGGATGGGTCGCGGCAAGGAACCGGCGCCGGGTTCGGTGCCCGAGCCCGGCGACCGCATCGCCTGGACCCTGTTCGAGCACGACCAGCGGGGCGGCCCGAAGCTCCCCGACCCGGAGGACACCCCGTGGACCCACGGCGGTCCGCCGGGCGCCGCCGGTGGCGTACCTGCCGAGCAGCCCGATCCCGTGACCGCGGAGGACCTCCTGTGACAGCCGTTCTCGACCCGGGTGCCGCGGCGGCGCGGGCGACCGACGCGATCCTCGACGACACCCTGCGCGGTACGGCGCGCGGCATCGTGGTGGACTCCCCGCCGGGAGCGGGCAAGTCGACCCTGGTGGTGCGCGCCGCGCTGGAACTCGCCGCCGCGGGCCGCCCGCTGATGGTGGTCGCGCAGACCAACGCCCAGGTGGACGACCTGGTGGTGCGGCTGGCCGAGAAGGCCCCCGAGCTCCCGGTGGGCCGGCTGCACAGCAACGACTCCGATCCGTACGACAAGGTCCTGGACGGCCTGGACAACGTACGCACGTCGGCGAAGGCGGCGGATCTGGCGGGTCTGGACATCGTCATCTCCACGGCCGCGAAGTGGGCGCACGTGAAGAGCGTCGAGCCGTGGGGCCACGCGATCGTCGACGAGGCCTACCAGATGCGCTCGGACGCCCTGCTGGCCGTGGCCGGGCTGTTCGAGCGGGCGCTGTTCGTCGGGGATCCGGGGCAGCTGGACCCGTTCTCGATCGTGGGCGCCGACCAGTGGGCGGGCCTCTCGTACGACCCGTCGGCGAGCGCCGTGTCGACCCTGCTCGCGCACAATCCGGAGCTGCCGCAGCACCGGCTGCCGGTGTCCTGGCGGCTGCCCGCTTCGGCGGCGCCGCTGGTCTCGGCGGCGTTCTACCCGTACACGCCGTTCCGCAGCGGTACGGACCACGGCGACCGGCGGCTGTCGTTCGGGGTGCCCTCGGACGGGTCGGGCCCCGACCGGGTGCTGGACGAGGCGGCGGAGTCCGGCTGGGGGCTGCTGGAGCTCCCGGCCCGGCACACCCCGCGCACGGACCCCGAGGCGGTCCGGGCGGTGGCCCTGGTGGTCCGCAGGCTGCTGGACCGGGGCGGCGCCGCGACGAGCGAGCGCGGCCCCGAGCCCGTCCCGGTGACGGCGGAGCGGGTCGCGGTCGGCACGGCCCACCGCGACCAGGCGGCGGCGGTGCGGGCGGCGCTCGCGGAGCTGGGGGTGACGGGCGTGGCGGTGGACACGGCCAACCGGCTCCAGGGCCGTGAGTTCGACGTGACCGTGGTCCTGCACCCGCTGTCGGGCCGCCCGGACGCCACGGCGTTCCACCTGGAGACGGGCCGGCTGTGCGTGCTGGCCTCGCGGCACCGGCACGCGTGCGTCGTGGTGTGCCGTGCCGGGGTGGCGGACCTGCTGGACGAGCACCCGTCGACGGAGCCGGTGCAGCTGGGCGTGACGGTGAAGTTCCCCGACGGCTGGGAGGCGAACCACGCGGTGCTGGCCCATCTCGCCGAGCACCGTGTGCATTGGACGCCCTGATCCTGGGCAGCGCTCCTGGTGCGCGGGGCGGGTAGCGCTCTTGCGCCGGGCTGGACAATGGAAGGTGGCCGTCCGGCCGTACGAGGAAGGAACACCACATGGCACAACCCGAGCGGAACGAGCGGCAGAGGCTGCGTCCGGCGCCGCTGCTCTTCGAGCCGTCGGAGGCGGCGGCCGATCCGGAGCACTTCTTCGACCTGGAGTCGATGGAGGACCCGAGCGAGCTGCTGGCCCGCGCGACGGAGCTGACGCTCGCCTTCCGGGCGGCGACCGACCGGGCCGTGGAGTTCCAGGCCGTGGCCGCCGCCCAGCTCGCCGATCCGCGCCGGTTCGACCGGCTCACGCCCGCGGACATAGCCGAGCGCGCGGAGTGGACCGAGGACTACGCCAAGAAGATGATCGAGTTCGGCCGGTCCCTGCTGGACACCCCCGCACCCTGACCGCCGGGCCGGAAGGCCCACGAGCCCGGAACGGCCCGAACGCCCCGGGGAAGCCTGAAAGCCGCACGACCGTACGTCACCACGAGTACACCCCTGGCATATGCCGTCGGGCAAGATACCGTGCCTCGCCGCACTCTGTCCGGCTTTCGGCAACTCTGAGAGACAGGAGTGTCACGGCCGGTAGACATGACGCCATGAGCGCTTGGCTGAACGACGAAACGACTCTGCGGACCGCTGCCACCCCCCACCTCGGTGTCGACATCTTCGCCTTGCTGCGGGACCGTGTCGGCCACAGGGCCGACGATGGGGCCGCGGTGGTCACGGCGTCCGGTGCCGCGTGGCTGGCAGGCGCTTCGTCCCACCCCCGCGGCACGCTCTCGCAGTGGGAGGCCCACCCGTCCGCTCCGGGTGTCCTGCCGTGCGGCTCCACGTTCGACATCGTGAACGTGCCGGCGTTGTTCGGCCGCCGCATGCTGGAGCGGCTCTGGGCGGAGGGGCCGGGCTCGGGCCCGGTCGCCACACACCGGGGCCGGATGCTGCTGTTCGCCTCCCCGGGCACGGCCCAGCGGCTGCCGTCGCTGCTGGCGTGGGAGGAGTGGGGCACGGCAGGTGCCGACGGAGCCCGGAGGCATCAGGGCGACCTGCCGCCCGTGCTCTGTCACGGCACGGGTGACGCGGTCACCGTCCCGCCCCTGACCGGCGGCGCGGGCGCGGGCGGGCCGCGCTGGGTGGTCGCCCCGGACACCCGCAACCCCTGGCTGCCGGGCCCGGACGTACTGCTGTGGGCCTGTGTGCGCGTGGGCAGGTCGGCGGCACCCTCGACCACCGGGAATTCGATTTTTCCTCCTGCCGATCCGGGTGCTAATGTCTACGACGTCACCAGGCGCCGTTAGCTCAGTTGGTTAGAGCAGCTGACTCTTAATCAGCGGGTCCGGGGTTCGAGTCCCTGACGGCGCACAGACGGAAGAAGCCCCTCGCGGAAGCGGGGGGCTTCTTCGTGCGCGCGGTGCGGGTCAGACGCCGGTGGTGACCCGTACGGTCCAGGCTCCGGACCGGGTCCGGTCGGCGACGTCGATACGGATGCGTTCCCCCGGCACGGTGAAGCGCTCGCCCTCCCGGAGGGGGGCGTCCGCGAGCGGCGGGTAGACCGACCGGTCCCAGCAGGCCTCGGAGTCGGGGTGGGTGTCCAGCACCTCCACGGGGCCGCCGCCGGACGGCGTCGCGTTGCGGATGCGGTAGATGAGCACCCCTTCGGTGCACGTCGTCCGGTCGTTGCCCGTGGCGCCGCGTGCCTCGATGGCCAGCGCGCTGTCCGTGCCGGTCCTGACGACGGCGAGTCTGGTGCCGAGGGAGGCGCCTCGCACCGGCACCTCCGCCATGGGCTCCAGGGTGAGGTCGGCGGCGCCCTGCACACACACGATCTCCTCGCCCTCCAGCCAGCCGAGCTTCCACTTGTGCCAGCCGAAGAGGTCCGGGGACAGTCCGAACTGGCTGCCCATGACGTCCCAGTCGCCGACGTGGGTGTCCCAGTCGCCCTTCCCGTCCTCCGGCCGGTGGTAGAGGTCCGCCAGGTCGAAGACGTGTCCGGTCTCGTGCGCGAGGACGTTGCGGTCCGGCGGGTGCTCCTCGAAGAGGGTGACCACGCGCCGGATGTCCGTGCCGTCGGCGCGCACCGGCCGGTCGAAGTTGACGACCTTCGTGGCGTCGGAGTCCACACCGGGGGCGTCCGGGTCGGCGACGAGGTAGACGATGTCGTACGCGGAGAAGTCGGTCCGTTCGTCGGCGGCCTCGATCGCGTCCCGCAGGTAGGCGCCGCGCCGCTCAGGGGCCCAGTCGCGCTGTATGCCGTATGCGGTGGAGGGGCGCGGCATGGGGGTCCACTGCCGCTGGGGGTGGGCGCGCAGGGTGAACTTCCCGTACGAGGCACGCCGGAAGAAGCGGGTGGTGGAGGGGAAGTAGTCGGCGGCGAGCACCTGGGGAGCCACGGCGGGTTCGGAGTCGGGGAACGAGAGGAAGACCATGACCGCGTCCAGGTGGCGCTCGGGTCGCGGGTAGGCCTCGTTCCACGTGTCGAGGCCGAGTGAGTGGTGCGCCGCCGTCCGGGGCAGGGCGCACGGCCCGGCGTCCCGCGTGACCGCCACGGCGGGCCCGGCGACGAGTCCGGTGGCGGCGAGCGCCAGGAGGGAAGTGAGAGCGGCCGCCGCACTGCGCAGACTCGGCTTCTCCAGTCCCCCGGGTCCGTGCTGACGCGGCACATCTACCTCCGGGTGGCGAATGCGGGACTTCCCCCTCACCCTGTGCCGATCCGGGGTCGTACGCCCTGTTGTGCTGCCCCACACGGGTCAGCGGAGGCCGGGGTGATCATTCGGAGTCGAATCACTCCACTCACGGACAGTCACAATCACTCACCCTGCAACTTGAATCAACCACATCGCCGCAAAAGTGATCATCTACGACCACATTGCATGAGCGCGCCCCTTACGGGAGACACGTGGAGCACGCACAGGGCGGAGGTCCGCCATGCGCGTGCCGGATGTCCGAAACCGCGGACGCGCTGGAACGGCCCGCGCGCCACCCTCTATGCTTCACCTCGCTTTCCCGCGTGGTTCCCGCCTCTGGCACGGCACTCCACTCCACGCCCCTGCCCGGCCACACCTGTTCATGACGATCTGCGACAGCGGGAGCGAGCAGTGAGCGGAACCTCCGAAGGGCCGATCTCGCCGACGGACACGGCTCCCGGCGCCGACCCCTCTGGCGTCACGCGGTGTGATCATCAGAAGCCGGTCCTCTCCGAGCTGCGTGACTACCGCGCCGCGTTCGCGGCGGCCGCCCTCCCGATGGCCGTCGTCGACCACCTCGGCCGGATCGTCAGACCGAACGACGCACTGGGCGGGCTGCTGGGCGCCGACCCCGGCTCCCTCACCGGTCAGCCCGCCGCCGGCCTCGTGGGGCTCACGTCGGACGGCCCCGCCCTGCGGGCGTACGGCGAGGTACTGCGCGGCACCCGCCCACGCTTCCGGTGCACCCGGCGGATCGAGCACGCCGACGGCCGGCCCCTGTGGGTCGAGGTCACCGTCGTGCGGATGGACGAGGTGGCCGAGGGCGGGGGCCGGGTGCTGCTGTCCGTCGTCGACGTCAGCGACGGGCGCGAGCTGCGGGAGCGGCTGCGTCATCTGCGGATGCACGACCCGGTGACCCGGCTGCCCAACCGCGCACTGTTCTTCGAGCGGCTCGCGTCCGCCCTGGGGACACGGGTCCCGAGCGCGTCGTCATCGTCGGGGCACGGCCGGATCGGCCTCTGCTACCTGGACATCGACGGCTTCAAGGCGGTCAACGACACCCTGGGACACCGCACCGGCGACCAGCTCCTCGCCGCCTTCGCCGAGCGGCTGACCCGCTGCGCCGAGGGCGACGGGCAGCGGACCGGCAGCCCGCTGGTGGCGCGCCTCGGCGGTGACGAGTTCGCCATCCTGGTGGAGGACTCCTCGGGCACGCGGCAACTCACCGACCTCGCCCGTTCGGTCCTCGCGGCCCTCCAGCGGCCGTTCGAGGTGTCCGGGCACCGACTGGCGGTCACCGCGTCGATCGGGGTCGTGGAGCGGGCCGCGGCGGGCACGTCGGCCACGGCTCTGATGCAGGCCGCGGACACCACGCTGTACTGGGCGAAGGCCGACGGCCGGGCCCGCTGGACCCTCTTCGACGCCGAGCGCAACGCCCATCGGATGACCCGGCAGTCGCTCTCCTCCACGCTCGGACCGGCCGTCGAACGCGGCGAGTTCACGCTGGAGTACCAGCCGCTGGTCGGCATGGCGGACGAGGTCGTACGGGGTGTGGAAGCCCTGGTCCGGTGGAACCACCCGCGGTTCGGGCTGCTGGCGCCGAGCCGGTTCGTCCCGATCGCCGAGGAGGACGGCACGATCGTCCAGCTCGGCCGGTGGGTGCTGCGCACGGCCTGTCGCCAGGCCCGCCGGTGGCAGCGGGAACACCCGGACGAGCCCGCGCTGTTCATCAGCGTCAACGTGGCCGTACGGCAGGTCCGGGACTCCGATCTGGTCGCCGACGTGGCGGAGATCCTCGCCGAGACCGGCCTGGAACCCGGCCTGTTGCAACTGGAGTTGACCGAATCGGCGGTCATGGGATCGTCGGGCCGACCGCTGCGGGTGCTCCAGGCGCTCAACGCCATGGGCGTCCGCATCGCGATCGACGACTTCGGTACGGGCTACTCCAACCTCGCCTATCTGAGCCGGCTGCCCGTGTCCGTGCTGAAGCTGGACGGCTCCTTCGTGCGCGGGTTCCGTTACGAGGACGGCGCGCACCCCAGCCCGGCCGACGAGACGATCGTCGAGGCCATGGTGCAACTGGCGCACCGCCTGGGCCTGACGGTCACCGCGGAGTGCGTGGAGACCTCGGGCCAGGCGGAGCGGCTGCGCCGGATCGGCTGTGACACCGGGCAGGGGTGGCTGTACTCACGTGCGGTGGCCCCGGAGCTGATCACCGAACTGATCGGCGGCAGGCCCCCGGAGGGCTGAGGACCACGGCACCGGGCGTCAGACCCGGGGCAGCCCGTAGGCGTCGGCGATGAGCTCGTACGAACGCAGCCGGGCCTCGCCGCCGTGTGCGTTGGCCGTGATCATCAGCTCGTCCGCACCGGTGCGCTTGGCCAGGTCGTCCAGGCCGCCCCGGACCTCGTCCGCCGTGCCGTGGACGATGTCCTTCAGCCAGCCGTCGACGAACTCGCGCTCCATGGGGCTGAAGTCGTACGCCTCCGCCTCCTCGGGGCTCGGCGTCAGGCCCGGGCGGCCGGTGCGCAGCCGGACCATGGAGAGGGCACCGGTGAGCACCTGGCGCCGGGCCTCGCGCTCGTCGTCGGCGGCCAGCGCCGCGACCCCGATGAGGGCGTAGGGGGCGTCGAGCACCGCGGAGGGCTTGAAGGACTCCCGGTACAGGTCCAGGGCCGGCACGGTGTTGCGGGCCGAGAAGTGGTGGGCGAAGGCGAAGGGCAGGCCGAGGACGCCGGCGAGCCGGGCGCTGAAGCCGGAGGAGCCCAGCAGCCAGATCGGCGGGCGGGCGGCGGACTGGACGCCGCCGGGTGACGTGGCCTGCACGGGGCCGGGGACGGCGTGGATGCGGGCGTAGGGGTGCCCGTCGGGGAAGTCGTCGTCCAGGAAGCGGGTCAGTTCGGCCAGCTGCTGCGGGAAGTCGTCCGCGCCTTCGTTCAGACGGTCGGTGCGGCGCAGGGCGGCCGCGGTGGCGCCGTCCGTGCCGGGTGCGCGGCCGAGGCCGAGGTCGATGCGGCCGGGGGCCATCGCCTCCAGGGTGCCGAACTGCTCGGCGATCACCAGGGGGGCGTGGTTGGGCAGCATCACACCGCCGGAGCCGAGCCGGATGCGCTCGGTGTGCGCGGCCAGGTTCGCGAGGATCACGGCGGGGGACGAGGAGGCCACGCCGGGCATCGAGTGGTGTTCGGCGACCCAGAAGCGGTGGAAGCCACGGCTCTCGGCCAGCTTGGCGATGTCCACGCTGGTGCGCAGGGCCTGGGTCGCCGTGCGGCCCTGGCCCACGGTCACCAGGTCGAGCACGGAGAGGGGCACGGAGGCCGTCCCTCCCGCTGTGCCGCGAATTTGGTCGCCTCGGTTCTCGTCCACGTGTTTCGGCCTCTCCGATGGTGCGTCTGGGTACCGGAGGGTGCAAACAGGAGGATGACTCCGCTTATTCCCGTGCCGCTGCCACGGACGGCCCTTACTCCCGCACCTCGATGCCCCGGGGCTCGGTGGCGCCCAGCGGGGGCTCGCGGGTGGCGAACAGGGTGCCGAGGGTGGGGGCCCAGATCCGGCGGTCGGCGAGCCGGAGACCTTCCCAGACCGCCACCTGGTTGGCGGTGAGGACCGGCTTCCCGAGGAGTTCCTCCAGCTCGGGGACGTACGCGACGGTGTGCAGGGCGTTGTCGGGGAGCAGCACCACCTCGGCGTCGGGGTGGTCGCCGGCCACGGCCAGTTCCTTCACGAGTTCCGCGTCCGCCGCTGCCGCCTCCGTCGCGGTGATGATGCCGCTGCCCCGGGTCGCGGCCACCTCGACGCCGCCGGACGTCAGGAAGCCCGCGAAGAGCGCGGCGATGTCCTCGGAGTAGGTCGCGGCGACCGCGACCCGGGAGGCACCCAGCTCGCGCAGCGCGTGGACGAAGGCGATGGAGGTGCTGGACGCGGGGAGCCCGGCGGCCCTGGCAAGCTCCGCGGCCTGGGTGTGCGCCCCGTCCCAGCCGTAGGCGAAGCTGCCGCCTGAGCAGGCCCAGACCAGGGATTCGGCGCCGGCCATGCGCAGTTCCTCGACACCGGCGTGCAGACGGTCCGGCGCGCCCGCGGCTCGCAGGTTCTCGGCCCTGCGGACGTCCTCGTCGATGTCGGTGTGGAAGAGCGGCACTCTGATGTCGCTGTCGAGCATGACCTCCATCCGCGGGAAGTCGTCCTCCGCGGCGTGGCCCGGATAAAGAAGTCCTACGGTCGTCATGTCCGTCCTTCCCGTGCGTCGGGATGTCCTGCCGGCCGGCCTGATCCTCCGCTGCCCCTGCCTGGGACAAGTATTCCCCTCATTGCCCCGTGCCGTCGCCCGCAGCATGGGTGACCAGCGGTTCCTTCCGGACGACGGAGGCCCTGTTGACGGACGTACCCACCGGTGCGAGCGTGGTCGTCCGATGGCCGCTCCCGTGATCCTCGTCCTGGACACCGACCCGTCACCGCGCCTGGGCCGGCTGACCGGCCGGGCCGTCGTCCGGTACGCCGACGAGCGGACGCTGGCCGGGCAGCTGCCCGAAGCGGACGTGCTGCTCGTCTGGGACTTCGCCTCCGACGCCGTCCGGGAGGCCTGGCCGGCTGACGGGCCACGCCCCCGCTGGGTGCACACGGCGAGCGCCGGGGTGGACCGGCTGCTCTGCCCGGCGCTGGCCGCCTCCCCCACGGTCGTCACCAATGCCCGGGGCGTCTTCGAACTGCCGATCGCCGAGTACGTCGCGGGGCTGGTGCTCGCCTTCGCGAAGGACCTCCCCCGCACGCTGGAACTCCAGCGGCAGCGCAGGTGGCGCCACCGGGAGACCCGGGGGCTCGCCGGCAGCCGCGCGGTGGTCGTCGGGGCGGGCCCCGTCGGCCGGGAGATCATGCGGCTGCTGCACGGCCTCGGCGTGCAGGTGGCGCTCGTCGGCCGTACGGCGCGGCGCACGATCCATGGCGTCGAGGACCTGGGGCGGCTGGCGGCGGGCGCGGACTGGGTGATCGCCGCTGCCCCGCTGACGGACGGGACGCGCGGGATGTTCGACGCCCGCTTCTTCGGACTGCTCCAGCCCTCCGCCCGCTTCGTCAACGTGGGGCGCGGGCCGCTGGCCGTCGAGGAGGATCTGGCCGAAGCGCTGCGCAGGCGCTGGATCGCCGGCGCGGCGCTCGACGTGTTCCAGGAGGAGCCGCTGAGTCCCTCCAGCCCGCTGTGGGACGTACCCGGCCTGCTGGTCTCCCCGCACATGAGCGGGGACACGGCCGGCTGGCGGGACCGGCTGGGTGAGCAGTTCGTCTCGATGTACGAGCGGTGGGCCGCCGGAGAGCCGTTGCCCAACGTGGTGGACGTGCACCGCGGTTACGTACCGTCTCCGGACACCACCGCATAACGGGCAGTCATGAACGTAAGCACACCGGGGAACACGCCCCGCGCACCCGCCGTCGCCCTGCGCCGAGAACGGGACACGGGAAGGTCACCCTCCGGCCACCGTTCGGTTACATGGGCGGCGCGTGCTGCATAGGCCTCCTGGATCGGGCAGGTGCTCACCCTGTCCGGACTGTTCGACACCCCGATTTTTCCAGGAGATCGCGAACCATGGCTGACTTCCCTCACCTGTCCCGTCGGGGCTTCCTCAATCGAACGGCGGCCGTGGGAGGTCTGCTCGTCGTCCCCGGTCTGCTCTCCGCGTGCAGCAAGACCGACGCCGGCGCGGCCGACGGTGAGGGCGCCCTGGACAAGCTCCGCAAGCAGGGCTTCGTCCGGGTCGCGTACGCCAACGAGGCCCCGTACGGCTACATGGAGGGCAAGGAGCTCAAGGGCGAGGCGCCCACCCTGCACCGGGAGATATTCAAGGCGCTCGGCGTCGACGAGCTGAAGCCGACCCTCTCGGAGTGGGACGGCCTGATCCCCGGCCTGCAGGCGGGCAAGTACGACGTGGTCAGCGCGGGCATGGCCATCACTCCGGAGCGCTGCGCCAACGCACTTTTCTCGGAACCGGAGTTCATCTCCCCCACCGCCCTGATGGTGAGGAAGGGCAACCCGAAGAAGCTCACGGACCTCGCGTCCGCGAAGGCGGCCGGAGTCACCATCGGTGTGATGTCCGGTGCGGTCGAGGGCTCGTACGCCGAGGGCGCGGGCATCGCCGAGTCGAAGATCAAGACCCTGCAGAAGCCGCAGGACGGCGCGGACGCCGTCAAGGGCGGCCGGATCGACGCGTTCCTGCTCACCGGCATCTCGCTGCGCTGGCTGGCCAGGACCAACCCCGACACCGAGGTCACCGAGGCGTTCGTCCCGGAGCTGGACGGCGTGAAGCAGTACTCCCCGGGCGGCGCGGTGTTCCGCCAGGGCAACGAGGACCTGCGGGACTCCTTCAACCGCGAGCTCAAGAAGATCGTCTCGGACAGGTCGCGCTATGTGAGCCTGCTCCAGGAGTTCGGCTTCGGCGCCACGGAGCTGCCGCCGGCCACGCTGAAGACCGCCGAACTGTGCAAGGGCCGATGAGGGCGGGGAGCACACCGTATGAGTGACTTCTTCTCCACACTCCTCGATGAGTTCCCGCAGGTCAGAGCAGGTCTGTGGGTGACGGTCCAGGCCACCGTCCTGGGCGCCCTGCTCGCCCTGCTCCTGTCGTTCGCCCTCGGTCTGGCGGCGGGCAGCCGACTGCTCCTGGTGCGCGGGGTGTCCCGTACCGTCGTGGAGTTCTTCCGCGGCACCTCGCTCTACATCCAGCTGTTCTGGCTGTACTACGCGATGCCGCAGCTGACGGGCTACGAGCTGACGCCGATCCTCTGCGGCGTCGTCGCCTTCGGCCTGAACTACGGGGCGTACGGCTCCGAGGTCGTGCGTGGCGCGATCAACTCCGTGCCGCGCGCCCAGTACGAGGCGGCGGTGGCGCTGAACATGACGCCCTTCCACCGGATGCGGAAGGTGATCCTCCCGCAGGCCTGGGTCCAGATGATCCCGTCCTTCACCAACCTGCTGATCCAGCTCCTGAAGTGCACGCCGCTGTTGTGGCTGCTGTCCGCGGCCGATCTGATGACCGTGATCCAGACGATCCGCGACCGCACGGGTGAGAGCCTCACCGCCTATCTGACGCTGCTGGCCGTCTACTTCGTCCTCGCCTACGCCCTGACCCTGCTGATGAACCTGCTGGAGCGAACCGCCAAGCGGCGGCTCGGCCTGCACACCGGCGGGGGAAGCCTGCTGAAGACACGCAGCGCGGCGCCCGCCCCGACGGCCGGAGGTGCCCGGTGAACACGTTCGACTGGGATGCCGTCGGGGAAGCCCTTCCCCTGCTGCTCGAAGGATTCCGGGTCACGCTGCTGGCGACCGTGCTGGGCACGCTCGTGGCCGCTGTGCTCGGCCTGGCGATCGCCGTGGCCGGGCGGGCACCGTCCCGCTTCGTCACGGTGCCCGTGAAGGCCGTCATGGAGTTCATCCGCTCGACCCCTCTGCTGGTCCAGCTGGTCGGCGCGGCGGCGGTCTTCACCTCGGTGGAGCCGCTGACCATCGGCATCGTGGTGCTCGGCATCCACTACGCCACCTACACCTCCGAGGTGTACCGCGCCGGGATCGACGGCGTACCGAAGGGCCAGTGGGAGGCCTGCCGGGCCCTCTCGATGTCTCCCCGGCGGACCTGGCAGGCGGTGATCCTGCCGCAGGCGGTCCGCAACGTGCTGCCGGCCCTCGGCAACTACGCCATCTCGATGTTCAAGGAGACCCCGTTCCTCGCCGTGATCACCGTGCAGGAAATGGTCTTCGAGGCCCGGAAGTACGGAGCGGACCACTTCGCGTACACCGAGGCATTCACGCTCGCCGGCCTGGTCTTCCTGGTCGCGAGCTACCCCACCTCGCTGCTGATGAGAAAGCTGGAGAAGCGCCTTGGCCACTGACTCTGCCCCCTTGAAGGAGCCCGCGGACCCCGTACCCATGACCAGGACCGCCGGAGTGGAGCCGCTGGTCCGCTTCGACAAGGTCGTCAAGCGGTACGGCGATCATGTGGTCCTGGACGAGCTGGACTTCACCGTCCGGCGCGGCGAGCACGTCACCCTGATCGGACCGAGCGGCTCGGGGAAGACCACCATCCTGCGGCTGCTGATGACGCTGGAGAAGGTCAGCGACGGGGTGATCTGGGTGGACGGCTCGCCCCTCTCCCACGTGCGGAAGCCGGACGGCTCGCTGAAGCCGGCGGGCGAGAAGGAGCTGCGCGCGTCCCGCAGGAAGATCGGGATGGTCTTCCAGCAGTTCAATCTCTTCCCGAACATGAAGGTCCTCCAGAACATCACCGAGGCGCCGGTCAACGTCCTGGGGACGGACCGCGACGAGGCGGAGGCCCGGGCCCGGGAGCTGCTCGACCTGGTCGGCCTCTCCGGAAAGGTCGACGCCCACCCCTCCCAGCTCTCCGGCGGTCAGCAGCAGCGCGTCGCCATCGCCCGAGCGCTGGCGATGCAGCCGGAGATCCTGCTGCTCGACGAGGTGACGTCGGCGCTGGACCCGGAACTGGTGGCGGGCGTGCTGGAACTCCTCAGCGACATCGCGCAAAACACCGACATCACGATGCTCTGTGTGACCCACGAGATGAACTTCGCCCGGGACGTGTCCAAAAAGGTCCTGATGTTCGACGCGGGACGGGTTGTGGAGTCCGGCTCTCCGGAAAAGATATTCACCGACCCCGAACACGCACGCACCCGCGAGTTCCTCAACGCGGTGCTGTGACCTCGTCTTAGGCATTACGCCCATGACCTTGGCATATGGAGAGCGTGCGCCCCAGCTCGCGGAGCCGGGGCGCACCGCCGTCCCCCCTCGACAGGCCCTCCGAACAAGCCACTTGGCGACTATCGTGGGTGAGAGCTTGCGGTCACGACCTGGCAGAGGCCCTGAAGGGGGAACCGTGGCGTTGAAGCCCGAGCCGAGGGCGCCGTTCCATTCGGTGCAGTACGCCCTGCGGGTGCTCGAATCCGTTTCCACCCACGGCAGCGGGGTGACCGACACCCAGATCTCCCGCGAGACGGGGCTGCCGACCGGACACCTCGCTCCCCTCCTGCTGATGCTGCGCCGCGAGGGATACGTCGAGCAGGCCACCGACGGCGCGTACGTCGTCGGCGCCTCGCTCCTGGAGCTCGGCTCGGGCGCCGCGCGCAGGCGGGCGGTGGAGTCGAAGCTCCAGCAGTCGCTGGTACAGCTGCGGGATTCGGTCGGTGCGGCGGTCTACGTCAGCCGGTACGTCGACGGGGAGATCCGGGTGACGCAGGTGGCCGACGGGCCCCGCACGCCCGCCGTCAACGAATGGGTGGACTTCCGCTCCGCGGCGCACGCCAGCGCGATCGGCAAGTGCCTGCTGACCCAGCTGGACCAGAACGGCCGGCGGGACCATCTGGCCCGGCACCGGATCGCCCGGCTCACCTCGCGGACGATCACGAACGAGAAGGTGCTGTTCTCCAAGCTGGACAGCCAGCCGGCGACGGTGCCGGTGCTCGACCTGCAGGAGTACGCCGTGGGCACGGTGTGCGCCGCCGTTCCACTGACGGCGGGCTCGTCGGCCGGATGCCTGGCACTGTCCCTGCCGATCGAGCACGCCCACCGGCTGCGTGCCGCGGCGGCCACGCTGAACCGGCGCGCCGCACCGGTCCTCCTGTCGCTGGCCCTCTGAGCTGCGACGCGCGCCCCGGGGGTGTGGCCCACGCCACGCGTGGATGCCGGCCGCCCGGCGGTCACGTGTGCATCAGCACCCCTGAGCACCAGGTATTATTTTCGAGTCAGCAGGCGCCGTTAGCTCAGTTGGTTAGAGCAGCTGACTCTTAATCAGCGGGTCCGGGGTTCGAGTCCCTGACGGCGCACCGACACCACTGTGGGTGGTCTCCCTCCGAGGAGACCACCCACAGTGTTTTCTGTCCTACCCGGTCAGAACTGCACGTCGGAGCACGCGTAGAACGCGTTGCTCGTGTCGGCGACGTTCCAGACCGCGAGGACGATGTGCTTCCCGGTCTTCTGGGTGGGCATCGACCCCTGGTGGGTCAGCGTCGCCGGCGGCTGCTGGTTCCCGTACGGGACCGTCATGAAGGGCTGCGACTCCAGGGCGGCCCTGGTGAGCGGCTTGGTGGAGTCCCAGCCGTTCTTGGTGATGTAGTAGCGGAAGTCGCTCGTGGAGTGCCGGGCGGTGAACTGCCAGCGGAAGCTGTAGCCCTGCCCCGCGGTGACCTTGGTGGCGGGCCAGTTACCGCCGCGCGGGTCGTCGAGCTGGGCGAAGGTACCGTTCCCGCCCGCGCAGATCTTGCCGTCCGCCGGCCCTGCCGCCGGGAAGCCCTTGGGGCCCTCGACGCTCTGGGGTTCCCACTGGATGTTGCCACAGCCGGTGACGGTGCCGTTGGCGCAGAGCTTCTGCCGGCTGATGGGTGAGTCCGTGTAGCCGTGGCTGCTGGCGCTGCCGGTCGCGAACATGGAGACGCCCGCTATCGCCAGGCCGATGACTGCCGCGCTTGCCCTTTTCCGCATGCTGAATCGCTCCTCAAGAACGTGGGGGGTGTTCTGGGGATGTTCTGAGCCGTGCTGCGCGCATCTGTGCGGTCTAGACCAAGTCCAGATTATTGACGCGACATGAACATGTCCAGACCAATGTGGGTCCGGTTTCAGCGCGTACTTCCGTGCAACCGGAAGCGACCGGACCCCTTACCCAAGGCTCCGGCCGGTGTAGAAGGCCACGGTCAAATCCCTGACCAGGGCCTTGTGTTCGTAGGCGTCCAGCTCGACGATGCCGCGCGCGGTCAGCCGGCCGACCGTGTCGTCCACCGCGTCGACCACGGCCGTCAGCACACCGTCGCGGTGCTTCGCGTCGATGGCGGCCACCCGGCAGCGCTGCATCGCCGCCGCGACCTCGGGGGCGTACTCGATCCCGGTCGGCTGCGCGGAGTACACCTCGATGCCCACGGGCGCGCAGTCCGCCCGCACCATCCGGGTCAGCGCGTCGCCGACGGCCTCCGCGTCGCGCAGGGTGCGGCTGTCCTCGTGGAACGCGTCGGCGGGCAACTGCGAGAGCACCCGGGCCAGCGCCGCCTCCACCTGGTCGCTCAGATACCGCTCGTGGTCCGCGACGCCGAACACGGCCCGTGCGGTGTCCTTCACCTGCCAGACGACCAGGACCACGGCCCGCAGAGCGGTACCGCTCGCGTCCACGGCGGGCAGCGGCTCACTGCGCCAGTGCCGCAGGCGTACGTCGATCCGGCGGCGCCGCAGGAGCGGCGAGACCCACAGGAGTCCGGTGCGCCGGACGCTGCCCCGGTAGTCACCGAAGAGCGTCAGCACCGACGCGTGTCCGGCCCGGCCACGCCCGAGGCCGCAGAGCGCGAACACCACCACGGCCACCAGCAGCGCGAGCAGCGCCCAGGCCCCGGTGCCGATGCCGTCGTACGGACGGGCACCGAGTCCGAGGCGGCCGGTCACCGCGGCGGGCAGCACTCCGTGCCACGCCAGGACGGCGAGCGCGGCGGCCGACCCGGTCACCGCGGTGAGCAGCGCGGACCAGCCGGGCAGCGCGGGGCCCGGCCGCTCGGCGAGCCGGGGGTCGGCGAGGGGTGCGGGCCGGGTGGGCCCCTGCGCCCGGGGGGAGCGCGGCAGGGGCGGCCGGCGGTCGGCGGGACGCCGCACAGTACCGGCGCCGGACGGCTTGCGGTCGCGGCCGTCGCCGATGTCCTCGCGGTCGGTCCGGCCGTCGTCGCGGAAGAGCAGGTGTACGGGGATGGGCGCCGTGGTCTCGGCGGTGATGACGGGCTGCCTCCGGCCGGCGCCCCACCAGGCGACCGGGTCGGCGGCCTCGACGGGCGCGGGCTCCCGGAGGTCGGGCGGGCCGCCCTCCGGCCCGCTCCCCCGGCCCGCCGGGACGGGCTCCACCTCCGGAACGGGCGGCGGGGCGTCCACCGGGGCCGGCTCCAGCGGCTCCGGGACCTGGGCCTGCTCCGCGCCCGGATCCGGCGCTGCCGGAGCGGGCACCGGGCCCGGGGCACGGACCAGGCTCACCGGCTCCGCCTCCCGCCTCCCCTCCGGGTCCGGGTCCGGCTCCGGGTCCGGCTCCGGGTCCGGGTCCGGCGTCAGGTCCAGGCCCGCCGGGTCCCAGCCGTCCGCCGGGGCGGGCCTGCCCACCCCGGCCACCGCGTCGAGGGCAGGCCCCAGATCCACCGGAACGTCGTCGTCCACCACCACGGCGGACACCTCGACCATGGACACCTCCACCGCGGACACCTCTGCCGCGGTCCCCGCCGGCTCCGTCTCCCGTTCCGGCTCCGCCACCGGCGGAGCCAGGTCCGCCAGGTCCCGGGCCCCGGGCCCGGGCAGGAGCACGCGGGTGTCCCGCTCGCCCAGCTCGTCCCACTCGCCCCGTACATTCTCCGTGGATCGCATTTCCGCCTCCGTCATGTCCGTTCCGTCACTTCAGCCGTCACGCGAAGAGCCGTCGCCAGGTCTCCGGCCCCGGATATCCGTCGGCCGCGCGGCCGCTCCAGCCCTGGGCGCGCTGGAACGCCTCGACGTTGCGGCGGTCCACCTCCGTCCAGCGCGGGCCGGGGCCCGTCACGTAGTGCGCGCCGTACCCCTTCTTCACCAGCTGCTCGCCGAGCCGCTGGACATGGGCGCCGGACTGTCCGGGCCGGAAGAAGCTCGCCCCGGGGAACGCCGCGCCGCCGCCCGGCTCCACGGCGGGGATCCTGTTCCCCGTGCCGTTGACCAGGAGGCCCCAGGTGGCCGGGCCGGGGATGCCGTCCGCGTGCTCGCCCTTCCACCCCTGCGCCAGCTGGAACGCCCGCGTCGCCCGCTCGTCCGCGTCGCTCCAGCGCGGCCCCGCTCCCTGCCGGTAGAAGCGCTCGCCGCCCCGGGCGATGAGCAGCTGCCCGAGCCGGGCGACGTACACGTTGTCCGCACCGGGACCGAACGACCCGGCCCCGGGGAACCCGGTGGCCGTGCCGCTGTCACCGGCGCCGCTGACGACGCCCTTGTAGCGGTAGGCCACGTACTTCGAGGAGTTGCTCCAGTACGCCATCGGCGTCTTCGCCTTGCGCGTGTTCGGGCGGGCCTGCTCGTACGCGAGGTAGTGACTGTGCGTGTCGTCGGCCCAGCCGCCGAAGACCGTCACGTGCGACCCCACGGAGGGGTCGGCCAGGTTGTGGAAGAGGAGGATGTCGCCCGGTCGCAGGTCGGCCCGGGCGATCTTCGTCCCGAAGGCGGCGAGACTGCCGGTCCACTCGTTGGTGCCGAGGTCCCAGGCCATCGACACGAAGCCGGAGCAGTCCTGCCGGTAGCCGTCCGACCAGTACGCCCCCATGTCGTACGGGACCTTCGCCGTCACCCATTTCTGGGCGCGGGCGATGATGTCGGCCCGGGTCGTCGTGCGCTGCACCGTGTCCGTGGGGGCGGGTGCTTCCGAGCCCCCGTCGCTGTTCAGGGGGCCCACCGGGCCTTGCGGGGTGCCCGGCTGGGGGTCGGCCGTCGTGCCGGTGCGCCCGTCGCGCCCGGCGGCGGTGGCCGCGGCCTGGCCGGCCCCGCAGGACAGGACCACCCCAGCGGCGGTGACCAGCACGAGCGCCCGCCTCGCACCGTGCGCCGCCGGGTGCCCGCCGTGGCGTACGGGCAGCGCGGCCGCCGTGCGGCGGCGTCGGGCGCAGCCCGGGCAGCCGCAGTCGGCGGCGGGTTCGTACTCCTCGAAGACCGGCACAGTCATGCGGCTCCTCTTCCCCTCGGCAGTCATCCAGGTCGTCCAGGTCGTCCGTGACTCAGCGTCCCCAACTTTCCGGGCATATCTCATGGTGGCGGACTAAAGGGAAAAAACGACCATACGACAGGCCGCCGGAGAGAACTGGTCGGGAGCACTGCCGCACATCGGGTAAAGTTGTCCAGGTCAGCAGGCGCCGTTAGCTCAGTTGGTTAGAGCAGCTGACTCTTAATCAGCGGGTCCGGGGTTCGAGTCCCTGACGGCGCACGCAACAGCGAAGCCCCTTCACCCAGCGTGAAGGGGCTTCGCTCATGTCCGCCCCGGCGCGGGATGACCCCCGGGGGCGCCTTCCGTCACCCCTGTGCGCCTCCTTCACGGTATTCCCTCAAATCGCACGTATGGCTGGTAAACAGCCCGTTTCACCCTTGCGTTTACGCCGCGTATCGGACAACCTGACCAGGTGTCGGCCGGTGGATCCACGGATCTCCCGGCCCGGGGGAGCACAGATCAACTTTTCGGCGGAGTGGGGACTCCACCGTCATACGCACAGGCAGAACATCACGCAGGGCGATCCTGTGTGCGGGGGGATGACCATGACGTCGACGCCGTCAGGCGACCGGCAGCACAACGACCCTGCCCGGACGGTCCAGCTGCGGTTGCCTCCGCAGCCACGCACCGGAAGGCAGCGCCGACAGCCCGAGCAGACACTGCCGCGCTACGACTACGAGCACTACAGCCGGCTCGCCGGGCCGCTGACCCAGCCCGACCCCGGCCGGCCCTACACGGTGCGCTACCGCTCACTCCTCTCGCAGGAGACCCACCGCATACGCGCGGCCCTGCTGCTGGGCGCCGCGCCACTCGTCTCGCTGGGCCTCTTCGCGTGGCTCATGCAGCCCGAGCACTGGACGGAACGCGACCCGAACCTCCGGAACGACACCCTGCTCGTCCTCGACATCGTCATGCTGGTGTCGATCGGCCTCATCGAGCTCTTCCGCACCCTGAACGTCCTGTCGAACGCGCACGCCACACTGGTGGCCCGTGACCCGGTGCCCGTCATACCGGAGAGCGGCACGAAGGTCGCCTTCCTCACCTCCTTCGTCCCGGGCAAGGAGCCCCTGGAGATGGTGACGAAGACGCTGGAGGCCGCCGTGCGGATCCGGCACCGCGGACCGATGCACGTCTGGCTCCTCGACGAGGGCGACGACCCCGCCGTGAAGGAGGTCTGCGCCCGGCTCGGCGTGCAGCACTTCTCCCGCAAGGGGGTCGCCCACTGGAACCAGGCCAAGGGCCCGCACCGGGCGAAGACCAAGCACGGCAACTACAACGCCTGGCTCGACGCGCACGGCGACGCGTACGACTTCTTCGCATCGGTCGACACCGACCACATCCCGCTGCCCAACTACCTGGAGCGGATGCTCGGTTACTTCCGCGACCCGGACATCGGTTTCGTCATCGGCCCGCAGGTGTACGGCAACTACGACACCTTCGTCACCAAGGCCGCCGAGTCCCAGCAGTTCCTCTTCCACGCTCTGATCCAGCGCGCCGGCAACCGCTACGGCTCCCCGATGTTCGTCGGCACGAGCAACGCCGTGCGCATCTCGACCCTCAAGCAGATCGGCGGCCTCTACGACTCGATCACCGAGGACATGGCCACCGGCTTCGAGATCCACCGCCACCGCAACCCGCTCACCGGCAGGAAGTGGCGCTCGGTCTACACCCCCGACGTCCTGGCCGTGGGCGAGGGTCCGACGGCGTGGACCGACTTCTTCACCCAGCAGCTGCGCTGGTCCCGGGGTACGTACGAGACGATCCTCAAGCAGTACTGGAAGGGCTGGTTCTCGCTGCCGGCGGGCAAGCTCTTCAACTACACGATGATGATCATCTTCTATCCGATGTCGGCCATGAACTGGATCCTCGCCGCCCTGAGCTGCGCCCTGTTCCTCGGCATGGGAGCCTCCGGTGTCCAGATCGACCCGGTGATCTGGATGATGCTCTACGGCAACGCCTCGGCGCTCCAGATCGGCCTCTACGTCTGGAACCGCCGCCACAACGTCTCGCCGCACGAACCCGAGGGCTCCGGCGGCCTCGCCGGCATGGCGATGTCCGCGCTCTCCGCGCCGATCTACGCCCGCTCCCTGATGGACGCGGTGCTGCGCCGCAAGAGCTCGTTCGTGGTGACGCCCAAGGGGGACTCGTCCAGCCCGGACACCCTCTTCGGCACCTTCCGCATCCACCTCTTCTTCATCCTGGTCTTCGGCGGATCGATCGCCGCGTCGTTCGTCCTCGGGCACAGCCATCCGGCGATGCTCACCTGGGCCTGCCTGGCGCTGCTGATCACCGCCGCGCCCGTCGTCGGCTGGCGGTACACGGTCCGCGCCGAGCGGAAGAAGCGCCGGGGCGGGCCGCCCGCGACCGCGCCGGCCCCCGGGCCCGTGCCGCAGCCCGAACCCTCGTGGGCGGGCAATGAAGACACCGTGCAGATCGCCCTTGGGGGACGTAACCGATGAAGTACCGTCCGAGCCGCCGTACCCGCCGCCTGGCGATCGGTACGGCGGTGGTCCTGGCGCTCGCGGGGGCGAACGGGCCCTGGCTGTACCGCTTCGGCACCGAGCGGTACCACGAGTACGCCATCGACCAGCCGGAATACAAGGCGGAGAACGGCCACTGGGACTTCCTCGACGTCCCGGCCGAGTTCCGGATCAACACGATCCACGCCGCGCTGCTGCACACCGGCAAGGTGCTCCTCGTCGCGGGATCCGGCAACGACCAGAAGAACTTCGACGCGAAGAGCTTCCGGTCGGTGCTGTGGGACCCGGAGGAGAACACCTACAGGAACATCGCCACGCCGAAGGACATGTTCTGCGCCGGGCACACCCAGCTCCCGGACGGCAAGCTCCTCATAGCCGGCGGCACGAAGCGGTACGAGAAGCTCGAAGGCGACGTCACCAAGGCCGGCGGCCTGATGATCGTGCACAACGAGAACCCCGACAAGCCCATCACCCTGCCCGCGGGCACCAGCTTCACCGGCCGGGACAACGGCAAGACGTACAGCTCCAAGGACCCCGTGCTGGTGGAGAAGGCCACCAAGGTCTTCGACAAGGCGACCGGGAAGTTCCTGCGCAACGAACCGGGGCTCGGCCGGATCTACGTCGAGGCGCAGAAGTCCGGCGCGAAGTACGAGACGGGCACCGAGGACAACTACCGCGTCTCCGGGCTCACCGGCGCCGACAGCCGCAACACCTACGGGATCGCACAGAAGCTGGCCCTCGACAAGAAGGACTTCCAGGGCATCAAGGAAGCCTACGAATTCGACCCGGTGGCCGAGAAGTACATCAGCGTCGACCCGATGAACGAGGCCCGCTGGTACCCGACGCTCACCACCCTGGAGGACGGCAGGGTCCTCTCCCTGTCCGGGCTGGACGAGATCGGGCAGATCGTGCCGGGCAAGGACGAGATCTACGACCCGGAGACGAAGACCTGGGAGTACACCGGCTTCGAACGGAGATTCCCCACCTATCCCGCCGTCTTCCTCATGAACAACGGCAAGCTCTTCTACTCCGGCTCCAACTCCGGCTACGGGCCCGCCGACGTGGGCCGCGACCCCGGAATCTGGGACCTGGACTCCAACACCTTCGAGAAGGTCCCCGGGCTCAGCGACCCGGACCTGATGGAGACCTCGGCGACCGTACGGCTGCCTCCCGCGCAGGACGAGAAGTACCTGGTGATCGGCGGGGGCGGGGTCGGTGAGTCCGAGAGGTCCAGCGAGAGGTCCCGACTGGTCGACCTGACGGAGGACGACCCGCGCTTCGAGGACGGCGCCGCCCTCTCCGAAGGCACCCGCTACCCGAGCGCCTCGCTCCTCCCTGACGACTCACTGCTGGTCACCGGCGGCTCCAGCGACTACCGGGGGCGCAGCGGTTCGAACATCCTGCAGGCCAGGCTGTACGACGCGAAGTCGGACTCCTACCAGCGGGTCGCGGACCCGGCGGTGGGCCGCAACTACCACTCGGGGTCCGTGCTCCTCCCCGACGGCCGGGTCATGATCTTCGGCTCCGACTCGCTGTACTCCGACGACGCGAACACCCGGCCCGGCACGTTCGAGCAGCGCATCGAGATCTACACGCCGCCGTACCTCTACCGCGACGACCGTCCCGAGCTGACGGCGGGGCCGGAGCGCCTCTCCCGTGGCGGGACGGGGCTGTTCACGACCCGGCACGCCTCGTCGATCACCTCGGCGAAGCTGATGCGTCCCAGCGCGGTCACGCACGTCACGGACACCGACCAGCGGTCGATCGCCCTGGACCTGAAGAAGTCCGCCGACAGCATCACCGTGACCGTCCCGGAGAACCGGGCCCTGGTCCCGTCCGGCTGGTACATGCTCTTCGTCACGAACGCCGACGGCACACCGTCCGAGGGCATGTGGGTGGAGATCCCGTGACCTCCGGGGGCCCTGGTCTCCGGGCCCTCGGTCTCCGGGCCCTGGTCCCGGAGACCGTGGGCCCGACGGGGATCTCCACCCCTGGGGCCGGCCCGCCTACTTCGCGGCGCGGGCCAGCCCCAGCGCGTATTCAGGCCACCAGTCCCCGGCCTTCGGGCCGCCCTTGCAGTCGCCGTCCGACTCCCCCGGGCGCTTGATCCACAGATAGGCGTCCACCAGCTCGTCGCCCGTCTCCGTCGTCGGGGTCTCGCCGAGGGCGCGGCCCGGCGGGTTGCACCAGTTCTCCGCGGGGTCGCCCCCGTCGTACGGGCCGTTGCCGTTACGACTGGTGTCGATCACGAACGGCTTGCCGCCGACCTTCGCCGACAGCCGCTTGCCGAAGTCCGTGCTGGCGGCCGTGGTCTGGAAGTTGGACACGTTCACCGCGAAGCCGTCAGCCGCCGCGACACCGGCCCGTTGCAGAGGCTCGAACAATGCGTCGGGCGACTGCCATCCCGCGTTGCCCGCGTCGACGTACACCGTCGTCCCGGGCTGCTGCTTCAGACGCTCGACCGCGCCCTTGAGCAGGGCGTACCGCTCCTCGTGGAACTCCTGCGGCGTGCACCCGTCCACCAGGTGCAGCAGCGCGTCCGGCTCCAGGATCACCGTGGCCCGGCGGTCACCGATGCCCTGGGCGACACCGTCCACCCACGCCCGGTAGGCGTCGCCGTCCGCGGCACCTCCCTTGGAGAACTGGCCGCAGTCCCGGTGCGGGATGTTGTACAGGACGAGCAGTGCGTCCCGGCCGGCCCGCTCGGCCGCCTCGGTGTAGCCCTTCGCGGCCCCCTGCGGATCGTCCGGGCTGAGCCACTCCCCCATGGGCTGTTCCGCGATCTTCCGGATCAGCTCGGCGTTCCCTTTGTCGCCGTCCCCCGCATAGGCGGCGACCTGCCGCGCGGCGCTGCCGTCGGGGTTGACCCAGTACGGGTCGTCGCCCTCGGGCTGTTGGCCGACGACGGCCGGTGCGTCCTTCCCCCCGCCGTCGGACGAGCCGGCCTCGGACGCGCCGTCGCCGGACGAGGAGCACCCGGCCAGCAGCAAAACCGCGGCCGCCCCGGCGACCGCACACGCTATTCGTCCGGTGTAACTGCCGTACATCCGCTCCCCCTTGTACTGATGCACTGCCCGGTCGAATCCATCCTGGCACAGCGACCCGAGCCCCGGACGCCCCCGCCCGGATCCGGACATCTTGCCAAAAACCCGCCGGGTGAGGCGCCGCGTCGGCCTACAGTGTCGTCCCGGTACGAACGACTCGACCTCCCGCGTCGTGCCCGGGCCACTCCCGCGGTCCGGGCAGCGCGGTGGAGGACCGGCCCGGCCGGCGCTCCGAGGGGGAGCGGACGCCGACCGGGCCAGGCTGGTTCAGACGTGACTCCGCTCCGGACCCTTCTCCGCCGTCAGGTACGCGGAGACGATGACGTTGGCCGTGTAGGCACGGGTCTCGTGGTCGTACGTACCGCCGCAGGTGATCAGCCGGAGCTCGGCCCGGCCGTCCTCGCGCGGCCCGTACGCCTTCTGCGCGTCGAAGCGTTCCCGGGTGACGACCTGGACGTCGTCGATGGTGAATTCGGCGACCTTCCCGTCGGATCTGCTCACCCGGACCTTCTCGCCCGGCCTCGCGGCGCTCAGTCCGTAGAACACGGCGGGCTTCGTCTCCGTGTCGACGTGGCCGACGAAGAGCGCGGCACCCTCCGTGCCCGGCTCGGTGCCCTCGGCGTACCAGCCGACGGCGCCCGGGGTCGCGAACGGCGGTGGCTCGATCGCGCCGTCGTCGTCGAGGCCCCGCCGTACGACGGTGGCCTCGATGTCGAGGGAGGGGATCTCGACCCGCTGCGGCGCGGCGCCGTCGAGCGGATCGTGGGCCGGCGGCAGCGGTGCGCCCAGGGGGCGTCCGACCGCCGCGACGTCACCGGTCGTCGGGGCCGAGTTGCCCGCGGTGGCCGCGCGGCCCCACAGCCACAGACCCAGCAGGAGTACGGCCCAGGCGACACCGGTCAGCAGGCGTCCGCTTCCGGCGGGACGATCCGCGGCGGACATGTCAGTGCTGCGCCGGGCGGCGGCGTCGCGCGCTGCGGAACGCGACGGCGACGGCCGCGACGGCGCCCAGTCCGAGGCCGATCACCGCGTGCCGGGTGCCGGGGCCCTCATCGGCCGCGGCCTTCTCGGCGAGCACCGCGGTGCCTCCGCCGCCGGCCCGCACGGGGGCGACGGGCGAGGGGCGGCCGTGGTGGACGACGGTGACGGTGCCGGTGGCCTTGCCGTGGCCGTCCTTGCAGGTCACCCAGACCTCGTACTCATCGGGTGCGGCGTCGGAGCGGATCCGGGCGTGCGCGACGAGGCCTTTGCCGTCGGCCGGTTCGAAGCGCGCTTCGGAAGCGAACGCCTCGGAGTTGCCGCGGGCCGACTTCCCCTTGCCGCAGACGTCGACCCTGAGTTCCACCTCCCCGCCGGGGGAGACACGGGAGGGGCTGACCGAGACCGTTCCGGTCCGGTCGTCGCTCACGGGAGCGGCGGGGACGGCGGGGACGGCGGGGACGGCCAGTGCAGCGGATGTGGGAAGGGATATCGCCCCGGCCGCGACTGCGGCACAGAACGTGAGGTGCAGTGAACGCATCGTAAACCTCCTGAGGGAAGGTTCACGCGCGAGGCGGCGTCCCGCATCCGCTGTAGGCCGGTCGGGTCACCGCACGGGCAGGTCCACGAGGTCGACGAGGTCGGCGATGGAGCCGACGACGGTGGAGGGCCGGAAGGGGTACCGGTCGATGTCGGCCTCCGAGGTCAGGCCGGTGAGGACGAGGAAGGTCTGCATGCCCGCCTCCAGACCGGCGAGCACGTCGGTGTCCATCCGGTCGCCGATCATGGCGGACGTCTCGGAGTGGGCGCCGATGGCGTTGAGTCCGGTCCGCATCATCAGCGGGTTGGGCTTGCCCGCGAAGTACGGCGCCTTCCCGGTGGCCTTGGTGATCAGTGCGGCGACCGAACCGGTCGCGGGCAGCGGGCCCTCGGCGGACGGGCCGGTCTCGTCCGGGTTGGTGCAGATGAAGCGGGCGCCGCCGTTGATCAGCCGGATCGCCTTGGTCAGGGCTTCGAAGCTGTAGTTCCGGGTCTCTCCCAGGACGACGTAATCGGGCTCGTGGTCGGTGAGGACGTAGCCGATGTCGTGCAGTGCGGTGGTGAGCCCCGCCTCGCCGATGACGTACGCCGTACCGCGCGGCCGCTGGTCGTCCAGGAACTGGGCGGTGGCCAGGGCGGAGGTCCAGATGTTCTCCACGGGCACGTCCAGCCCCATGCGCTTGAGGCGCGCGTGCAGGTCCCGGGCCGTGTAGATGGAGTTGTTGGTGAGGACCAGGAACGGCAACCCGGACTCCCGCAGCCGCTTGATGAAGGCGTCGGCCCCGGGGATCGGCGTGCCCTCGTGGATGAGGACACCGTCCATGTCGGTCAGCCAGGATTCGATCGGCTTGCGCTCTGCCATGTGACGGGCTCCTGCCGTACGCGCTGTGCACTCGAGGTGCTGGACGCCGGCGGCACCGCGTTGTGCAGCGCCGACGCCCTGATTTTAGACCGAGGGGCGCCGCCTGCGGTCAGCTGCCGGTGGCCGATTTCCAGGCTTCGACGTACTCGTCGAGGCCGGTGCTGATGGTGGACCGGTCCGGCTCGAAGATCTCCACGCCCTTCATCAGCCCGGCGAGCTCCACGGCGTTGGCGTCGGTGGCCTCGATGTCCTTGCGGACGCTGACCCGCCGCCGACCGCGCTGACGTCCTTCTGGGCCTGTTCGGAGAGCATGAAGTCGAGCGGTTCCTTGCCGCACCCGCTCCCAGCGGCAGCCCGTCGGCGTCCCGCGAGATCCTGTGGATCAGCAGCATCGGCAGTGCGGGCGGGGTGCCGATCAGCAGTGCCTCGCGGGGCCCCTGGCCGGATCAGTCCCGTACGCGGCGGATCCTCCGTGCCCCGGCCAGCGCGGCCACCCCACCGGCGAGCAGCACGCCCGACGCGATCCCGGCCGCTGCTGCCTGGTCCGCCCGCCCGGTGCGGGCCAGTTCGGGATCCTCCTCCGTGCCGCCCTCCTCGCCGGCGTCCGCACCGGGGCCGGTGGCCTCCAGGTCCGTGCCGCCGTCGAGGGCGCCCTCGACGATGTCGAAGGTGTAGTCCTCCGACTCCCCCACCCAGTCACCGTCGCCGTTCTTCTCCTCCGCCGCCGCCAGCCGCTGCACGACGGCCGCGTTGGCCGTGACCCGGCCGGGCTCGGTGTCCGAGGTGAAGGCCATCCGGACCTGGACGGTGACGGTGTCCCCCGCCGGGACGGTGAAGCCGGGGAAGTCGTCGTCCTCGCCGCCGCCGAAGACGCCGATCTGTTCGTGCCGCTCCGTGGTCTCCCAGGAGACCCGGTGCCGCGTGTCCGGGTCCGCCTCCTCGGAGAACTCCAGCTGGATCCGGGTGGGGGAGAGCGCGCGGCCCTCGTCGGTGAGCACCAGCACCGGGTGGATGGCCACGCACCGCTCGGAGGTGGTGTTGGTGAGGTCGAGGTACCAGGTCCCGTAGCCGCCACCGGCGGCGTAGGTGTCCGGGCCGCCGTGGATCCGGGTCTCGATCGGGAAGTGTTCGGCGTCCGGATCACCGCAGGTGGCCTGCCGGTCGTCGGCGACGACGGCGGTGGGTGCCGCCGGTGCGGAATCCGCCTGGGTGCCGCCGAGGAGGACGGCCGGTACCGCGAATCCGGCCGCCAGCCCGAACGTCCCGAGGGTGGAGAAGACACGGCCCTCGCGCGGCCGTGCGGGGGGTTTGGGGCCCATCGGAGAACACCCTTCGCTGCTCGCGAACGACCGGCGCGGAGGGCCACCGGCTGCCGCGGACGACGCTGCCACGCGTGCGCGGGGGCTGCCACCGCCTGCCGGTGAAGACCGCCCGTTCGGGCGTCGGAATCCGCCCGATCAGCTCTGCTCGGCCCGCTCCGCCGCGGCCCGCTTCCCCGCCCCACCCAGGTCCCCGGCCTCGCCCGCCCGGCCGAAGAGCGGCGCGAGGACGAGCTGGGCGGCGCCTTCGGCGACGGGGCGGTCGCCGCCACCGGCCACGGTGACGGGCACGGCGGTGGGGGCGCCCTCCCGCCGGGCACGCTCCTCGACGACGGCGCGGACCCCGCTCACGTAGGCGTCCTCGTGGGCGGCGACGACGCGTCCGCCGAGTACGACCCGGTCGATGTCGAGCAGTCCGACGAGGTTGGCGGCGCCCGCCCCCAGGACCCTGGCCGCCTCGGCGATGTCACCGCGGGCGGCGGCGGTGAGGCAGAGCACCTCGACGCAGCCGCGCCCGCCGCAGCCGCACGGGGGCCCGTCCAGTTGCAGGGTCTGGTGGCCGAACTCCCCGGCCCCGGTACGGGCCCCGCGGTGCAGGGCGCCGCCGAGGACGAGCCCGGCGCCGAGGCCGGTGCCCAGGTGGAGGTAGGCGAAGTCGGCCTCGGCGGGTTCGCGCAGCGCCAGACCCAGGGCGGCGGCGTTGGTGTCCTTGTCGACGACGACGGGCAGCCCGGTGTGTGCGGCGAGGGCGTCGCGCAGCGGGTAGCCGTCCCACTGGGGGAAGCCGGTGACCCGGTGCAGCACCCCGCCCCGGTGGTCCAGCGGCCCCGGCAGGGCGGCGCCCACGCCGAAGACCCGGCGGGCCGCGGTCCCGGGGGCCCGGGGTGCGTCCGCCAGTACGGTCCGCACCGCGCGGGCGGCCTGGGCGAGGACCTCGGCGGCCGGGGCCCCGAGGTCGAGCGGGAGGACACGGGTCGCGACCGTGGTGCCGGCGAGGTCGGCCAGGACGGCGGTGAGCTCGTCGCGGTCCAGGTGGAGCCCGACGGCGTACCCGGCGTCCGGGACCAGCCGCAGCACGGTGCGGGGTTTGCCGCCCGTGGAGGCGAGCCGGCCGGCCTCGGCGGCGAGCCCCTCGGAGCGGAGCCTCACGGTGATCTTGCTGACGGCCTGCGGGGTGAGTCCGGTGCGCTCGGCGAGCTCCAGGCGGCTGATGCCCTGCTCACCGGCGACGCGCAGCAGATCGAGGACGAGCGACGCGTTGTGGTGACGCAGGGCCGGCAGATTCGCTCCGCCACTCCTGCTGTTGCTCCTGTTCACGCCACCATTGTCTCCATCGCTTGCACTTTGGCAACACCGTTGCTTAAGTGGATCGCATGACTGCCAACGCTCCTCTCCGCGTCGGGCTCGTCGGCTACGGCCTGGCGGGTTCCGTCTTCCACGCCCCGCTGGTCTCCGCGACCGAGGGCCTCGTCCTCGACACGGTCGTCACGTCGAACGAGGAGCGTCAGGCGCAGGCCCGCGCCGAGTTCCCCGGCGTGCGTCCGGCCGCCTCGTCCGACGAGCTGTGGCCGCGCGCGGGCGAGCTGGACCTGATCGTGATCGCCTCGCCCAACAGGACCCACGTCCCGCTCGCGAAGGCCGCCCTGGAGGCGGGGCTTCCGGTGGTCGTGGACAAGCCGCTCGCCGGCACGGCCGCCGAGGCGCGTGAGCTGGCGGCCCTGGCTGAGGAGCGGGGGCTGCTGCTCTCGGTGTTCCAGAACCGCCGCTGGGACAACGACTTCCTGACGCTGGCCGGTCTGATCGAGGACGGCGAGCTCGGTGAGGTGCAGCGCTTCGAGTCCCGTTTCGAGCGGTGGCGCCCGCAGCTGAAGGGCGGCTGGCGCGAGTCGGGTGACCCGGAGGAGATCGGCGGCCTGCTGTACGACCTGGGCAGCCACGTCGTCGACCAGGCGCTGACCCTGTTCGGCCCCGCGGTGCAGGTGTACGCGGAGTCCGACGTACGCCGCCCGGGTGCGGCGGCCGACGACGACACCTTCATCGCGATCACGCACGCCGGCGGGGTCCGCTCGCACCTGTACGTGAGCGCCACGACCGCCCAGCTCGGCCCGCGCCTCCGGGTGCTCGGCTCGAAGGCGGGCTATGTGAAGTACGGCCTGGACCCGCAGGAGGCCGCGCTGCGCGAGGGCGCGCGTCCGGCTGCCGGTGTGCCGTGGGGCGAGGAGCCGGAGGCGCTGTGGGGCCGGATCGGTTCCGGCGAGTCCCCGCAGACCGGCGGCGGCGACCCGGTCCGCACCCTTCCCGGCGACTATCCCGCGTACTACGCCGCCGTCGCCTCCGCCCTGCGCGGCACGGGCGAGAACCCGGTGACGGCGCTGCAGGCCGCCGCCGCACTGGACGTCCTGGAGGCGGCGCGGCGCTCGGCCCGCGAGGGTGTGTCCGTAACCCTCCTTCCCCACCACGACGAGGAGCAGCACGCATGAGCACCGGTGCGCCGACCATCTCCGAGCTGATCGCGCAGGAGCGGCGTCTGACGCTGCCGCGTTTCGGCTACGACGACGCGTACGCGCTGGGCGGCCTGCTGGTCGCGCTGGCGCGTGAGCGGCACGCCCCCGTCGCAATCGACATCCGGCGGGGCGGCCAGCAGCTGTTCCACGCCGCGCTGCCGGGTTCGAGCGCGGACAACGACGCCTGGATCGACCGTAAGCGGAGGGTGGTGGAGCGGTACGGCGAGAGCTCCTACCTGGTCGGTACGCGGTTCCGGGCGAAGGGCACCACGTTCGAGGAGTCCTCGCGGCTGGACCTGGACACGTACGCCGCGCACGGCGGCTCGTTCCCGATCGCCGTGGAGGGTGCGGGCGTGATCGGCTCGGTCACCGTCTCGGGCCTGCCGCAGGCCGAGGACCACGCGCTGGTGGTGGAGGCGCTGGAGCAGTTCACGGCGCGTCCCCGGGCCTGACGCAGAGCGCGGCCGCCGGGATCCCGGCGGCCGCGCCCCGCCCCGCGTCTACGCGTCCTTGAGCTCCTGGCGCTGGCGGCCCAGGCCCTCGATCTCCAGCTCGACCACCTGTCCGGCGCGGAGGTAGGGCTTCGGCTCGGGCCGGCCCATGGCGACGCCCGCCGGGGTGCCGGTGTTGATGATGTCGCCCGGGTAGAGCGTCATGAAGTGGCTGAGATAGCGCACGACCTCGCCGACCGGGAAGATCTGCTCGGCCGTCGTGCCGTCCTGCTTGAGCTCCCCGTCGACCCACAGCTTCAGCGGCAGCGCCTGCGGGTCGGGCACCTCGTCCGCGGTGACGAGCCAGGGGCCCAGCGGGTTGAAGGTCTCGCAGTTCTTGCCCTTGTCCCAGGTGCCGCCGCGCTCGATCTGGAACTCCCGCTCCGAGACGTCGTGCGAGATCGTGTACCCGGCGACGTGGCCCAGTGCCTCCTCCGCGGAGTCGAGGTAGCGGGCGGTGCGGCCGATGACGACGGCGAGCTCCACCTCCCAGTCGGTCTTCCGGCTGCTGCGCGGCACCAGCACCGTGTCCTCGGGGCCCACGACGGTGTCGGGGGCCTTGAAGAACAGGATCGGCTCCTCCGGGATCGCCGCCCCGGTCTCGGCGGCGTGGTCGTGGTAGTTCAGCCCGATGCACACGATCTTGCCGATGCGTCCGAGGGGCGGCCCGACCCGCAGTCCCTCCGCGTCGAGCGGGGGCAGGACGTCGGGCGTCTGGGCCGCCTCCCTCACCCGGGTCAGCGCCGAGGCGTCGGCGAGGAGCTCGCCGTCGATGTCGGTGATGAGGCCCGAAAGGTCACGCAGGGTCCCGTTACGGTCCAGCAGTGCGGGGCGCTCCGAACCCGCCGTACCCACACGAAGAAGCTTCAACGGTCCATCTCCCCTTGGTCGAGATCGAGCCCGTCGATGGGTTGCGGCCAGCGAAAGGCTCGTCCGATCCTCCAAGACATCGGATCACTCCGCAAGACCCTGTTCACACACTGGACCCGCCGCCCCTATACGGCCGGGGCCACGGCGGCTTCGGCGGCCGGGGTCTCCCGGTAGAGGTAGGCGCGCTCGACCGCCGTCCAGGTGGTGCTGGTGACGATGTACAGGGCCGCCGCCAGCGGCACGTAGGCGACGGAGACGAGGGTCAGGAAGGACATCAGCGGCATGACCTTCGTCATCGCGCCCATGCCAGGCACGGGCTGCCCGTCGGGGCCGGTGGCCGGTGTCATCGGGTTCGCGGCCATCTGCCGCTTGGTGCGGCCGTAGTTGAAGGTGGCGACGGCGGCGACGACCGCGAAGAGCGCGAGGTAGACCAGCCCCTGCCCGCCGAAGGGGCCGCCGTCGGCGAGCGCGTGGTGCCAGCGTTCGCCGAGCGGGGCGCCGAAGAGCTCGTGGCCGAGCAGCGCGTTGGGCTCGCCGCCGATGCTCTGGCTGGAGAAGAGGTGGTAGAGCAGGAAGAAGGCGGGCATCTGGAGCAGGCTCGGCAGGCAGCCGGAGAGGGGTGAGACCTTCTCCTTCGCGTGGAGCTCCATGAGCGCCTTCTGCATCCGGTCGGGGTTCTTGGCGTGCTTCTTGCGCAGTTCCGTGATCTGCGGCTGGAGCCTGGTGCGGGCCTTCTGCCCGCGCGCCGCCGCCCGCGACAGCGGGTGGACGGCGAGCCGCACGAGGGCGGTGAAGAGGACGATCGCGGCGGCGGTGGAGGCGTGCTGGAAGAACGGCTGGAGCAGGTCGGCGAATGCGCCGACCAGGCTCGCGAAAGCGGACATGAACGCGGACATGGGTGAGCCCTCCGGGGGTCTCGTCGTGCCGGGGAGTGAATGACTCGGCAGGACGATCCGCGCAGGGGGTTCCCTCTACGCGGCCGTCAGGAGGGCGGAGCCGGGTGCTCGGGGCCTGGTGCGCCCCCGGGCGTCGGGATCCCGTTGCGGGAGGAACGCGGTGCGCTTCTCCCGGTCGCGCATGGCGGTGCGCACTCTCGTACGGGGTACGGGGGCGGCGCAGCGGGCGCTGATGACGGAGCAGACGAGGAGTGCCGAGCCGGCGGCCGCGGTGGCGGCGAGCGCGACGGCTGCGGAGAGGCTGCCGCCCTCGGCGAGCAGGACCTCGGTGAGGAACAGGACGAGGAAGGCGGCGGGGCGGAAGAGACGGGCGACGGCGCGGCGTACACGGTTCATGTCGTCGTTCATCGGCCCTCCCCCCGCGTTCGCACCCGTACGTGTCCTCCAGCCGTTATACACGATGGGTGTCCGGCGGCCGAAGGCGCCGAAGGGGGCGGTGGGGGCGGTACCGAGTGTTCTCCCCCCGGTCCTCCGGCCTTCATGAGCACTCCGGTCGACTCCCTCTCACCTTCCCCCTGACCCGCAGTACCGTGTGGTCCATGCGCCCCGACACGCCTGCCGACCACATCACCGAAGCCGAGCGCCTGCTGCGCACCGCGGCGCAGTATCCCGAGGACCACGAACCGCTGTTCCTCCAGGCCGCGGCCCATCTGGAGCTCGCCGGTGAACGTGCCCGCGCGAGCACTCTCTACGACGAGCTGCTGGGACCCTCCGAGACCACGATCGAGCGCCCGCACCTGGTGAAGGCGCTCAAGGCGGCCAACCTGTGGGAGTACGGCCACGAGGCGGAGGCCCGCGCGATCATCGACGGCATCCGCACGGCCGGCCCGCCGGACGCCGCGGCGTGGGAGATCGCCGCGGAGACGCTCGAAGCGCACGACGAGCTGGAGGCCGCCCACGACCTCTTCTCGGCCGCGCTGACGCTGCTCCTCGCGCCGGGCGAGGAGGTCCCGTACACCACCCAGTCGCTGCTGATCGGGCGGCATCGGGTGCGCAGGCTGAGGGGCACCGCCCATGACGCGTGGGACGAGCTGGCCGACACGCTGCACACGGCCGCCGTCCCCCTCGACGAGCTGCACGACCCGAAGCGCCTGTGGGCCCTCGGCTCCTCCGACCCCCACGAGCTGCAGGCCGAGATCAACCGGATCCGCGCCGAACTGGGCACCTACCGCAGCGCGTTGTCCCGTCCGTTCCCGGTCGCCGTACTGCGCTGGCCCGAGGGCGAGCTGCGCGAGCTCCTCACCACCTACCCGGAGCTGGCCCAGGAGTACGTCTCGCACGACGACCACCTGGCCCGCCTGGAGGCGGCGCTGCGGGACCTGCACGCCACGGGCACGCCGAATCTCGGCATCGTGACGGGCACGGTCCCGTCCTACGAGGCCTTCGCCGCCTCGGAGGCCGCGTCCCCGTCCGACCCCGATCTGCTCCCCCAGTACGCCACCACGCTGGCGGCCCGCGGTCGCGCCGTCCCCTGGCCCCCGGCGCGCAGCGCGGCGTGCTGGTGCGGTTCGGAGCGCCCGTACCGCGACTGCCACGGGGCTTCCTGAAGCGTCGGCCCCTGCGGGAGGCCTCATCTGCCGGCGAACACGTCCCGCAGGTCCTCGTCGAGCCTCTTCGCGGCCTCGGCGGTGTCGGGCCGCTGCGCGGCCAGCAGCGCGTGCACATGGCTCTGCAGCACCTGCGTGAACGCGCCGTAGTACGGGGTACGCGGTCGCTGCACCGCCTCGGTCAGCGCCTCGCCGAGCGTCTCGATGTACGCGGCACGCGCCTCGGGCCCCTGCCCTTCGGGTGCTCCCTCCCCTGTGGCCGCCGCCGCCTTGGGCGCGTCACCGGCCGGGCGGAGCGCGGCGGCGACGCGGGGGTGGCAGGGCTTCGCGGAGACGCCGTACGCGGAGGCCCGGGTCGCGGCGAATCCCGCGTCGAGCAGGCAGCGTTCGCTCTCCCGTGAGGTCAGGAAGGCGATGAGGGCCCGGGCGTTCTCGGCACGGGGCGAGTCGCCGGTGACGGAGGTGACGGCGAGGTTCTGCCCGCCGAGCACCGCCTTCCCCGGCAGCCGTTCCACGGCGTACTCCTCCGGGTCCATCAGCTCTTCCAACGCCCCGTAGGCGTAAGGCCAGTGGCGCAGGAAGACCGCCCGGCCCCCGGCGAAGTCGGTGAGGGACTCCGTCTCGTCGGACGTGAGGGCGGCGGGCTGGACACGCCCCCGGCCGACGCGGTCGAGGAGCGTGTCCAGCCCCTTCTTCAGCTCCTCCTTGCCGGAGCTGTACCTCCCTTCGCTGTCGGTGAGTTCGACCTCGGCGTCGGCGAACGCCTCGACGGTGTTGACGGTCAGGCCCTCGTAGAGGTCGAGCTGCGAGGTCCAGCCCGCGAGGTCGTCCCCGCGGACCGGGTTGAGGCCGAGGGTCTTGACGGTCGAGTAGA
This sequence comes from Streptomyces sp. NPDC002793, assembly GCF_040295485.1. Lineage (NCBI taxonomy): Bacteria > Bacillati > Actinomycetota > Actinomycetes > Kitasatosporales > Streptomycetaceae > Streptomyces > Streptomyces sp. NPDC002793. Next base: position 157,907 of record NZ_JBEOVL010000012.1, on the reverse strand, counting down.
GCTGGTCCCACGTCCAGCCGGCGGTGCCGGGGTGCCTCTCCTCCGGGATGTCTGCCGCCGTCAGCAGGTCGGGCCGGTAGTAGAGGAGACCCACGTCGGTGTTGAACGGGCGGGCGTAGGAACGGCCCTTCCAGACGGTCGTGGCATGGACCTGTGGGAAGAAGTCGCGTGCGTCGTCGGCGGGCGCGCCGCTCTCCGCGGGGGGCATGGGGCTGATGAGGCCGGCCTCGGCGAATTCGGGGATCCACGTGATGTCGAGGTTGACCACGTCGTAGCGGGCGCTGCCGGACTGCAGGGCGCCGAGGAGCTGACTGCGCTGCTGGTCGGCGGCGCCGGGCAGCTCGACGAGCTTGGCCTGCTCGGCTTCCGACCCGGCGTGCAGACGGTTCCACTCCTCTATGAGCTGCTGCCGCACGCTGCCGGAGCCGGTGACGTCGAGCCCGCTGGCGACGACGATGGGCCCTTCGGCCCTCTGCTCGCCCCGGCCGGGCCCCTGCGCGCCGCCGGGCCCTCCCGTGCAGGCGGCGGAGAGGAACGCGAGCAGACCGCCGAGGGCGACGGCCGTCCTCGCCCCGCGGCGGCGGGAGCGACGCTTTCCGCGGGTCATCGCGCGTCCCCCGTCCCGGTCCTGGCGACCTCCGCCGCGAGCTCGGCCGCGAGGTCGTCGGCCGCGTCCAGGCAGCGTCCACCGCTCGCCTCGGCGAGCCGGTCCCCGAAGCGCCCGCCCGCGCAGGCGCCGTTCTGCAGGGCCACCGTCACGATCCTCACGTGGGGTGTTCCGGCCGCGTCCGCGACCAGGTCCTTCCGCGCGGCCTCCCCGACGGCCTCCAGGTCCTCACCGTCGGTGACCAGGACCAGCAGCCGGGGCTGCTCCACGTCGGGTTCCTCGCGCAGGGTGTCGAGCGCCGCCCTCAGGCCCTCCGCGATGCGGGCGTCGAAGGCGGCGGTCCCCGCGCCGGCGACGGCCTTCTGCGCACCGGCCCTGGTGTGCCGCCCGAACAGCACGAGGTCCGTGGCGGTCTTCCCGTCCTCGACGGCCGCCGTCCGCACCCCGTACTCGTCCTCGGCCCCGAGCGAGCTCATCGAACGGGCCACGAGCTCCTTGGCACCCCCGGTGCCGTCCCAGACGCGTTTGTCCGCCGTCGAGGTCGAGTTGTCGAGGAGGTAGAGCACCTTGCCCGGCCCGAGCGCGCCCCGGTAGCGGCTCAGTGTGTCGGTCAGCGACGCGGACACGTCGGTGCCCCGGCGGGTCGCCGGGATCTGTTCACGGACGGCCGTCGTGTTGTCCTCGGCCCGCAGCACCGAGTCGGCTGCGGGCGGTGCCGGGCCGCTCGTGCCGACGCCACGGAATCCGTCGTCGGTGAAGGACCGCTGCGCGTCCCCGTCCGTGGTCAGCCATGTGTAGAAGGCCTCGACGGCCGCCGTGCGGTCCTCGGCGTCCCGGTCGGCCCCGGCCCAGGTGACCCGGACGAAGGGCACGTCCAGCATCGGCACGTCGGAGGGGTAGTGGGCCACCCGGTGCGCCAGCGCCTCCGTCGCACAGCCGGGGCGGCCGGCCCGGCCCGCCGACAGGTTGAACTGCGCCAGGGTCTGCTCCGGTACGAGCACGGCGGCCCGGTCCTCCAGCGGGTTGTGCGTGCCGTCGGCCAGTGCGCACATGAGCTCCCGCGCGGTGGCGGGCATGGGCCGCAGAACCTGCGCCATGTCCTGTTCGACCGTGGCCGCGCGCCCGGTGCCGGACGCGGCGTAGAGCGCGTGGGTCGCCAGCAGGGCGCCTTCGGTCCCCTCCGGGTCGGGGCGCAGGATCTCGACCGGCTGGGCCTTCTTCAGCCCGGAGATGATCGCGTCCAGCGGATCGTCGGTCTGCAGGGACTGCGGCAGCGACAGGGTGTCCGGGACGCCGAGGACCATCGGTGTGTAGGCGAGGGAACCCAGGCGTTCGAGGTCCACGACGCTCTTCGCCGTGTCCCCCGCGTGCGCCCCGGGCTCGTCGGTCCCGGAGGCGGTCCCGACAGCGGTACCCGGGGCGGTGCCCGCCCCGGTCGCGGCGCCGCCGCCCACGCCCCCGGCCGTCGCCCGCTGCCACGCGCTGCCGGCCGCCGGGATCCAGATGTCCGGCTGCGCGCCGACGTCACGCTGGGGCCGCGCGCAGTCGCCGGAGGGCGGGCAGGAGGTGGGCGGTTCCTGCCAGAGCGAGGAGGACCTGAGGGCCGCCACGGCGTCGGTGGCCTTGGCGTCGTACACCGTGATGCCGACGGTCCGGCAGCCGGCGCCGTCCCGCTCCAGGTAGGTGTCGGCGGCCTTCTTCACGGTGGCCCGCAGATCGGGGTCGGTGAGCACGCGCAGCTCCAGGGGCGAGGCACAGTCACCGCCCGGGGTGGGGGCCAGGAAGTACCACGCCCCTGCCCCGGCGAGCGTGACGACACCCGCCAGCACGAGGGCTGTCGTACGTGTCATACGGCGGGCCAGGACGAGGAGCGCGCGGCGCGACCGGGTGGCCGGTCGCTCCCGCCCCGTCGAGGTCACCGTCCGCGGGACGGCCGCCGGGGGCGGCGGAGGGGGCGGGGGCGGGGGCGGCGGAGGGGGCGGGGGCGGCGGGGGCTTCGCGTCCGCCGGGTGTGCGAGCACCACGTCGTCGCCGTGCCGCAGCTCGTCCGGGATCCACGGATGCCCGTCGACCGCCTTGAGCGGCTCCATCGCCCGGCGTATCCCGGTGACGATCCGGGTGAAGGTGACCGGTTCTCCCTCGCCCGTGGTCAGCAGCCGGTGCAGGGCGGCCGTGAACTCCGTCCCGGTGGCGGGGTCGCCGGGCGGAATCTCCACGCCCGGCTCGGCCGCGGTGAGCAGGGCGAAATTCTGTCCGACGGCGGGGTTGAAGGACCAGAGGGCGTTTCCGGCGAAGCAGCAGTCCAGGATGACGACGACCCAGTCGGCATCGGCGCGGCGTAGCTCGGGCATCACGTCGTCGCGCCAGGACAGGGTGTCCACGAAGGGGTGACGCCGGTCCCTGGTGACCCGGGAGTCGGTGAACATCAGGTTGAGGTCGCTGCCGTCGGTGCGCACGATGCCGTGCCCGGCGAAGTAGACGACCAGCAGCCCGGTCACCTCCTTGCGGGCGGCGGTCAGCACGGCACGCACCCGGAGGGGGTCCACGGTGGCCGTCGGACCGCCGTCCGTGGGGACCACGACGAGGTCCTCGGGGCCGAGCACTCCGGTGGTGCCGTCGGTCAGGGCCTCGCGCATGAGGCGGAGGTTCGTCGCGACGGCGGGAAGGTCGTTCCGGGTGCCCGTGTAGTGCTCGACCCCGATGAGTACGGCTCTGTGCCGCTTGGCTCCGTTCTCCTCGCCGCGGGCGTCGTACGGCGGCACGGCCGCTAGACCTCTCCGGGCTCGTCGCCGCCGTGCGTCCCGTCGGACCCGCCGGACGGGGGCTCGGCCTCCGGGGGCCCGTCCCGGTCGGTGTCACGGTCGGTGTCCCGGCTCAGGCCGGCACCGGGCCCGCGCGACGGCCCGTCGAGGGTGACGCGGGGCGACTCCCCGGGGTCGGCGAAGCGGCGCCGGTTGCGCAGCCAGGTCTCCACGGAGCGCCACGCGTTCTCGGAGACGCTGCGGGCCAGCTCGACGGAGACGACCAGGATGATGTCCTGGATCAGCTCCCCGCCCATCGCCTCGATCTGGGTGAGCGAGTCCTCACGGGTCAGGGCGAGTTCGTCCCGCGCCAGCGCGTCCTCGAGGACCGGTGCGTTCCTCAGCCAGGTGTTCAGGGCTTCGAGGTCGTCACGCCGGGTGTGCGTCCCGACGAGGCTGATCCGTAACTCGACCTTCTCCTGCCCCTGTCGCTGTTCCCGCGCGCCCGTGCCCGACCCGTCCGTCATGCCCGCCCCCATCGGCCCCAGCCCCTCGCCCGCGAGGGGCTGCTCACTGAACACAGAATCATTGCACGGGCGTTGACAGGGGACACCCCTCCGTTCAGCTCCATCTGGAGCGCGTTACGCGCCCCACCGGTCACTCCCGCGCCCACCGGCCGCCTTCACGCCCACCCGTCACTTCCGCGCGCACCAGTCACTCCGCGCGCATCGATCACGTTCACGCCAACGCCCTGGTCGCCCACACCCTCGCCGAGGCCGGGTAGTTCCTCACACAGCGTCCCCGGGGATCGTCTGCTCCGACCAGACGGTCTTGCCCTCGGGGGCGTACCGGGTGCCCCACAGCGAGGCGAGCTGGGAAATGATGAAGAGTCCCCGCCCGCCCTCGTCCACCGCCCCGGCGTACTTCATGTACGGGGCGGTGGTGCTGCCGTCCCGGATCTCGCAGGTCAGGCCCCGGTCGAGGATGAGACGCAGTTCCACCGGGGGGCGGCCGTAGCGGACGGCGTTGGTCACCAGCTCGCTGACGATCAGCTCGGTCGCGTCGGCCGTGTCGCCGTCGAGGTGCCAGTCGGCCATGGCCTTGGAGGTGAGGCGGCGCGCGGTCGCCGGGGCCGTCCTGTCGTAGGGCAGCTCCCAGGCGCCGTACCGGCCCTCGGGCATGGCGTGGGTCCGGGCCAGCAGCAGCGCGGCGCCGGGGAGGTCGTCGCTGTCGGGCAGGGCGTGGGCGACCGCGTCGCAGAGCTCCCGCATCGACCGGTCCGTGGGCGTGAGCGCCTGGCGCAGCGCTCCCGAGGAGGGCTGGGCGTGGCCCCGCAGCTCGCTGCTGTGCAGCACGAACAGGCTGCCCTCCCTGAGCGGGAAGGAGACCTCGGCGACGGGGGTCCGGTCGGCGGTCCCGAGGGGCGGCCCCACGGGCAGACCCACCACGAAGGCGTCACCGCCCGGTTCGACGACGAGGGGGGCGGGATGGCCGGCGGACGCCACCGTGCACGTCTCGGTGAACGGGTCGTACACGGCGTACGCGCAGGTCGCGGCCAGCGGTTCCCGGTGCAGCGCGTCGCTCTTCGGCAGTTGGGCGCGTTCCTCCGCCAGCCGTGCCGCCGTGTCGTAGAGGCGGGCGAGCAGTTCGTCGGGCTCCAGGTCCAGCGCGGCCAGCGCGTGCACGACGGTGCGCAACTGCCCCATGGCGGTGGCCGCGTGGATGCCGCCCGCGGCCACTTCCCCGATGACGAGGGCCGTACGGGCCCCGGACAGGGCGATCGTGTCGAACCAGGTGCCCGCGCCCCCGCCGGGCAGCAGCAGGTGGTCCGTCTCGACGGCGGGCTGCGGCGAGGGGCTCTGCGGCAGCAGCCGGCGCTGGAGGGCGCTGGCGATGGTGTATTCGTGCACGTACCGGCGGGCGTTGTCGATGCCGAGGGCGGCACGGGACGCCATCGCCGCCACCACGGGGACGTCCTCCTCGGTGAACGGCTCCGAGTCACCGCACCGGTAGAGGCTCACCAGCCCGAGGACCGCCCCGCGCAGCGTCAACGGCGCCAGCAGCAGCGTGTGCGCGGCGTCCCTCCGGATGGATCGGGCGCGCACGGCGTCGGCGTCGGCCCACGGGATGTCCTCCAGCGGGTGGACGCGGGCCCGCAGGTCGGACAGCACCCGCTGGTAGGGGGTCCCGATGGCCACCGACCGTACGTCCCCGACCGGGTGCGCGGCCTGGTTGCCGCCGCCGTACGCGGCACGCCGCAGCGGTACGTCGGGGGCGAGCGGCCCGGGCTCGGGGGTCTCGCCGCGCAGGACCGCGTCGACGACCTCGACGACGCCGACGTCCGCGTAACCGGGGACCAGCGCCCCCACCAGGTCACGGCAGGTGGCGTCGACGTCCAGCGTCCGGCCGACACTGTCACGGACGGCGGCGAGCGCCATGTCCCGGCCCAGGCGCCGGACCTGCTCGCTGACGTCGACCACGGAGACGGCGGCCCCCAGGACGGCGCCCTCGTCGCTCTGCCGCACCCCGTGCCCCTCCTGGAGCCGGAACGCCGTCAGGGCGAGGGTGCGCCGTGCGCCTGTCCGATCGTCGGAGCGTGCGCGGAACGGCCGCTCGACCCCGGGCACGCCGGTGCGCAGGACCTCCCGTACGAAGTCCTCCACCCGCTCCGGTTCCTCGAAGGCGCACACGTCACGGAAGGGCCGTCCGCGCAGCCGCTCGGTCTCGTCGGTGCCGCTGCCGGGGGTGGAGCCGGTGCCGGGGGCGGGGTCGACGGCGGGGTCGCTGATCTTCAGGAGGCGGAGCTCCGGGTCCAGCACGTGGACGCGTACGCGGGCCTGGGTGAACAGCACGTCCAGCAACGCCCTCCCGACGACATCGCCGCCCACCCCCGGCCCACCGCTCCCACCGGCCTCCCGGAAGGCCCATCCGGCCCCCGCGACGGGCTCCAGCCGCAGCCCCGCGCCCGCCTCGCCGCCGTTGCCGTGCGCGGCCTCTCTTTCGCCCGCCAGTACGTCCATCACGCGCAGCCCCAGCGCATCGGCGGTCGAGGTCCCGAAGCGCCGCTCGGCCGCCCTGCTCCACCCGGTGATCACCCCGGTCCCGTCCACGACCATCAAGGGCGCGTCAGCCATGAACCCAGCTCCTTCGCCCCCTCACGGGACCCGGAACCCGAGCCTCCGCGCACGCGGACACGTACGCAACCAGCATCGGCCCCCGGCCCGGCACCCGCTACCGGAGGAGAGCGGCCCGCGCGACGGCGTGCCCGGATGCCGGGGCCCCGCGTTCCGTCACCGTTGCCCGGGCGGAGCCCCCACGCCCCGGAGGACCTCGACGCGCTGCGCCGGTGAGCCCGAGTCCGCCCCGCGCGGCTGTGGTCGGCGCGATACTGCTCCGGGGCCGGCAGGTGACCGGCGGGAGGATCCGGGGGACGGATGCAGCCGCACGACGTGATCGAACAGCGGTACGAGCTCACCGAGTTATTGGGGCGGGGTGGGTTCGGGCAGGTCTGGCGGGCCTTCGACAACCGGGTCAGGCGCCAGGTGGCGGTCAAGATCGGCTACCCGCGAACGGCGGACGAGGCACGCCGCCTCGCCCTGGAGGCCGAGCTCGCGGGCAACCTCACCCACCCGAACATCGCGGCCCTGTACGACTACGGCGAGACCTCGCACGCGGGCCGGGAGCTCGTCTACCTGGTGATGGAACTGGTCACGGGCGACACCCTCGCCACGGTCATCGGCCGGGGCGTCCCGCCCGTCCCGTCCTCCCTCGCCTGGGCACAGGACATCTGCGAGGCGCTGGGGGCCGCCCATGACAACGGCGTGGTGCACCGGGACATCAAACCGGCCAACGTGATCGTCACCGGCCCCGGGCGGGGGACGGCGAAGGTACTCGACTTCGGTATCGCCAGACACCGGGCACACCCCGGCATCACCGTCGAAGGACACGTGATCGGCTCGGCACCGTACATGGCACCGGAGCGCTGGAACAGCGGCGCACCGGTCGACGGGCGGGCCGATCTGTACGCCCTGGGCTGCGTCCTGACGGAGTTGCTGACAGGACGACTCCCCTTCACCGGAAGCGAAGTGCACGAACTGCTCGCCCAGCACATCGCGGGCACACCACCCCGCCCCAGCTCGTTACGCCCGGGCCTGCCCGAGGCCGCGGACCGGCTGGTGCTGGACCTGCTGGCCAAGGAACCCGCGCACCGGCCCGCACACGCCCGCCAGGTGGCCGCCCGGCTGGCGGACATGATCCGACGGGCCCAGGACCCGACCGTGGACCACACGGCGCCCGGCCACCCCACACCGCCGCACGCGCCCGCCGACCCCGCGTACACCCCGACCGCCCAACAGACGGCGCCCGGCCCGACGGCCGACCCGGCGGTCGACCCGACAGCCGATCCCGTCGACCGGTCGGACGACCCGGTACGCCTGGCGCTGAGCCGACGGCTGGACGAGGCCCTGGCCCACTGGTCCACCGGCGACGAGACCGAATTCGTACGGCGGCTGGATCCGCTGATCCGCGATCTCGTCAGGGAGCTGGGGCCGGACGACCCCCTGACCGTCGAGACGGGCTACCAGCGGGCCATGTACTCCTGGCAGACGGCACAGAACCGGGCCGGGCTGGAGGACATGCTGCCCCGGCTGATCCGGAACCTCGGTCCCGGCCATCGCCGCACCATCGACGTCCAGGCCGTCCTGACCGGCGACCTCGCCGCGCGGGGGAACGTGGACGGCAGGCCGTTCCTCCCCGAACTCAGGGAGATCATCGACCGGTCCGCGCAGTTGCTGGGCGCCCACGACCCCATCACCCTCACCGCCCGCCTCGACCTGGCCGACGCCCTGGACCGCGAGTACGTCGAAGGCCGGCCCGTGCGGGGCACGGGCGTCCGCACCGACGACCAGGCCGCCCGCCGCCGCGCCCTCCTCGAACCGCTTCTGCCCGACCTCGTCCAGGGACTGGGCGCCGACCACTCCCGCGTCATCGCCACGACGCTGCGCCTGGCCCTCGACACCTACCAGCTGGGCGACCACCGAGCCGCTCTCCCCCTGTACGAGCGGCTGCTGCCGACCTCCCCCGCCGCCCTGGCCAGGAGCGACGTACGCCTGCGGATCCAGCACGCACACTGCGTCGCCGAGGCCGACGACCCCGAACGCGCCCTGGCCCTGCTGGACACCCTGCTCCACACACTCAGGAACAGACCGGGCAACGACTACGCACGCCAGGCACCCCCGGCACTCACCCTGCGTGCCGCGCTCAAGAAGCGGATCCGGCAGGATCGACGGGCGGCGAACCACAACACCCGCACCTGGTTCCGCCGGTGAGCACCCCGGCCACCGTGCCGCTCCTCAGCTCCACCGCGCCGCGGCCTGCGGCTTCGAGGCCGCCCGGATCATCCGCACCTGCCCGATCTCGGCGACGTTCTTCATCAGCTCGGCGTTCAGCCAGGCGATCATGTGCCCGACGGTGTCGTCCGGCGGGGTCTGCCACGGTAGTGCGGAGGGGGCTTCCAGATCGGCGTCGGTGAGTCCGTCGAGGACCGCCAGCCACTGCGTACGCAGATCCCGAAGCCAGGCCACGGCCGCCGCACCGTCGCCGGGCCAGGTGACGTCCGTACGCTCCCGGGGCGTACGTCCCCGCGCGATATCGATGGCGGTGCTCCACCACCACCCGATGTGCCAGGTCACCCAGCCGATCGTGGGAACGGGCACGGGGTCGGGCTCGGTGTCGGCCCAGTCCGGCACCCAGTTCCCGGCGGCGTCCGGCCGCACCGTCCACGTCAGGTCGGCGGGCTCCCACAGGAAGTCCTCGGGCGCGAGGCGCTCCAGGTGGTACGTGAACAGTGACCAGGTCATGTCGAACTGCCAACGCAGCAACTCACGGCGGGGATTGCTCATCGCGCGATCCTCGCACGCGGCCTCCGGGCACCTCCTTCGAATTACGCTCAGCCGTCATCCCGCTCCGCTCGCAGCCACCTGAGCTGGGCCTCGCTGAGCGGAGGCTCGAACCCTGCCGGGAACATGAGCATCCGCGGCTGCGGCCACATGCTTTCGGGCCCGTGCTCGCCACAGTGCAGCGCCAGGAGATGCGGGCCTGTCCCGCAGGCCTCGTGCTGGTACGTACGGCCGTGCGCCTGGCAGAAGTACGAGAACCTCCAGCAGTCGTCCTCATCGGCCGGCGCATGGAGACCGGGGTCACGGATGATCAGCGTCACCGGTTCCTGGCGGTCGAACCGGGGGATGGGCCGGGGGTCGCACCAGAGCAGTCGTTGGGGAAGCACGCGGCCATTCTGGGCCGTCGGCAGGTCGCGGCGGGGGCGGGCCGGATACGGGCGCCGCGAGTGGAGTGGGGCCCGGTGAAGTCCGGCGCACACCGGCGCCATCGATTCGAGCAGGAGCAATTTCGCCGTCATTGATCACGAAGAAGACCGGGCATAGGAAACTGGAGAGTGATGAGCACCGCAAAACCGTCCTCCCCCGGCGTCTCGGCCCGGATGAGCCGCCAGGCACGCCGTGACACCGCGCCCGAGGTGGCGGTCAGGAAGCTGCTGCACGCGTCCGGCTACCGCTACCGCCTTAACGAGCGCGTGCCGGACATGTCCCGGCGCACGATCGACATCGCCTTCACACGGGCCAAAGTGGCCGTGTTCCTGGACGGATGCTTCTGGCACGGCTGCCCCGAGCACGCCACGCAGCCGAAGGCGAACTCCGAGTGGTGGCGACAGAAGCTCGACCGCAACATGGCGCGGGATATGGAAACGACCGAGCATCTGACGGCGGCAGGGTGGACGGTGCTGCGGTTCTGGGAGCACGAGGCACCTGTCCAGGTGGCCGAGCAGGTGGCCGAGGCGGTCGATCGGGAACGATCGAACCGAGGAGCGCAAGGATTGGGTGGGGACCTGTGAGCGAGCTGCGGTTCGTGGATGTGTGCGCGGGCGCGGGCGGTCTGGCTCTGGGCCTGGAGCAGGCGGGCTTCGATCCGGTGCTCCTGTTGGACAACAAGCCGGTGGCCTGCCAGACGTTGCGCCTGAACCGTCCGGCATGGGACGTGCTGGAAATGGACCTCCTGGACTTCGTACCCGACGAATACCCGAAGACCTACGACGTCGACCTGCTCTCGGCAGGGCCGCCTCGGGTGAAGTCCAGCGCGACCGCCGCCCGGGCGGAGACCGAGGAGGAGCAGCGCCTCCTGGAGGCAGCGGTTCTCCTCGCCCATTCCATCCAACCGCGCGCTCTCCTCATCGAGAACGTGCCAGGGCTCGTGGCAGCTCCGGACTTCGAGCCCCTACGCACATTCATCCGCACGGAGCTGGAACACCTCGGATATCGGCTGCACTGGTTCGTCCTGAACGCGGCCGACTTCGGCGTACCGCAGGATCGCAAGCAGGGCGTGCTGGTAGCCCTGAAGGAGCGGTACTCCGACCGCTTCCGGCCGCCGTTGCCGACGGTCGAGAAGCACGTGTCGGTGGGCGAGGCCCTCCGCCGTTCCATGGCGGAACGCGGCTGGTCCGGCGCTGATGCCTGGGCGACTCAGGCCGCCGCCGTGGCGCCGACGCTCGTCGGCGGCTCGGACAACCGCGGCGGAGCTGATCTCGGACCGACAGGGACGAAGAGGGCCTGGGCGCGCATGGGGGTCAACGGGGGCGCACTCGCTGATGAGGTCCCGGGACCCGATCTCGACGGCACCGCCGGGATGATCAAACTCACCGACTCACAGGCTGCTCTCCTACAGAGCTTTCCGAGTGAGTGGCAGTTCGCGGGCAGGAAGACCGCGCGCTACCGGCAGATCGGTCATGCCTCTCCACCGCCGGTCGGCAGGGCCCTGGGCAATGCCCTCGCGGAAGCTCTCGGCGCCTGACAGCACACACATCAGCCCTGACTCCGCTGCGAGTTGATCTTGATTGGCCGGCTACACTTCGCCCATGACCCATGCACTTCATTCACCACGCCTATCTGCGGGTTTCCGCATCGTGGATCTTTTCGCCGGACCCGGCGGCCTCGATATCGCGGCCACGGTGATGGGACTGAAGAGCATCGGAGTCGAGTGGGACGACGCGACCCGTGCGACGCGCGAGGCAGCCGGACTGCTGACCACCAAGGAAAAGGATGTCGCCCTCCTGAGCCCGTGCGACGGACAGGTGGAAGGCGCGAATGTCCTCACGGGCGGGCCCCCGTGTCAGTCGTTCTCTGTGGCCGGTAACCGAAAGGGCCATAAGGCCCTGGAGGACGTCAAGCGCCTGGCCACTCGCTTGGTCGGTCACAAAGAACTCTCCTCCTTTCAAACGGCTTGGAAGACCGTCAAGGCCGAAACCGACAAGATGTCGGACGAACGCACCGGCCTCGTTCTTCAGCCACTGCGCTGGATCATGGAGGCCGAGCTGACAGAAGAAAAGGAGCGCTACGACGTAGTCGTACTGGAGCAGGTACCCACCGTCCTGCCCGTATGGAAGCATTACGCCGAGCTCCTCAAAGAGGTCGGCTACGCCGCCGATGCCCACGTGCTGCACGCCGAGGAATTCGGCGTCCCACAGACACGCCGGCGTGCCGTCCTGATCGCCCAATGGGACCCGAAGAACGTAGGACGGCGGGTGGAATTTCCCAGCGCCACTCACCAGCGCTACAGCAAGGGAGCCACTCGCCTCCGTAAGCAGCCCGCCTCGGAGCACGACCAGGAGGAGCTGCTGTTCCCCACGCCTCGAAAGGCGAAGCTGCCGGTCGAGCCCTGGGTTGCGATGCGGGACGTACTCACTGAGCGTCCACGCGACTTCGAAGTGGTCTCCAACTACGGATCAGGTGGCGACCCCAAGAACCGAGGCCGTCGCACTTCTGACCAGCCTGCAGCGACGATCACGGGAAAGGTCCGGCGCAACCGCGTCTTCCTTCTGAAGGAGACCAAGTTCGGGACCAAGGAGATCGGCGAGGAGTTGGAGCGGCTCACGTTCGAGGAAGCCGGCCTCCTCCAGTCGTTCCCGAAGCGCTACCCCTGGCGGTCCACCGATGTGGCCCAACAGATCGGCAACGCCATCCCGCCCCTTCTGTCCCTGCACATTCTCAGCAGTGCGCTCCGGCTCGGCCCGCCGAGCGAGGAATTGATCAACAAGCTGGCGGCATGGGAACCGAAGCACTCGGATGATGCGGCCGATGAGGTTCTCACCGCGGACGCGTGAACCGGACGGGGCTGCCGTGACAGGCCCCGTCCGGACGTGCTCGAACTTCTCAGTCCTGTGGAGCGGCGGAGCGAGCCCTGTCCCGCAGCGGCGCCTCTGCGGCGAAGCGCTCGAACATCCGAGTAAGGACCTCGCAGGAGGATCGCCGGGCGGTGCCGTCCGCCGGCCCTTCGGGGAGTCGGTCCCACGGGACGGCCGAAGCTGATTCCACCTCTTCGATCCAGTCGGAGAGTGCGAGGTGATCGGGTACGTCGTCGGGAGCTATCACCTCGTACATGAGCGTGCTACCGGCTACGTTGACCGCCGTGCACAGCGCGTTGACCCGATCCCCGAGTCGCGTGGCTCCCTCTCGCGACAAGTCCTCGAGGACCCGCACCAGAGCCAGGGCTGTGGGTTTGTGATCGATGGTGGAGAGCCGAAGAGCGGTGTTGATCATGTCCTGGTTCCCGCAGGCGATCTCTGCGGTGGCGTAATCGGACCCGTCCCTGAACATCTCGGCGGTCCACCACAGCCGGGAGAAGGCCTGACTGTAGTGGGGGCCGACGAACCTGACGCCGCTGACCTTCTTCGGATCGTCGGCGGTCCCTCCGAGCGGCAGGTGTCTCCACAGGACGTAGTCCGGCGCCACGGCCAGGGCCAGGAAATTCCACAGTCCCGGGTCCGCCGCTTCGCCGCGGGTCATCCGCAAGGTCGCGTGCAGTCGCGGCGCCAGCCAGGCATCGGCATCGGTTCTCGCCTCGTCGAACCGATTCATGGCCTCGTCGACGAGCTCTCGCACCGGTTCGACGCTCCATCGGACGGAGTCGCTGTCAATCGGTGTGCTCGCCCGAAGAATCGCCACCTGCGGCAAGCCGTCCTTGCCGGCGCGTACACCGTGGGTGAGGAAGGCCGTGGCTGCATTGCCCGCCAGCAGAGCGAGCCGTTCGGGAGGCTCAACATGGTGTCGACTCATCGACGGAGACCTTCCTGGGCACGATTCACGGCGCGGATGTTCGCCGTCAGATTCTTGGGCACCTGCCCTCGTCTTCCCGCTGCGTAGTGGACCCGTGACTGGATCTCCGCCCAACCCCGTCCGTCGGCTCGGCGGCTGTGCGCCTCCGCCAACGCTTCGGCGAGGGGGACGCCCGGAAACACCTCAGGAAGCATGGAGCGCAGCACCGACTCCCTCCATCCGCTCGGAAGGTGCGGGGTGCCGTCCTCGTCGAATTCGAGGTCGCTCAACGCCGAGTGGAACATGGTCGCCCATGCCTCGCCCGCGATCTGCGCGGCCACCATCCCGGCGGTCGCCTTCTCCAAGGGACCACGAGCACCGGACAGCAGCTCGGGAAGTCCTTCGAAGGACGTATTGATCAGGATCGCCGGCAGGTCCCCGCCGGTGTCGATCAACCAAGGCGCGTCCACGAAGCGGCGCAGCCATTCCTGGGGGCCCTCCCGGAAATCCATCTCCAGGATCTCCAGATCGCGTTGCCTGGTCGGCGTACGGGCAAGCAGGTCCACGACCCAGGGCCTATCCGTCCTGCCGATGACTCGCCCGTCGATTCCACCGTGGCTGCCGACGACGTTCACGTCGAGGAGCGCGCGTGCCGCGTGGGTGGAGCGGCGCACCCGGACCTCACCACGCCAGTGGGTGTCACCCCGACGCCGCTCCAACCGAGTCACGACACGGGTGTTGGTGGCCCCTTCGGTCAGTACGGCGACACAGCTGACCCCGGACCACGGCCCCTCGTCCAGCTCGTCCGTGGGAAGGGAGACCTCCAGGTCGAGGACACCCTCGGTCCAGTCGTCCCGCTCGACCTGATGAAGGGCGACGACCTGGTCGCGTTGGGAGATCAACGAGAGCTGCAGGGGCTTCCCGTCCATGGTCGCCCCTCGAACGGTGACTTCGATCTTCCCGATCAGGGTCGGGTACGCGTACACAGTGCTCACGCCGAAGTCTCCCGTGCCTGCTGGATGTCCACGATCACACCGGCCATGGCGGCGGCCACGGGGTGGCTGCGGACTGCCGTGACGCCCTCGAAGCGAGCCGAACGCACATCCGGATCGATGAGCACTCGTCCGTCGACGACCTGGCAGTTCTCCTTCGCGGACAGGTCCGCCCATTCCAACGAGGGGCGGCCCCCTGATCGCACGTCGAACTTGACCACCGGCAGCATCTGCCAGCGGCTGTCACGCTGCGGGACGGTGAGCGTCACGTCCAGGGTCCAGGCCCCTTCCCCGTCCACCTTCCCGACGACCCGGTCCACGAGTGGGTGCCCTGTGCTACGACGACCGCTCGCTGCCGCAGGCGCGTCGATACGCAGTAGCTTTCGGAGGATTTCCGGGCCGGTCGAGTCGGCGCCGACGGTCCGCCGACCTATCACGCTGCGCAGCGCGCCATCCATAGCGGTGTTGAACTCGGTCAAGCGCCGTGGCGCGTTGGCGTAGGCGGCGGTGAGTTCCTCGGTCGTCCCCCACCTGTCGTGCTCCGGTGGCTCCGCGGCCCGGAGGAACGCCTCGGCCGCGTGCGTCGCCGGGCCGTCCTCACCTGTGGCGAAACCGGCGAGCAGGACGGCTTGGAACGGATCCACTCCTGCGCCCAGGCCCCGTGGCGTACGGGCCGTGACAGACATACGGGTGCCGCGCATGCAGATGATGCGGCTGTGCTTCTCGTCATTGTCCGCAGCGGGAGTTACCAGGAGTACGGCACGATGGTCATGCCCTCCGGCTCTGCGCCCGTCGGCCCGCAGCGGCGGGACGGTGAAGTGCACGTCCCTGGCCGCCACCTGGTCTGGGCCTGTGAGTTCCTCGACCGTTTCGCCGTCGAGGTACGCCTGGACGGCGTGTACCAGCGCCGGGTGCCGGTCGAGGGGGTCGACCCGCTCTTCATGAACCACGACTTCACCGTTGCGAAGCGCGCGGACCGAGGCTTCCAGCATGGCCGACGTCGAACGCCCCGAGGTCATGGCAGCCCAGAAGTTGTCGGACAGCGCCCGACCGAGGGCCGCGTGCAGGTCCTCCAGGCTGTGGTTGCTCCCGGCGGCGTCGTGAGCACCGACGACGAGGAAGGACGTTCCCGGATCGTCGCTGTCCCGATCGAGCCGTAGATCGGCGACCGCCCGTTCATCGGCCCACCAGGACCGGGCCACACCTTCGTGCTCCTTCTCCGTGTCCGACTCGCCGAGCCAGGCGGGTCCTGCGTAGGCGATTCCGTCGACCTCCCGCCAGGGAAGGTCCAGACGACCGACCACCCGACGGACGGTCCGCCCCTCATGCGTCTCCGACAGGGTGCTGTTGATCAGCACCAGGCCCAACCGGCTGGCCGCCCACAAGGTGGCCTTGCCCAAGCCGTAAGAGCCGCCGGCTCGGTCGTTGCTTTTGTGACTGTCGAGTTGCCGGCGGACCACGGCGGCGTATCGACCGTCTCCGTACTCGGGTCCGGTCAGACCGGAGGCGTTGTAGTCGTCGACCCGGAGAAGCAGGAGGGAGGAGTCCTCGCGCAGGGCTCGCAGCCCTTCGGCGAGGGCCCTGCCCACCTTGTGCCGGGACTGCGCCGCCGCTGCGTAATGGGGCTCGAGCTCATCCCACTTCAATGCGGACAGGAAGGAGTGCAGGTGTTCGCCGGTGAGCTCGTGCAGGGTGAACCGCACGCGCACCGGACGCGACGTATCCAGTCGTTCGTCCAGGGAGTTCTGCGTGACTTCCCTGGCCAGCACAGCGAGGTTCGCGTCGAAGGCGAAGACAGCCGCGTTGCCGTACTCCCGGCCACCGTCCTGGTGCGCGACCCTGTGGTACCAGCTGATCGGCCGGTTCGATCCGGCGTCGGCGTCCCTGGTGATCAGGGTGGCGAGATCCGTCTCCAGGATCTCGGCGATCTTGACCAACACCTCGGGCCTCGGCCGGGCCCTGCCCGTCACCCACGCCGAAACAGCCGCACGCGTCAGGCCCAGCTGCTGGCCGAGCCCCTGCTGCGACAGCCCCTTGCGACGGAGCTGCCGCCCGAGCCAGACACCGAAGTCCTCGCTGTCCTCCATTGCCCCACTCCTTCTTCATACCGAGCGGGGACACACGGTAGCACCGCCTTTGACGCCAGTGCTTCGTCAAATGTTGTTTGACGCACACGATCCGCCCAGGCGCCAGCGGAGGTTGTTTTTATTCTTTCCCTTCTGATCGGCTGGCCGATCAGCGGGTGCTACTGTTCATCTCGGCAACTCCCAACCCGGTCCGGGCCGTTGAGGGATGCGCCTCCTGACGGTGCAGAGCTCTGCCCTCATGTTCGATCACGAAGCGGTCTTTACGTACTCCAATTCGGTCAAGAGCACCCATTGGCGTACCTACTGGGAGGGGAACCCCACATGATCGAGGACGACGACGCCTGGATGGCCTGGTTCATCCGGAAGTACGACGAGCTGGAGGACCCGGAGCTCCGGGCCGAGCTCCTGGCCGGTCACGGCATCCACCCCCAGGTCCTGGCTACGGAACGGCGGCGCCTCGCCCGCCCCTCGCGCACCACCGCACCCTCGGAGCCGGTCGCCACCCCTTCCGACCCTCCCGTGCGCCGCATCTCCCGGGCCACCCGGCGTCCCACCACCCCTCGGCGCGCCGGTCGCCCTCGCACCTACCAGGTCACCCGCACCCGCCGGGTCCGTACGAACGGACGGACGGTGACGGTCGTCACGAGGACCGTCACGACGGTCACGACCGTCACCACGGTCACGACCACCGACAGCTGAGCCCGAGCCCCTAGCTGCACCTCCACTCAGCAGCTCCACGTTGTTCCGCGGGGTGCCGGCATACAGCCGGCACCCCGTGCTCCCCCCGCGCGTCCTGGTTCGTTCGCCCTTTGAGACAGGTGCCTCATGACCGACCGGCAGCTCGCCGACTCCTCGCTCCCGCCCGTGATCGAGACCGTGATCCGACAGTCCGCCACCGTCCTGAAGACCTATCAGGTCGATCCGGGGCTGATACAGGAGCACGCCAACGGCGAGCGTCGCATCACCCAAGGCGGCTACGGTGAACGCCAGTTGTACGAACTCGTCCAGAACGCCGCGGACGAGATCGCGGCCGCGCCCGGCGGCAAGTTGCACGTGGTCCTCACCGACAACCACCTGTACTGCGCCAACGTAGGCAGTCCCGTCACGCCGGAGGGAGCCGAGACGATCCTGCGAATGGGCGTCTCCCGGAAGCGCGGCGGGCAGATCGGCCGGTTCGGTGTCGGCGTCAAGTCCGTTCTCTCCGTGAGCGACTCACCCCAGTTCTTCAGCGGGAACGGCACCTTCGGTTTCGGCTTCGACAAGGAGTGGTCCGCTGCCGAGATCGCACAGGCTCTCGGCCAACAGGGTGATCTCCACATGGACACCCCGGTGCTCCGCATGGCCCGTCCTCTCGACGTCGAGCAGGAACGCGCCGACGACGACACCTTGGACAAGCTGCTGCGCTGGGCCACCACCGTGGTCCGCCTGCCACTGACGAAGGGTGCCGCTGAACGCCTCGCCCGCGACATCGTCGGGCACAGGGGTCGCAACGGACGCGAGACCGACGCCTTCCCCGCCCACTTCCAGTTGTTCTCCCCTCATGTCGGCGAACTGTTCCTGCACGACCGCCGCTCGATGCCACCCGTCCGCCGGGAGATCTCGATCGAGCACAAGGGCAACTACCGGACGCTCAAGGAGGTGGCGAGCGGCGCCAAGCAGACGACTGAGCAGTGGAAGGTGTTCTCGGCCTCCTACTCCCCTACCGGCGAGGCCGAGGAGAGCGCGGGCGAACTTCACGGCCGGCCCGTTTTGGAGGTCTCCTGGGCGATGCCCGAGTACACCGTGCGGAACGGCCTGTACACCGTGCCTGTCGGCAAGGGCTCCTTCTGGGCGTTCTTCCCCACCAAGTACGAGGTGTCGTTGACCGGCATCCTCAACGCACCGTGGAAGACGAACGAGGACCGCCAGCACCTTCTCGACGGGAGTCCTTTCAACCGTGAACTCCTGCAGGTCGCGGCACGGTTGGTGATCGACACCCTGCCCTCGCTCGTGCCCGCCGAGGATCCCGCCGCCTACCTCCCCCTGTTGCCGGGGCGCACCAAGGAGAAGCTCAACTGGGCCGACGAGTACTTCCTGCGCCGCGTGTGGGAGTACGCCGCCGACAGCCCTTCCCTGCCCGACCAGAACGGCGTGCTCCAGCGGCCTCGCGAGCTCTTCATCACGCCGCCCAACCTCGACAAGGAATGGGTCCAGATCTGGGCCGAGTACAGCGGTCGCCCGGCCGGCTGGCTCCATCCGTCCGTCGACGCGTCCGACACCACTGTCCGACGCGGCAAGATGAACCACATCCTGGATCAGGCGGGGAAGACGCCCGAGAGCATCAAGGACTGGCTCGAAGCTCTCGTCTCCGACGGCTCGGCGGAAGCCTCGACCCACGCCATCGAGATCTTCTCGCTGATGGTGCTCAAGGACCAGGCCGCACGGCTGCGCGAGGACTCAGCGATCACCGCCGCAGCTCGCCGGGCGAAGATCGTCCTGACCGAGGGCCACGGCATGGTCGCACCTGTCGCCGGAGAGATCTACCACCGGACCTCGGCCGACACCCTCCGTGACGACATGGTCTATGTGCACCCGTCGATCTCGGATCGACCCGAGATGGCCAGGCACCTGCACAACATCGGCATCAGGGTCGCCGACGCGCAGGGACGGTTCGAAGGCGTCCTCGACCAGGGTTTCGCCACCTATGACACCGCCGCCTGGTCCAACTTCTGGGTTCTGCTCAGGAGCGCCGGAGGCAGCGCGCAGACCGAGCGCATCCGCGCGAAGGTGCCGAAGCCCTCGCACACGCTGCGCGTCCGGACCCTGGACGGCCGGTACCGACCGATGCGCGACTGTCTCCTGCCCGGACCGGTGGTACCCGCCGACGGGAGCCGGGACAAGGGCATCACCGTCGACATGGACTTCCACGACAGCGACAGGCCCGTGTTCCGCGACTTCGGGCTGTCCGACCGTCCGACCGGCGGACATCGGCCACAGGGTGAGACCTGGTTCGAGGAGTACCGACAGGCTGTGCACGAGAAGCACCTTCGCGGCCTGCCGAGCACAGCACCCCGCCCCAACATCTCCCGACTCGTCGTCGAGGGCGCCGCGACCCTGGGCCCGCTGCACCTCCTGCCGGTGCTGTCCGACGAAGGCCGCGGCGCCTTCGTGTCCGCCCTGCCGGCGTCCGACATCTCGCAGCACTGGCAGATGCGGTACGGAACCAACGGCAACACGCGCACCCCCGTGGTGTCTCCGCTGCGCTGGATGATCTCCAGGCACGGCCTCGTACGCACCTCCATGGGTCTGACCCGCGTGTCCGAGGCCGTCGGTCCCCAGCTCAAGGCTTTCCATTCCGTGCTGCCCGTCGCCGACATCTCGGACGAGGCGGCGCGCCGGCTGGGCATGCCCACGACCACCGATGAGGTCCCCGCCGGTCGCTGGGGCAAGCTGCTGGACCTACTCCTGCAGAGCGAGGACGACGCCTTCATCGGGCATGCCTATGCCCTGCTGCACCGCGTCGAGTTCGAGTTCCCGGACGATGTGCTCACCCGGTGCCGAGTGGGGAACTCCTGGGAAGGACGCCCGGACAACGAGATCGCCGTCGCGACGGGAGACTCGGAATTCAAGGAACTCGTGCGCGAGGGACTCCCTGCGCTGCTCGTCGCCGAGAAGTCCGACGCCGCCTCCGCAAAGGCGATGATCGAGGACTGGGGCATGCTCAAGGTCTCCGACGTCATCAGCCGGGAGATCGACGCGGTGAAGATCGGGCGGGCCTCCTCCCTCATCGAGGAGTTCCCCACGGTCAAGGCCCGCCTCGGCCAGGCAGGAAACAACTACAAGATCCAGCGCTGCTCCGAGCTCACGCATGTGATGCGTACGCCCATGGGGAGCAAACGGAAGCCCCTCACGTTCTCCAGGAAGGGGCAGACCCTCTTCGTCCTGGACTCCCTCGACCGCCTCCAAGTGCTCCAGGCCGCGGACGAGGAGTTCAAATGGGGCTTCGGGCTCGCGGGTTGCAGCCAGGCCCTCGCCCTCCAGGAGAGGCAGGAGCACGATCAGGCCCTCCAGAAGCGGCTGCGCGAGGTCCGGGAGGCCGAGAGCGTCATCGACAAGATCGCTCTCCTCCTCGGCGAGGAAGCCCTGCGTGGCGGGCTTCCGCCCGGGCTCATGGAGAGCGAGCTCCACGAGCACGGGAGCGAGCCGAGCCTTCGACGCGTCGCCGAGATGGCGTTCAACGCCCATGGCGAGGCGATCCTGCGGATTCACTCCCACGATCTCACGCTGAACTTCCCCACCCGGGCGCCCGCGTCCTTCAGCGGGGGCCAGAAGGCCCTGCTCTTCGTCACCGATCTCGGGTTCCCGGACTCCTTCGCCGGCGCCCAGGTGCCCTCCTTGGAAGCCCGTCTGGAGGTGGAAGGGCCGATCGAGTTCCCGGCCCTGCACCCCTATCAGGAAGACCTCGCCCAAGCACTTCTGGGCCTGCTGGAGAACCCGATGCCGCAGCGCGGCATGCTCAGCCTGCCGACCGGAGCCGGAAAGACGCGTGTCACGGCGGAAGGCGTGATCCGCTGGATCCGTGACCGCGAGAGTCTTCCGGGCCCGGTCCTGTGGATCGCTCAGACCGAAGAGCTGTGCGAGCAGGCCGTGCAGAGCTGGAGTTTCGTGTGGTCGAAGGTGGGCCCTGAACACCCTCTGGTCATCAGCAGGTTGTGGGCGTCCAACGAGGCGACTCCGGTCGACGGACGACCCCATCTGGTCGTCGCGACCGACGCCAAGCTGGACCGCTGTCTGACGGAGGAGAACTACACCTGGTTGCGGGAGGCGGCCTCGCTCGTCATCGTCGACGAGGCACACACCGCGATGTCCAAGCGCTACACACGTCTCCTGGAGCAGCTCGGCCTCACCCATCACCGGACCAGCCGGCACCTGGTCGGTCTGACCGCGACCCCGTACAAGAACAACGCGGAACTGACCCGACTTCTGGTTCAGCGCTTCGGCAACAGGTTGGACACGGGGGTCTTCGACGGCGACCTGTCCGTCGCCATCAAGTCCTTGCAGCACATCGGAGTCCTGGCCCAGGTGAGACACCGAGAGCTGAAGGGTGCCGCCATCGCCCTGACAGCTGACGAGCGTGCCCAGTCCGACACGTTCGCCACCCTGCCCAAGGGCGCGGAACAGCGGCTCGCCGAGGACCACGACCGCAGTCAACGCATCGTCGACGAGATCGCCGCCATGCCGTCCGACTGGCCGGTGCTGGTGTTCGCCACCTCCGTCGCCCATGCCAAGCTGCTCGCGGCCAAGCTGGGTGACAGGGACATCAAGGCCGCGGCCATCGACTCGAGCACGCCCACGAACGAACGCCGCCAGCGGATCAGCGACTTCCGCAAGGGCAGGACCCAGGTGCTCACGAACTACGGCGTGCTCACGCAGGGCTTCGACGCACCGGCCACCCGGGCGGTGGTCGTCGCGCGGCCGACCTACAGTCCGAACATCTACCAGCAGATGATCGGACGTGGTCTGCGCGGCCCGAAGAACGGTGGCAAGGAGAGCTGCCTGATACTGAACGTACGTGACAACATCACCAACTACGGTGAAGAGCTCGCGTTCACCGAGTTCGAGTACCTGTGGGACGAGGCCCAGTGACACCCGTCCTCCCCGCAGAGCACCCGCTCACCCCCGCGCAGCAAGCCGTGGTGGAGCAACCCTGGGATGCCCGGGTCCTGGTCACGGCCGGTGCGGGCGCCGGCAAGACACACACCCTCGTGCGACGACTCGACGTGTTGGTGGAGCGCGAGGAGCTGGAGGCCGGGGAGATCCTGGTACTCAGCTTCTCCCGTGCCGCCGTACGCGAGCTCACGGAGCGGATCGAACGGCACGCCGCCGCCGCACAGCGCATCCGTGTCCAGACCTTCGACGGCTGGGCCGCCGCACTGCTCAACCGCGCCTATCCGGACGTGGACTGGGGGACGTACACCTTCGACAGCCGCATAGAGGCGGCCACCGAGGCGATCGACAAGGGTGCGGTCGAGGGCGGCGAGTACGTGCCCGCGCATGTGGTGATCGATGAGGTCCAGGACCTCGTCGGCGTACGTCGGGAGATGGTCGAGGCATTGCTGGACCGCTTCCAGGAGAACAGCGGCTTCACCGTGGTGGGGGATTCGGCTCAGGCTGTGTACGGCTTTCAGGTGTCCGATCCGGAACAGCGCGCCGAGGAGACCGACCGCTTCCTGGAGTGGGTGCGAGCCACATTCGGCGAGGAGCTCGTGGAGCTCCACCTGGGCGACAACTTCCGGGCCCGTGGCGAGACGGCTCGGATGGCTCTGCCGTACGGCACCCCGTTGCAGCGACTGCCCCGCGATCCGGCTGCGGCCGGTGGCGAGGCGGAGCGTATCCACGGTGATCTCCGTGCGCTGCTGTTGTCGACGCCGAACTTCGGGAGCCTGGAGGACGAGTTCGTACTGGCGGCTCTCCGGGACTATCCCGACACCACTGCCATCCTGTGCCGCGACAACGGTCAGGCATTGACGTTGTCCGGCATCCTGGCCGCAGCCGACGTGCCGCACACACTGCAGCGTTCGGCCCGCGAGCGCTCCACGCCTGTCTGGATCGCCGAGCTCCTCGCCGCGACCGGCACGACCGCCCTCACCAGGGAACGCTTCGAGGAACTGCTGGCAGACCTGCCCATCCCCGCCGGCAGCGTGCCGGAAGCGTTGTGGCGGTCCGTACGGAAGGTGGCGCGCGGCCGTGGTCGGGGAACCCTCGATGTCGTCGCACTGCACCGCGCGGTCGCCGAAGGGCGGCTGCCGGATGAGCTCACCGCGGCGCCGCCTTCCTCGCTCGTGATATCGACGATGCACCGGGCCAAGGGCTTGGAGTTCGATCGGGTCCTGATCGTCGAACCACGAACACTGAAGGAGCCGGCTCCCGTCAGGAAGAAGAAGTACGACTACGATCCGGCTGCCGAGGCCCGGCTGCTGTATGTGGCCATGACGCGGGCCCGGGACGATCTCTACGTCCTGGACGCACCCAACTCGTGGCTCGTCCGGAAGGACAAGAGGATCGACCGCTGGTACCTGGGCGGTCGTAGTGCCTGGGCCCGTAACGGGATCGAGCTGATCGGTTCGGACGTCTCCCACGAACAGCCCCCCGGCACGGAGGGGTTCCAGCAGGACGCAGAGGAACTCCGACGTCATCTGGTGACCGATGTCGCCGCCGGTGCCGAGGCGGAGCTGGTCCTGTTGCACGACATCCCTGTCGACTCGGACCAGTCACCTCCGTACGCGGTGGTGGCCGGGGGGCGACAGATCGCCATGGTGTCCGAACGCTTCAGAACGGACCTGACCCGGTTGCTGCGCCGCACCTCCCGCTCCGAGGTCGATCGATGGCCGCCGTTGATCACCGGCCTGAGGATCGACTGCGTGGAGGGCGTGGCGGGCAGCACCGCCGCCACCGAAGCCGCAGGCCTGGGCTCGCACGGCGCCTGGGTCGCCCCCCGTTTGTGCGGCCTGGGGCGCTTCCACTGGTACGCGAACGACTCCGAGGGGAACACAGAATGAGCGGGTCGGCCCACCAGGCGCACTACGAGATGCGCGACTCGCTCGTCGAGGCCCTCCGTCAGGACCTGCTCGGCCCCGTGGGTGGGGTGGACGAGGTGCTCACGGATGACGCGCCGATCACCATGTATCCGGTCGGTGTGCTCTTCCCGCGCTCCCGTCCGGACGGGGCCGGCAGCGCCGCCCAGGCCGGAACGACCGAACAGGGCGAGCTGGAGTCCGAGCGGGACGGGTTGGACACCTTGCCGCTCGGCGTCCGTCGGGACATCGAGGAAGGACCGGGTGATCTGGGCGTCTCGCTGGCGAACGTGCGGATGCCGTCGTCCATCGGCCTCACTTTTGCCGTCGACCCGGCCGTCTCGGAACGGATCCGGTTGACCGTGAGCACCGCCGTCTACCTTCCCGAGGACGCCGAGGGGAAGCCGGTGGCCGCGAAGCGGACCGAGGCGCGGAGCACGAAGGCCCAGCGGGAGCATTGGCGGCGTTCCGCCCTGCGGATCGAGCCCGTCGATGTGGACGTCACTCGCCCCGGGCTGCTCGACGCCTTCGTTCTTCACCCGGGGCTGGAACTGCGTGTGCTGGTCCGCCCCCGCTCCACGGACGGGACCGTGACCGTGACGGCCACGGTCGTCAACAGTCTCGAGGTCGGCCGGTACGACCTCCGTGACGCGCATTGCTTCTACCAGCCGGTGCTGAGCATCACCGCGGAGGACGGCACCAGCCCGATGTTCGTGGTGCGGCCCACCACTCTCGGAGCGGTCGACCCGGAGCAGGCGCTGAGCAGGCTCCTGCACCGCCATGTGCCGAGCTTCGCCATCGGCCACGGATGCGCGGCATATTGGGATTGGACGCCGCCTCCCGTGGGCGCCGTATCGACGGAACGTCCTACGGTCACCGCCCTGCGGACGGAGTTCGTCCCTTCCCACGAGGTGCTGCTGACCGATTCCAACCCTGGGATCGACGACAAGCCGCTGACCATGTATGGGTTGGGAACAGACCCGACGCATGAGGTCGTGTCGGCGCTGCGCGCCCTGCTGGCAGGGTACGAGCGTTGGATCCTGACCCAGGAGGAGCAGGCCGGTCTGCTGAGCGGCACGGAGGACGGCACCGCTGCGGCGGATCAGATCCTGCTGTGCCGCCGAGCTCTGCGCCGGATGCGTGAGGGCGTGGATCTGCTGGAGGACGCCGAGCGACCGGACATCATGCGCGCGTTCCGGCTGGCGAACCTCGCCATGGCCGACCAGCGAGCACGTACCGTGTGGATCAAGGGGGGCAGGTCCGGCCGGCCGGACGAACAGGCCGGCCGGTGGCGGCCCTTCCAACTCTCCTTCATGCTGCTCTGCCTGGCCGGGATCGTCGATCCCGAACACAACGACCGGGAGGTCTCCGACCTGCTGTGGTTCCCCACAGGCGGCGGTAAGACGGAGGCATATCTCGGGCTGATCGCTTTCACCACCTTCTTCCGAAGGCTGCGGGACGGATCCGCAGGGGCGGGTGTCACCGTTCTCATGCGGTACACGCTCCGGCTGCTCACGCTCCAGCAGTTCGAGAGAGCCGCAGCACTGATCTGCGCCATGGACCTGCTGCGGGCCGCCGACCCGGAGCGGCTGGGACACGAGGAGATCTCCATCGGCATGTGGGTGGGCCGCTCGGCCACTCCCAACTCGCTGACGGCCGCCGAGAGCAAGCTGGCCGACCTCGTACGCCACGAGAACCTCCAGTTGCAGACGGAGAACCCGGTGCAACTGCGCAACTGCCCGTGGTGCGGTGAGCCGATGCGCCCCCGTGACTACGCGGTCGACAGGAACGCCGTACGCATGACGGTGAACTGCCCCTCAGGGAGCTGCCCCTTTCGCCGAGGACTGCCGGTGCATCTCGTCGACGAGGCCGTCTACGCCCATCGTCCGACCCTGGTCATCGCGACGGTGGACAAGTTCGCGTCGATGCCCTGGCGCCCCGCCTCAGCGGCTCTGTTCAACCGGGACATCGACGGGGTCAGGCCGCCCGAACTCATCGTGCAGGACGAGCTGCACCTCATCTCCGGCCCGCTCGGTACGCTCACCGGCCTGTACGAAACGGCCGTCGATGCGTTGGCCGAGCGCCCCAAGGTCATCGCATCGACCGCGACCATCCGACGCGCCGGCGAGCAGGGCACCCGCCTGTTCGACCGTAGGGTGGAGCAGTTTCCGCCCGGCGGCCTCGACGCGAGGGACTCCTGGTTCGCCGTCGAGACGCCTCGCGAACGCAAGGCGGCCCGCTGCTACGTCGGCCTCCTGACCTCCAGCACCAGCCAGGCCACCTTGCTGATCCGGGTGTACGCGGCGCTGCTTCACCGGGCGCATGCCCATGACGCTCCTCCCGAGGTGAAGGACGCGTACTGGACCTTGGTCGGCTACTTCAACAGCCTGCGCCTGCTGTCTGCGGCGGAGCTCCAGGTCCTCGACGACGTCCAGGAACGGCTGGGTCATCTCGCGGCGCGGGACGCCCTCAAGGCGCGTCGCGCTGACGCTCTCACGGAATTGAGCAGCCGAGCGAACGCCAGTGACATCTCCCGCCGCCTCAAGGACATCGAGCGACGGCACCCCAGCCCGGACGCACTTGACGTACTGCTGGCCACCAACATGATCTCCGTCGGTGTAGATGTCGACCGACTCGGGCTGATGGCCGTGATGGGGCAGCCGCAGACCACCGCCGAGTACATCCAGGCGACAAGTCGCGTCGGCCGACAGCACCCCGGCCTCGTCGCGATCATGCTCAACTCCACCAGGTCCAGGGACCGTTCCCACTACGAGGACTTCCAGAGTTTCCACTCCGCCCTGTACCGCGAGGTGGAGTCCACGAGCGTCACACCCTTCTCCGCACGAGCCCGTGACCGAGGCCTGCACGCCGTGGTGGTGGCTCTGGCTCGGTTGATGCTGCCTGCCGCACGGGCCAACGACGCGGCCGCACGCGTGGAGGACTTCCTCACCGATCTCCACGACGAAGTCGGAAGGGTTCTCCTCGCCCGGGTCGCGACGGTCGAGGAGGCCGAGCTCGAAGCCACCACCGCGGCCTTCGAGCAGTTCATCGAATGGTGGAGGAGCGAGGCGCACGACCACCCGAACCTCGTCTACGAGGCAACACGTGCCTCGCGCGGACCCGCGCTGCTGGCCAATTACGACGACGAGTCGGCCACCGTTTCGCCATGGAAAACACTGTGGAGTCTGCGCGACGTAGACGCCTCGTCCACCTTCTTCGAGGAGCGCTGACCATGGGTCCCGTACCGCCCCGCACCCGCCGCCGCGGCCTCCCCTCGACAGCGGCACGAAGCGCTCGCAAGCTCGGCGAGATCCGTCGCGCCCAGCTCATCACGACCTACGGCGTCGGAGCCATGATCGCTGTGGAGAACGAGTCCTTCCTCATCCGGGGCATCGACTCGTGGGACATCTCCGAGGCCCCCTTCATCTCGGAGCCGCGTCTGGCTCAGCAACTGGGAGTCTCCGGGTTCCGGATGCCTCCCGCTCCCGATGCCGACTCGGCCCGGGACGGGGTACGAGCGGTGCGCTTCCCGGAGATGTACTCATGCCCTCACTGCCATCAGTTGCAGCCCTTCCGAAAGTTCAACTCTCCGGCCGGCCGGGCCGAGTGCTCGACATGCCTGGAAAGCCTGGTCCCGTCCCGCTTCGTGATGGCGTGCACCCACGGTCACCTGGAGGACTTCCCCTACTGGAAGTGGGTCCACCGAGGTAACCGGACGGGCACCGGCAGCTGTGGGGGCCAACTGACCTTCCAGGCCGACGGCTCGACCGCATCCCTGCGTGCCGTGCAGATCGGTTGCAGCTGCGGCGTGGAGAAGGTCTCCATGGAAGGGTCGTTCCGACGCCAGGCCCTCCGGGACCTCGGCATCCGGTGCAGTGGCCGCCGCCCCTGGCTCAAGGACGCTCCGGCCGAGAGCTGCCAGGAGCCACCCCGCACCCTCCAGCGTGGTTCCTCCTCGGTCTGGTTCCCGGTCATGCACTCGGCCCTGTCCATCCCTCCGTACAGTCAGGGAATCGCCAAACTCGTAGCACCCTTCTACGACGGCTTGAGGGAAGAGGACCCCGCCTCCATCAAGACGTTCGTACGCGTCATGAAACTGCTTCTCCACCACCCGAAATACACTGACGACGACGTCGTGGCGGAGGTGCAGCGGAGGCGAGCGGACGAGATCGCCGCCGAGGAGCAGGTCGATGAGACGGAAGCCGCCAAGCGTGTCGGCGACTACCGGCGGAAGCTCTACGAGGGCGAGTACCGAAGCCTCTCCACGCCTCACCCCGAAGATGCCACGGAAGAACAGGAGTTCGTCTGCGAACCCCCTCTCGCCCCGCTCGGCACCTTGCGCTCGTCACACGGGCTGGCCCAGGTGATGCTGGTCAAGCGACTGCGTGAGGTACGGGCGCTGCAGTCGTTCCGAAGGGTGGAGGAGCCGAGTCCGGCCGACTCCCAGCTTCGCCAGGCAGCGATCTCATTGGCGAAGCCGAGGTGGCTTCCGGCATTCGAAGTGAGCGGTGAGGGTGTGTTCCTTCGCCTGGATCAGGAGCGACTGCGGGCATGGGAGGAGCAACCGGCTCAGGTCGCTCGCGCCGCTCGGATCCGCGAGAACCACGAGAGGCTGCTGTCGGCACGGGCCGGCGACTCGGACAAGCCGATTCCTCCCTCACCCGCCACTCCTCGCTTCCTCCTTCTGCACGCCTTGGCCCACATACTGATCAACGAATGGAGCTTGGACGGCGGCTATCCGGCAGCGTCCCTGCGAGAACGGCTCTACAGCGAGGAGAACATGGCGGGTGTGTTGATCTACACAGCCACCAGTGACTCCGCCGGCAGTCTCGGCGGCGTCGTCGCGCAGGGGGAACCTGGCCGCCTCGCCTCTTCCCTCCAGGCCGCTCTACGCAGAGCGAGTTGGTGCTCGAACGACCCTCTGTGCATGGAGGCGGAGGCGAGCGGCGCGGACAGCCTGAACATGGCCGCTTGCCACGCCTGTCTACTCCTCCCCGAAACGAGCTGCGAGAACAACAACATATTGCTCGACCGCGCCGCGTTGGTGGGGACGCCGGATGGTCGGGTGCCGGGCTTCTTCACCCTCTGACCCGAAGGCGCAGGCGGTCGGGAGCAGGCAGGGCGCCCCGACCGCCTGATCAGGTCCCTTCCCCGGCCAGGTACAGCAGAATGGTGGGATGTCGTCCACCGATGCTCTGCTGGCCGAACTGGGCGGACACATGGCCGCAATGGTTTCGGAATCGCGCGTGTATGTCCGGGTCGGTCGATTCGCCGAGGCGTTCCCCGACATTACTGAGCTGACTACGCAGATCCATGGACTGCTCGGCAGCGTCTTCGACGACGTGGCCTGGAAGCGCTTTCTCATGGTGCAGGAACTACCGACGCCCCTGCGTATCGTGCACAGCCTGGAGCCCATCGAAGTCGATGAGGCCGCGGCATTCATGGTTTCCGTCGCCACGCGCGACATCGTCTGGCCATCGCACCGCCTCATGGACAACGACGTAGCCGCATTCGCCGCGAAGCAAGTGGTGGGCTTGCTGGGCCAGGGCTCGACATGGTGGACCAACCACGACTCCGACTGCGGCGCTACCAACTCGGTGACACCGGTCTTCGACAGCCTGATCGCCGGGACGAACGGAGAGGTCTTCGCCATGATGATTCAAGTAGCGGACGATTGACCGGCCCCGGTTCGTGATCGGCCCGGCCGGAGCATGCCTCCGTGCTCAGGTCGGTGCCTGCGGCGACAGCGGTTGACCGCGTGGGACAGAAGTGCCGGAAACCGAGCGCCGTACCGGCTGCCCCCTCCGCCGATGACGTCAGACGTGGGAAGCCGCAGTCAGCAGCGTGAACGCGGACCATGCGTGAAACGAGACAGTCAGTGCATGCCCCTGCGTGTCCTTGGAGTCCCGGACCAGTACGGCCTCTGGGCTGATGGCGACCTCGACGCAGTTGTCCCCTCCGCCTCCGCTGTAGGTGCTCTTGAACCAGACCGGTTCCGCGGTGCTCATTGCCCTCCTCGCATCTGTTCCAGCAGGCTCGTCGTGTCCTGATGACTCAGGGCCTGCGAGCGCATCTTGCCATAGCGCTGGAGCATGTGACTTGCAGCTTTCGGATCGTTGATGAGGATGCTGGTGCCGTGCCCCTCGACGTATCCGGCCCACCGGTGGTCGGCAGTTTCGGCCAGGTACATTTCGCCTTCGAAGCCGGCGTGGTCCTCCTGGACCAAGGGCATCACCTGGAGTTCCACGTTGCGGTAGCACCCGACGAGAAGCAAGTGGTCGAGGAGTGCCTTCGTCACCCGCTCACCACCCAGACGCCGCTCCAACAGGGCTTGTTCGATGACGAAACTGAAGGTGGTGTTGGGGCGGTCGATGAGGAGTTGCTGGCGGGCCAATCGATCCGCCACCTGGCGTTCTGACTGCTCCCGGGTAAGCGGGGGCAGATGGCGGTCGAAGACCGCCTGAATGTACGGCTCGGGCTGCAGCAGGCCGGGGATGACCCTGCACTCGTAGGTGTAGAGCGACGTCGTCTCCTCCTCGACTGCCGCCCACTGCAGGAACCACGAAGCCAGGCCCGTCTTCCGTGTCAGGCCTCTTGCCGCCGCCGCCAGTACCCGGGCCGCCGCAGCCCCCAGTACCGCTTCCGAGCGCTCCAGCAGGTCCCTCGGCGGGAACCGCTTGCCCTGCTCGATCTTCGCGATGTACGCCGCCGAGTACTGCACCAGGGGTGCGAACTGCTCCTGTGTAAGGCGGGCTTCGTCCCGCAGTGCCTTGAGTACCGCCCCGAAGGTCCTCAGGGCGTCGGACACCTCCGGCTCACCACAGTTTCCGTTGCCCCCGCCCCTGCCACCGTCGTTGTCCGTAGCCATCCCGTGGCCGCCTTTCCCTGTGCTTGACCCGTCCGCAGGGCCCACTCGTGCCGTACCGTGCGTCGTCCGTGCTGCGCCACCGCTCGGCCGCACCCATGGTTACGTAACGTGACCCACCCGGTCCAGCGCGTGAGCCGGTACAGGTCGGTCTGTATCGGCGCCGTGCCTGTCACAGGCCCTTTCTCCACTCCAGGCTGAACCCCATGCCCACCTTTCACCCCGAATCCCCAGCCCCCGCACGGGTGTTTGCCCAGCGCTTCTCCGCCACCCGGCGTGGAGCACGCCTCGCCCGCCTGCTCGCCGATTTTCAGCTGGCCGAGTGGGGACACCCTCGCGGTACGGGCGACCACGACGCCGTCACGCTCGTCGTGGCCGAACTGGCCGCGAACGCCGCGCTGCACGGCCGCGTAGCAGGTCGGGACTTCGCACTGGTCCTCACGCACGACGCCTACCGGGGGGTCATCCGCATCGAGGTGTCCGACACCCACCCCGCTCAGCCGACCCACGCCGTGCCCGCCCTCGACGAGGACCACGGACGTGGCCTGGTGCTCGTCGACGCCCTCACCACCCGCTGGGGCGTACGCGACCGCGTCGGCCCGGGCAAGACGGTCTGGGCGGAGTACGCACTGCTCGCCGGGCACCCTTCTCCGCACGCACATGCCCCCGTACGCAAGGGGACTCGCTGACCGCCCGGCTGCGTACAAGAACGTCTCTTACGCGCCCGTCTTCTGCCCACCGGACATCCGGCGCGCCCCCCTCCGGTCCCTCGACGCCTTCGATCTGGCCCGAGGGCTGCGGACAGGTGCCGTTCATGCTCGGCCGCCCTCACCAGGCTCCTCGCTGGGGCTGTTCCCCGGGCTGGGTGACACCGAGCCGGAGCCGACGGACGTCAGAAGGGAAGCACTGGACGCGTAAACGCCCGGTCCGTCGCCCAGTTCGCGGCGCCGCGCGCCCAGCGGTTCCGGCTCGCGCAACGAGCGAACCGAGCAGGTGGTCGTGGACACGGAATCGGGCGCCTGGGCAGCGGTGTACGAGGTGCGCGGCCGGTGGCCGGCCCGCCAGGCACCCACCGGCCGAACGGATGCGTCTTCACGTCGGGCCGCAGGGCCAACGCCTGGTGTGCGCAGGTAGTCGCAGGCGCGCTCACCCACCGACGAACTCGCGCCCTGCGGCGGCTGAGGACGCAGGCCGGCCCGGGGCTTCCTGTCCGTCGCCGGAGTGCGAGCGCCTGCGTCACCGCAGCGGCGCTGTCACTCACAGCGCCAGCCCGGCAAAGACCAACGCCCTCCGACGACGGACAGCCACATTCGCGGCGAGGGCAGCCCCCACGACGCCGTCCCGAACCGCCCGGTCGTGGCGTCATAGGGAAAGAGCGGACAACAACTAGCTCGATATGGGGCGGTTTGACTGTCTGCGATTTCCCATCGAGTCCACAGTCCTGAGCCGACGCGGGGGGCCACCCACGGCCCCGCCTGACCCCGCCGGGCCCGCCTGGCCCGCCAGTCGGCCGAGGGCTCCTCGCGTCCGCCGCCGACCACCTCCGTCACGAGGCGGAGCTGACCCACCGCCTCCTCGCGCGGTCCCCTTGGCGGGTTCTGGCCGAGGACGCCGGCACGCTCGGCGCCACGGGGGCAGCGGACCGCGCCCGGCGCCTGCTGGCGAACATACTGGGGCTTCCAGCGGTCACAGGCGCCGAGCAGCAGCCCACCACAGCGTGCCGGGCCCGTCGGCGAGGGGACGCGGCGTGCGTGTCAGGAGGCATCGACGGTGCTGAACCTGGCCTTGGACACATCCACCGAGTTGGGGATCATCGCCTGCGGCCTCAACAGGTCGCGCAGCAGGAAGTCCAGCAACTCGGCACCGCTCATCCCCTTCAGCCTCTGCGCCATCGGGGGATTGACCTGATCGAGTCGCAGGATCTCGACCACGGCCCGGTCGACCAGTCCGGGGATGATGTCGGAACCCGCGAGGATGTTGTTGTGGAGGAGTTCGGGGCGCACCAGCTTGCCCTTCGACCCCGCGTAGGACATCTGGTTACCCCGGTCCATGTGGGCCATTTGGCGCGCCAGTCGATGTGCCTGCCGCTCCTCCACGTTGTTGATGTGCTCGAAGGCGGCAAAGGAGTCCTGCATCTCCTCCTCGCTCAGCTCGCCCCGCGTGAACCGCCGCGTCGCTTCGGAGGGGCTGCCCTTGGACGCCTCGCTCACCAACTGGTCCGGCTTGTCGGGCGCGGTGTGCATTGTGGGGTAATCGCGCTGGACGAAGTCGCTCAGCATGAGCCAGCCCTGGCTCAGCAGTCCGGACTCCTCCAGTCCGAGTTCGATACGGGAACTCGGGCCCTCGCCCTCCTTGCCCACACCGAAGCGTGACTTGCGGCCCTGCATGCCCGCGGGCTCGATGTAGAAGAAGACGAAGCCGTCGTTGGCGAGCATGAACTGGTCGACGTTCATGGTGTTGTGACTGTCGCCGATGCTCCCCTGGTCGAGCTTCGTCTTCGACTTCAGGCTCTTGTCGGCGGACTCCTCGATCCCCTTACTGCGAGCCAGCGGGGTGTAGTGAGCGACCACACTCTGCTGCAGCGCGCTCGTCAACTTCGTCCTGACATCCTGAATCCAGGGGGCCTCGCTCGGGCCGATCTCCCCGCGCTGGTCCGCTCGGTTCATCTCCGACATCTCACGCACGTAACTGGCGCCCTCCATGCCCAGTCTGCCGGTTCCGTACAGGGAAGCCTCGTCCTTCCAGAGGGCCCCCCGGTCGGTCATGTCCTTGTAGGGGACCGCTGCTTCGGCAGGCATCCGACTGTCGCGGTCGACCTGGCCACCGAGGAGTTCCACCTCGTTCCTGATGACATCCAGCGCTTCCTCCAGGTACTTCCGATCCGCCTTGCCCGCCCTTTCCACGACTCCGATGGCCTGGCTCTGGATCTCCCCCAGCAACTCCAGACAGCGCATCGGGTCG
Source organism: Streptomyces sp. NPDC002793 (assembly GCF_040295485.1). NCBI lineage: Bacteria > Bacillati > Actinomycetota > Actinomycetes > Kitasatosporales > Streptomycetaceae > Streptomyces > Streptomyces sp. NPDC002793. The sequence continues at coordinate 124,001 of NZ_JBEOVL010000012.1, read as the reverse complement.
CGTTCGGTGGCGCTGTCGTAGGCATCGATCGCGGTGCGCACCGGTTCCGTCAGCGCGCTCATGGGGGCGGGCCTCCCGATGAAGGACTTCCACGTGGCGCTTGTGGAGGGCGGGCTCTTGATCTGCTTCTTCAACTCCTCGTGCCCCTTGCGCTGCACCGCCACCGCGGCTCCCCCGGCTGCGTCAGGTGCACGCTAGACGGAAGCGGAGTGCCCGGACGCCCCGGGTGGTGTGAGGTCAGGGGCCATGCCCTGGGCGAGTCGGCGGCCGTTGGCGGCAGACCGTCGCTCGAAGGCGTCGTTCTCGTCGGAGACCTTCGCGCCCCCGCCGTGGTCGGTTCCCGCTACCGGTCCCATGGCCTGCTGGTGGACGTGGTCGACCTCGTGGAACATCGTCTCGTCGTCCAGGCGGGGCTTCTGACTGAAGATGTCCGAACCGGTGGTGTACGCGATGGCGCCGAACTGCACCGCCGACCGCTGCGCGACCGGGCCGGTGTGCACCCGGACGTGGTCGAAGCTCATCCCGTACGCCTGTTCCGCCCGGCTCCGGATGCGCGGCTCCAGCGGGCTGCCCGGTGACGCGAGAGCCTCGCCCACCGACACCCGGCGCTGGACGGCGGGGCCCTCGTCGGCCTGCCCAGGTTCCGGGTGGCCACAGCCGGATCCGTGCGTGTGGCGTTCCTCCTCGACCGCGCGCGAGACAGCCGCGTTCCCCGCCAGTCGCTGGAGGTGCAGCAGGCGGTCGGCCGCGCTGTTCCGCGCGTTCGCGGAGGAGCGCCCGACCGGGCGGTCGGCCCGTGTGACGGCCTGTGTCTCATGTGCGCGCACGGCGCTCCTTTCGGCGTGGGACGGCTCACCGGCAACCCTTACCCGTTCCGTGTGCTTGCCGACAGGGCCGACGGGGCAGTATCGCGGGCACCGCCTCCGTGCCGTCGGGGCTGAGCCTTCGGAAGCGTCCGCGCTCGACGCGTGTACTGCCGTGCCGCTGTGCCGGACCGTTCGGAGGGACCTCACGAGTGCCGTACCCATGCTCACTCATCAAGTGCGCACTGTGACATTTGTGTGGCGCACTGTGAAGCGGTTGCTCTAGAGTCTGGCGCCTCGTAGCAATCGTCTCGCCGTAATCCGCGGCTATGAAGAGGAATTGGGGCCACCTTGACGGTTCCTGCTCAGCCGAACGGCCCGGGGCCATCCCACAGCCGGTACTCCCATACCGGGACCACCCGCCTGCTCTGCGCGGGTCCGTATCTCCAGGCGCGTTTCCGGCGCCGTGTCGTGGAGGAACTGGTCGAACACGACGGAAGGGCTGTGGCGCCGTCGGTCGGGGTCGACGTGGTCCCCGTGCTGGCGCACGCGTTGCGGGCCCGCAGGCTCGAACTGCAGGCCGGGGGCCTCGTCGCGCTGCTGTGGACCGTCTTCTGGCTGACCGACCTGTACGGGGACGGCTTCGGTTGGATGACCTCCTGGAGCCTGGCCGACGGGTACGGCCAGAGCTACACGGAACGCCAGTTCTTCCTCCCCACCGACCTGTTCCAGGAGGGCGGTTACGTCCAGCGCTATCCGGGCTCCGGCGTCTGGGCGCTCAACTACGCGATCATCAGCGGACTGCTGTGGCTGGTCCGGAACGTGTCGGGGCGCGGCACCAGTGTGTACTCCCTGGACGGCCTGCTGCCCGCGCGCACCGGCTGGGTCGGCCTCCTGCCCTACCTGCCCCGGCTCCTGCTGGCCCTCTACTGGGCGGCGGCGCTCGCCGCCGTGTGGAACAGCTCCGGGAACTGGATGGCCGTGGTCTTCCCGCTGCTGCTGGTGATCCCCGTGTGGCGGCACCGCAACGCGGTCGAGACGGTGATGTACGACCGTCTCCGCATCGAGGCGTTCGAGCAACGGCCCCGGGAGGAACCGACCGGTTCCGAGTGGCTGCGGGAGATCGGCCTGGCCATCGACAGGGAGCAGAACTCCGGAGTCGTCCTGTACGAACCGAACCGGCCCTTCGTCGGGTCCGGGCGGGCGTTGGAGCCCTGGTCCCTCGTGATGGACCTGCGTCGCCGGCCGGAAGCCGACTCGGAGCCGCTCACCGCGGCCGGGGTGCTGAACTGCGTACGGGAGAGGCTGGCCGATCTCGGCCGGCTCCCGGTGCCGTCGTCCGGTCTGGACCGTCTCAGGGATGTCGAGATCGACGAGCTGGTCTATCTGCCGTCCGGGCCCCCGCGACACGAGGTCGATCACGGGGAGGCCGCGACGACGATGCACCGGCTCGCCTCCATCGGTGAGGGCGGGGAGGCCCGTCGGCACTTCCTCCGGGTCCGGGTCAGCGCCTGGGAGCACCAGATGGTGATCTCCGTACTGATCCGGGTGCACACCCAGGGCGAGCTGCTGGTGCTGGAGGTCGTACCGCACGTACTGGACCCGCTCAAGCCGGAGTTCGCTCTCGTGGACGCCATCATCGAGCGGGGACGCGCGTATCCGGCGATCTCGGCGGCCCGGGCCCTGGTGGCCGCACCGTCCGCCGGGGTGGCGGCGGCGTTCTCCGCCGCGCGCTCGCTGGACAGCACGTTCCGCTGGGCTTCGCGCCGCTCCGGGCAGGGGGGCGTGCCGGGAGCCGCTGCCGAAGGAGCCGCGGCGTCCGTACGTGAACTGGCGTCCGTGCGCAACGAGTCACCGCTCCAGCGGATGGACGTCAGCCGCTATCTGAGGACGATCCAGGAGCGCATCGGTACGGGGGCGCTCCAGGCGCTGAGCGAGAAGGGTCATGACACCGGGCAGCTGGAGCAGCAGATCGTCCAGGTGAGCAACGGCGGCGTCTTCATCGGGACGATGAGCGGGGGCGCGGTGGCGACCGGCCAAGGGGCCAGGGCTCGGGCCGATGGTGCGCTGCGGCAGGCGCGCGACCGGCGGAACGGCCGGTGACGGGTCGGCGGGAACGACGGGTCGCGGTGTGCACCGTGGGTACGGCGAACGAGAGAACAGGGGAGCGGCGACATGGGTGGAAGTGACGAGACGGAGCGTGCCGGCCGGGGGCCGGACACCGGCGAGGAGCCGTCGGGTGCGGAGCCGTCGGGTGGTGACCCTTCGGGTGCGGAGCCTTCGGGTGGTATCGCCATCGGCGAGTTCGACGGAGGCGCGGTCGCGGCCGGGTCGCGGGCGGAGGCCGAGGACGCCGGCAGGCGGATCGGCCGGCCGCGCGGCGCGGACGGGCCGCCGCCCGTGATGGCCCCGGTCCCGGGCGGCATCTCCATCGGCCGGATGACCGGCGGCGCGGCGGCGTCGGGCCAGGGCGCGCGGGCCACCGACCGGTCGGAGCGGTTCATCGAAGCGACACCTCAACTCGTGGACGCATTGAGGCTGTTGCGCGGCGAGTCGGGTGAGCTGCAGACGGAGGCCGCCGAGGCCGAGCGGGAGATCCAGGCCACCGGCGGGGTGGAACCCGGCCGGCTGCGGCGGCTGGCTGCGCTGGCCGGACGGGCGGCCGGATCCGTGGCCGGTCAGACGGCGGCCGGGGTGGCCACCGGAGTGATCACGGGGATGCTTCCGTGAGGGGGTGGGACGCCACGAGGCAACGGTGGGAGCCGTCCCCGGCTACGGACGACAGCCAATCGCGCGCGCTGGAGCGGGCTCTGCGGGTCGTGGCCGTCGCGGTGGCGGTGGCGGTCCTGGGCACGGTCGCCTTCGGAGGAGGACGGCTGCTGTTCCGGGACGACGAGGCGCACGGGGCCCAGGCGTCCGAAGGGGCCTCCCCGGGAAGTACGGAGACCACGGGAACAGCCCCTGGTGCCGACGGGACCGAGGAGGGCGACGCCGGGAGCGCGCCCCCCACCGCCGAGGAGCCGCCGCCCGGCTTCGTGGCGGAGGAGGACGTCGAGGGCTTCGGCGTACAGGTCAGGGAGGACTGGCAGCGACGGGAGGAACCGCGCACGGAGGGCACCGTCGTCTTCTACGAGGCGGACGGCGGTGAGGGCTTCCTGCAGATCTACCGGATCTCCGAGACTGGCTACACGCCGTACGACGCCCTGGAGGAGACGGACCGGCTGGTGGGCAGGACCGACGGTTACGAGCGTCTGCGGCTGGAGGAGCCCGACACCGCCGACGCGTCGCAGGCCGCCGAGCTGGAGTACCTCGTGCCGCGCGACGACGGGTCGGTCCGGCGGTCGTTGCTGAGGGCGTTCGTCGCCGAGGACGGGGTGCCGTGGGTGGTCCTCGTCGCCGGTCCCGAGGACGAGTGGGACGCCACGTACGCGGAGTCGGCCTCGGTGGCGGCCTCCTCGTTCTGCCCGCAGGGCTACTGCCCGGCCACGCCCTGATCCGGTGCGGCACCGGCCGGGGCGTGGTGCCGGGCAGGGCGCGGTGCGGCTGCGGGCCTGCCCCGGGGCCCCGCCCGTCACAGCCAGCCGTGGTCCCGGGCTATGCGGGCCGCGACATGGCGGTTCTCCGCACCCAGCTTCATCGCCGCCGCCGAGAGGTAGTTGCGCACCGTCCCGCTGGACAGCGAGGCGCGGGCGGCGATGTCCGCGACCGGGGCGCCGTTCTCGGCGTACGACAGGAGTTCCGCCTCGCGAGGGGTGAGGGGTGACTCGCCTGCCGCGATCGCGTCGGCCGCGAGCTCCTGGTCGACGTAGCGGCCGCCGGTGTGGACGGTACGGATGATCTGCGCCAGGTCGTGCGCCGACACCGTCTTCGGTACGAAGCCGCGTACGCCGACGCTCAGCGCGCGCTTCAGCGCGCCCGCCCTGGCATGGCTGGTCACGATCATCGTGGCGCACCCGGGCACGGAGGTCCGGAGCCGCTCGGCGACCGCCACGCCGTCGAGGCCGGGCATCTGGAGGTCGAGTACGGCGACGTCGGGGCGGTGCGCGGTGGCCATCGCCACGGCCTCGTCGCCGGTCGCGGCCTGGGCGACGACGCTGATGTCGTCCTCCAGGCCGAGGAGGGAGGCGAGGGCACCCCGGATGAGGTGTTCGTCGTCCGCCAGCAGGACCGTGATCATTCGGCTTCCTCCCAGGGAACGCGTGCGGTGAGGCGGAAGGATCCGCCGGGGTTCTGCTCCGTGACCAGTGTGCCGTTCAGCTCGGCCAGGCGTTCCTTCAGCCCGGCCAGGCCTGTGCCGGCGCCTTGTTCCGCGTCGGACACGCCGTCATTCTCCATCACCAGCAGGGCCTCGGTCGGACCCGCGGTGCGCAGGGACAGGGTGCAGCGGGACGCGCCCTGCGCGTGGCGGAGCACGTTCGTCGTACCTTCGCGCACCACCCAGCCGAAGGCCGACTGGACGTCGGAGGGCAGCCGCGACGCCGGGCCGTACTCGATGCGGCAGTCGATGCCCGCGGCTTCCAGGACCGAGCGTGCTCCGGCGAGCTCGGTGTGCAGGTCGGCGGTGCGATAGCCGCGGACCACCGACCTGATCTCACGCTGCGACTCCTGTGCGATGCGCTGCACCTCCACCATGTGCTCGACCGCCTCCGGCCTGCCACGGCGCGCGAGTTGGGCCGCGAGTTCACTCGTGAGCGCCACGACCGCGAGGTTGCGGCCCAGCACGTCGTGCAGGTCACGGCCGAAGCGCAGCCGCTCCTCGGCGACCGCCAGGCGGGCCTGCGTCTCGCGTGCGGCGGCCAGTTGCTCGATCAGCAGGACGCTCCAGCCGGATGCCCGGGACGCGACGGCCATGAACGGCGCCATGAGGCCGCTGGCACTGATGACGAGGACCAGGGCTGTTCCCCTGAGTCCCGCCACGAACGCCCCGGCCAGGCAGGCGACCGTGACGGCCGCCACGAGCGCGGATCCCGGGCGGCGTGGCAGCGCCAGCGCGGGCGGCCCGACGAAGAACATCACCAGCCACACCGTGAAGGTCGTCATGTCACCGTCGTCGATGTGGCCGGACGACCGGAGCACGCATGCCAGGGCCGCCATGGCCAGGGTCACCGCCGTGTACGCCACCGTGAACCACACGGGCCGTGGGCCGACGGCGAGGTAGTGGCGCAACGCGACACGCCAGAGCAGGAACTGGAGGGTGGCGTGTACGGCGCCCAGCGCGGCCACGAGTACCAGGAAGGCCGCCTCCGCGCTCGACTGTGCCACCCAGGCGGCCCACAGGCCCACCTCGGTGACGGCGAGGAAGCCGACGCTGCCCAGAGCGTAGCGGCGGTAGCGTTCGGGGCCGTCCTGGCCGCCGAGCCGCTCCACCCAGTCCTCCACGCTCGTGTTCAAGCTCATGGTCCTCAACTTCCCCAACTCCCCCGGTCCCCCGCTCGTCGGCGGTCGTAGTCAGCTGCGCGGGCTCCAACGGAACCACTGGCGCACACCCAGTGCTGCCACTCCTGTCCAGGCGAGGGCAGTGACCACCAGGCGGAGCTGGTCCATGCCGCCGAGGTCGCCCGTCCATCCTCCCCGTACGAGGTCCATCACCGGGGAGAACGGCAGCCAGGCGCTGATGTCGGCGGCCACGCCGGGCAGCACCTCGCGCGGCATGAAGACGCCGGATCCCGCCATGGTCACCAGCATGAAGGGGAGGAACGTCAGCTGCGAACTCTCCGCCGTCCGGGTGAAGGCGGCCGTCAGTGCGGCGCCGACCACCAGAAGCAGTACGCCGACGAGCATGCCCAGGACCACGAGGTGCGGGGCCGCCGGTGCGTTCGCGTCGAGGACCTGCGTCAGCCCGATGGACAGCAGCACGCTCTGCACCAGCACCAGGACCACGGCGGGCAGCGCGCCACCGGCGAGGATCTCCCAGTCGCGCACCTCCCCTGCGCGCAGCCGCTTGAGCACCAGGCTCTCGCGGCGGGTGACGTACACGCCGACGAGGTTCGTGTAGACGGAGAAGAACAGGGCCATGGCCAGGGTTCCCGGCAGCAGGACCGTCGCGATCGACAGGCCGGTGCCGGCCAGGTCGAGGCTCTTGACCAGGCCGCGCATGGAGAAGGCCATGACGGCCGGCAGGACGAGCGCGGTGAACAGGGCGGCCCGGCTGCGCAGCAGCAGGGTCATCTCCGCGCGGCCGAGGGCGGCCATGCGGGAGGCGGGGCCACGCCGGGAGGGCGGGGTGGTGGTCAGTGGCCGGGCGGTGGTGGTCGTCGTCATCGGGTCTCCTCGGTCTCAAGGTCCTTGGCGATCTCCATGAAGGCCTCTTCCAGTGATGCGGAACGGGCGTCGAGGGCGTGCAGCGCGACGCCGCTGTGCCGGGCCCAGGTGAGCAGTTCGGTGGTCGTGTGCTGCAGGTCCCGGGTCTCCAGGCGGACGGTCCCACCTTCGTTCGAGTGACGGGTCACGCCCATCGGTGCGAGCGGGGGGAGGTCGCCGAGGAAGCGGTCCTGGGGCAGGGTGAAGCTGATCCGGGAGGGGCGTTCGGCCACCACGTCGGCCACCCGCCCGGTGGTGGCTATCAGCCCCTTGTGCATGATCGCCAGCCGGTCGGCGAGCTGTTCGGCCTCTTCCAGGTAGTGCGTGGTGAGCAGCACCGTCGTGCCCTGGGCCTTGAGTTCGCGGATCAGCTCCCAGGTGTCCCGGCGGGACTGGGCGTCCAGGCCGGTCGTCGGCTCGTCGAGGAACAGCACCTCCGGCCGCCCGAGCAGGGCCAGCGCGAGGTCGAGGCGTCGGCGTTCACCGCCGGAGAGCTGCTTGACCCTCACGGTGCGCCGGTCGGACAGGTTGGTCAGTGCGAGGGCTTCGTCGGCGGGGCGGGCGCCGCTGGTGCAGCCCGCCCACATCTGTACGGTCTCCATGACCGTCAGTTCGGGCGGGAAGCCGCCCTCCTGGAGCATCACCCCGATGCGGTGGCGTACTTCCCCCCGGTCGCGGAACGGGTCATGGCCGAGCACCCGGACGCTGCCGCCGGTGGGGACGGCCTGGCCTTCCAGGAGTTCGAGCGTGGAGGTCTTGCCGGCGCCGTTGGTGCCCAGCAGGGCGAAGAGCTCCCCTTGGGCGACCGTGAAGTCGATGCCGCGTACGGCGTCGAACCCCTTGTAGCTGCGTTTCAGTCCCACCGTTTCGATGACTGTGTTCATGCACTCCACACTTCCGGCGATTCGGAGCCGGGGGCAGTGCGGTGTGTCATCGGCTTCGTATGACGGCTGTCATGCGGACCGGTGACATACCGCACTGCCGTCGGGGCCCGCCGCTGAGGGAGCGTGAAGGGCATGCACCACATCAGCGTCGTGCCGGAGAGGTACGGCCGGTGGGCGAGGCCGCACACCCACTTACGGCCGGCCCGCGTCCCCCCACACCGAACCCGGAGTGACATGTGAACAACTCCCGCGCGGCCGGTTCGGCCGCCGCCGCACTCGCCACCGCCCTCGTCCTGACCGCTACGCTCACCGGCCCCGCGACAGCGGCGGAGCCGGGACTCGCCACGACCACCGCCATCTCGACCACCGGCACCACGCCCGCCGCCACCGGCACCACGCCCGCCGCCGCCGTCGCCACGCCCGCCACGCCCGCGACCGACGGCATCACGCACGCGGAGAACGACCGCGTCCCCGAGGGCGCCGTCTGGACCGAGCACTACTTCCCGTCCGCCGACGGCTCCGACACCGAGCTGCACGCCGACGTCCTGCTTCCGGAGAAGCTGCCCGAGGGCGAGGAGGTGCCGGTCATCCTGTCGGCGGGCGCCTACTTCGGGCACTCGGGGGAGCTCTTCTACGAGGGCCTGGAGCACACCGGCCCCTCCGACCGCTTCCAGGACTTCATCGAGGGCACCGACCTGTTCGACCAGGGGTACGCCTTCGTCATGGTGGACCTGCGCGGCTTCGGCGGCTCCACCGGCTGCCTCGACTTCGGCGGACCCGGTGACCAGGGCGACGTCGAGGCCGCGATCGACTGGAGCGCGGCTCAGCCGTGGTCCACGGGCGCGGTCGGGATGTACGGGAAGTCGTTCGACGCGCTCACCGGCCTCATAGGCAACAACCTGGACCAGGACGCTCTGAAGGCCGTCGTCGCCCAGGAGCCCGTGTGGGACGCGTACCGGCTCATCCACTCCAACGGTGTGCCCCGTCCGAACGTCGTCGCCACCGCCCAGTCCTACGGCGCCATCGCCGCACAGCCCCAGATGCCGGACGACGAGGCGCGATACCTGGAGAACTCCCTCTACGAGCAGAAGCACCCGGAGTGCCTCACGGACAACGCGGCCGGATATCGCATAGCCGACCCGGACGACGCCTACTGGACCTCCCGTGACGCCTCGGAGAAGGCCAAGGGCTCCGACACCCCGCTGTTCTTCACCCAGGGCTTCATCGAGTCCAACACCAAGCCCGAGGGCATGGAGGACTTCCTCGCCCACCACCAGGGACCGCAGCGCGGCTGGGTCGGGCAGTGGGACCACGTGCGCGGCAACGACCGGGCCGAGGACGGGCGTCTGGAGATGGGGCGCGAGGGCTGGTTCGCGGAGACCCTGTCCTTCTACGACCAGTACCTCAAGGGTGTCGAGCCGAAGGTCGAATACCCCGCCTACGCCGTCGAGGACAGCACCGGCGCCTGGCGCGCCCAGGAGAGGTGGCCGGTCGCGGAGAGGACCACCACGCTCCGGCTGGGCGGCGGCTCGTACGTCGACGACGGCGGCGGCTCCGCGGCACAGGGGGCCCGGGAACCGTCCGGCACCGCGACCGCGCACGGGACCGCGCCCCGGATCGGGACCGGCACGGCGACCGCGCCCGGGACCGGGAAGCCGACCGATGTGCAGCGCGTCGAGAACGGCACCCGGAGCACCCTCAAGGCCCTGGAGAAGCAGGCCGAGGCCCCGGAGGAGCGGCAGGAGGCCGGCGGGGCCGGCTCCAGCTACGTCGTCCGGTCCGAGCCCGTCGAGCGGTCCACCCGCGTCACCGGAACCCCCCGGATCTCCATGGCCGCCGAGGGAGAGGGCAACGTCATGGTCAAGCTGTACGACATCGCCGAGGACGGCACGGCCGTCATGTTCGACGAGCAGGTCTCCCGGCTGGACTCCGACCGGCCGGCCTTCGACCTCAAGTCGACCGACTGGACTCTCCCGGCCGGGCACAGCCTGGCCGTGGAGATCGGCTCCGTCCGGACCGGCGACTGGCTCGACACCCCGTCCCTGCGGAAGATCGAGGTCAAGGACGCGCGGCTCACGCTCGCCCTGGACGACCCGGCCGACGACGTCGCCACCGGTGGCGCCCGCTCGCCGTACCTCGACACCTACCTCGACCGGCACACGGTGCGGCTGCCCGCCGGGCCAGCGGCCTTCACGGTGCCCTCGGCGCGCGGCGACCGCTGACGCAGGCGCACCCTGCTGTCACCGGCGCACGCCGCTGACCCCGAGCGCAGGAAATCCCCGGTCCGAAATTGCGGACCGGGGATTTCCTCGCGTATATTCAATGGTTCTGTGTGCCCACAGAAAAAGGCCCCTCACCGGGGGCCACTAAGAAACACCATATCCGGCAGGGAGCGATTTTGTCAACTCGCGGGAACGTCGAATTGCAGAAGGAGCAGGAATTCGTCGACCGGCTCTACGACCGCGTCGACGAGCTGCGCGGGGTCACCGCACAGCACGTCGAGGACGCGCTGACTCCGGTCGGTAACGGTCTGCAGGCCCGCCACGAGCGGGATGTGCTCGTCGCCGAGCGGTCCGGCCTGCTGGCGGCCCTGAATGCGGTCGACGGCTCGCTCTGTTTCGGCCGTATCGATCTTCGCGACGGCGCCGCGCACCATATCGGCCGTATCGGAATTCGCGAGGACGACAAGGAACACACGCCCCTTCTGATCGACTGGCGCGCCCCGGTGGCCCGGCCCTTCTATCTCGCCACCGGGCATACGCCCATGGGGCTGCGCCGGCGCAGACACCTCACCACCGAGGGCCGCACGGTGACCGAGCTGCACGACGAGATCCTCGACCTGGGGGACGACGAGCGCAGCGGCTTCGAGGACCCGAGCGGTGACGCCGTGCTGCTCGCCGCGCTGAGCTCCGCCCGCACCGGCCGCATGGGTGACATCGTGCGGACCATCCAGGCCGAGCAGGACCGCATCATCCGCGCCCCGCACCGCGGCGTCCTCGTCGTCGAGGGTGGCCCCGGCACCGGGAAGACGGCGGTCGCGCTCCACCGGGCCGCCTTCCTGCTGTACGAGCACCGTGAGCTCCTGGCCAAGCGCGCGGTCCTGGTCGTGGGCCCCAACCCCGCCTTCCTGCGCTACATCGGCGAGGTGCTGCCCGCCCTCGGTGAGACCGGCGTCATGCTCGCCACGCAGGCCGAGCTCTTCCCCGGGGTCCATGCCCGGGGCACCGACACCCCACGCGCGGCGGCCGTCAAGGGCGGCGTGGGGATGGCCGAGGCGCTCGCCCTCGCCGTACGCGACCGGCAGGCACTGCCCGAACCCGGCGCACCCGTGATCGTCCCGCACGACGACGGTGACCTCGTCCTGGACTGGGAGATCGCCTACGAGGCCCGGCAGGCGGCCCGCGAGACAGGGCTGCCGCACAACCTGGCCCGGCCGTACTTCTCGTTCCACGTCATCGACGCCCTCACCCGGCAGCTCACCGAGCGCATCGGCGCGGACCCGTACGGAGGCCCCAACTTCCTGGGCCCTGACGACGTCGCCCAGCTCGGCAAGGCCGTCGCCGCGAGCGAGGAGGTGCACGCCGCCGTCGGCGGGCTGTGGCCGCTGCTCACCCCGGAGGACTTCCTCGCCGACTACCTCGCCGAACCGGTGTACGTATCCGAGGAGGACGCGGACGCCCTGCGGCGCGCGCCCGGCGCCGGGGAGTGGACGCCCGCCGATGTGCCCCTCCTCGACGAGGCGGCCGAGCTGCTCGGGTCCGACGACAGCGCCGAGCGGGCCGCTGCCGAGGCGGAGCGGCAGGAGCGGGTGGCTTACGCGCAGGGCGTCCTGGAGCTGTCCCGGGGCTCGGAGTCGTACGAATTCGAGGACGAGGAGTCCGAGTTCCTGGCCGCCCACGACATCATCGACGCCGAGCGGATGGCGGAGCGGCAGGAGGAGGCCGACCACCGCAGTGCGGCCGAGCGCGCCGCCGCCGACCGGACGTGGGCGTTCGGGCACATCATCGTCGACGAGGCGCAGGAGCTGTCGCCGATGGCCTGGCGTCTCCTGATGCGCCGTTCGCCGACCCGCTCGCTGACGCTGGTCGGCGACCCGGCGCAGACCTCGGAGGAGGCGGGCATCGGCTCGTGGGACCGGATCCTGGAGCCGTACGTCGGCGACCGCTTCGAGCATGTCCGGCTGGGCGTCAACTACCGTACGCCCGCGGAGATCATGGAGCTGGCGGCCAAGGTCCTACGGGCTCAGGACCCGTCGTTCGAGCCGCCCGGGTCGGTGCGGTCCACCGGAGAGACGCCGTGGACGCGGGACGCCGGCGCGGATCTGGCGGGTGCGGTGGCGCGGGCCGTCGTGGAGCTGACGCCCGAGGAGGGCCGCCTCGCGGTGATCGCGCCCCGTGAGCTGCACGAGGAGATCGCGGCGCCGCTCGACGGGGTCACGCCGGGCGCCGAACCCGACCTCACCCGTGCCGTGGTGCTGCTGGGCCCGCGTGAGGCGAAGGGGCTGGAGTTCGACCACGTGCTGGTCGTGGAGCCGGGGCGGTTCGGGACGAGCGACCTGTATGTGGCACTGACCCGGGCGACCCAACGCCTGGGCATCGTGCACCGGGAGGAGCTGCCCGAGTCGCTGCGCTGAGCGGCCGGGGCGGCGCGTCCGTCCCGCGCGGGCAGGGCGCGGGACGGACGCGGTCGGCGGGGCAGGCGCAGAGACCCGGGCGTCGAGACCCGAGCGTCGAGACCCGAGCGTCGGACCCGGTCTGTTCACTCTTCCGGGGCCCGGAAGCGGAGCGTCCGTCCGACGCTTGAGCTTCGGGATCCGGGGGCCGGGATGCGGGGTCCGGGATGCGGGGTCCGGGATTCGAGCGATGCCTTCAACCGGTAGGGAAAGAAGGGGTTCAGGGAAAACCTCCCCGACCTCCCTGACCCGTCACGGCCAGCAAGTATGACTAATCGTGAGCGACTTGCGGCGCACCGTGACGACTGCTTACGGTGCGAGAACCGAACGACCCCGACACGGTGTTAGAGCACCAGGCCGGGGTCTCACCGCAAGATCGAAGAAAGCGATCCCGTGGCTACCCGGCACATTAACTCCGCCCTGCGCGCCCCCGCATCCTCGCGCCCGTACCCGATGGCCAACCCCGGCTACGGCAAGCGCTCCATGCCCGGCCAACTCCCGCGCAGCGCCGATGATTTCTCTCTGTTGCCCGCCCGTGAGCGGTACATCGCGGGATTCATCGACCAACTCCCCGACGGCGCCTCGATGGACGTCAAGAGCCTCGCCAGGCAACTCCCGCTGTACGGCCAGCAGGCCGTCGGCTCGGCCCTCAAGGCACTGGCAACCGCCGGATACCTCTGCCGCGTTCGATGCCTCCTCGGCGAGCAGGGCCAGGTCCGCTGGGTCTCGCGCACGTTCTGGTCGCGCACGGCCCGCGACAACGAGTGGTGGGCAGCCACCGAAGTCGCCCCGGCCACCCCGACCGCGCGGCCCAGCGCCCCCGTCACACAGCCCAGCCCCATCGAAACCCCCGCTCCCCCGGAGCCCACCTCCGCCGAAGCCTCCGCTTCCCCCGAGCGCACCCCTACGGAAGCCCCCGCGCCCCCAGCAGCCCCCGCGCCCGCCGTGCCCCCGCAGCGCGCCCCGGTCACCGCCGAGCCCTCCCCCGCCTACCTCGCGCTGGCGCGGCTCGGCCGCAGCGACTCCCGTCTGACACTGTCGGCCGCCGACTGCGGGGTCCTGGAGGCCCTGGCCGCCGAGTGGTTCGCGCGCGGCGTGGACGCCGACCACCTCACGCAGGCCCTCACGGCGGGGCTCCCCTCGCGGGTCGACTCCCCGGTCGCCTTCGTGCGCCACCGCCTCACCGACAAGCTCCCGCCGCACGTACCCGCCGCCCCGGCGCCGCCCGCACCGGGCACGCCCGTACACCGCGTGATGCTGGAGTGCACCAAGTGCGGCACCCCGGGCCGCCCCGAAGCCCTCCCCGACGGCCTCTGCCGCCCCTGCCGCCTGCCCGCCGGGGACGTGGCGCCCGAGGTGCCCGTGGGGCGGCCGAGCGAGGAGGAGGTCCGCGCGTTCACCGCCGGGCTGCGGAACCTGCTCAAGTCGCCCTGACGACCCGCACACACGTCCTGGCCGTTGCGGCGTGGCCCGCCTCGCCGGAGGAGACGCGGGCGGGCCAGATCAACTCCCCGATCCCGGCGGCGTCCTGAGCAGGCAACAGCCGCCGCCGGCCGGATCAGGCGTACGCGTTCACGCTGACCGGGCGTGTCCCTGTGTACGGCGTCCAGCCCTGGAGGGTGGCGGGCAGGCCCACGCGGCTGTTGCAGTCGATCACCTGGAAGTGCAGATGCGGTCCCGTGGAGGCTCCGGTGTTGCCCGACCAGCCGACGACCCGCCCCTGGGGGACCCAGTCGCCGGTGTTGTATATCGCCTTGTTCAGGTGCGCGTAGTGGGTGCACTGCCCGTTCGAGTGCCGGATGATCACCTCGATGCCGTTCTGCCAGTACGGAGACCAGTCCGAGACGACGATGGTGCCCGCCTGCGCCGCGGACACCTCGTAGTCGGCGGGCAGGCCGAAGTCCCAGGCGTACTCGTTGTAGGGCCCGGTGTGCGAGTACGTCCCTTCCGGCCCCTGGGTGACCGTGTACGCCTCACCCGCCGGGTACGGCAACTCGTAGTAGTAGTCGACGGCAGCGGCCGGGGACGCCCCCGTCAGCGTGAAGCCCACCGCCGTCAGCAGGGCACTCGCCCCGATCGCCACGCGGCGCAGAACTCTCTTCTTCCCACTCATACGCATCTCCGCTGGTGTGTCACGAGCACCGGACTCCGCACCCGTCGGGGCGAAGGAGTGCAAGCATCCGGCCCCTCCACTCCCTCCGGCAAGGGTGCCTGTCCGATCCCGGGGCAGAACCACGACCGGACTCCCGAACCGGTCCATGGAGCCGGGAACACCCCGGTGAGCCGCCTCGTTGACCCCACGCGCACTGCTCCGAACCGTGAACCGAGGGAGTCCGAGTACCTTGCCCGATGCCTCGTCCACCGTCCCCGTGCCCCCGCTCCCGCCGCTCGCAGCCCAGGCGGAGCGCCTGATCGAGCTCGGGGTGCACGAGCTCGCGCGGCTCTCCGCCGACGACCTGCGCGCCTTCGCCGAGAGCGCCGGCCGGGGAACGGACGACGCCCTCCTGGCGGTCCACCCGGACCGCGTCCCCGCCTCCGCCCTCGCACCGCTGCTCCGCCGCGACGGCAAGCCCGGCTTCGTCGTCGTCGACATGCCCGACGTCGACCGCTTCGCACCCTCGGCCGTCGAACCGCCCGACGCCCCGCTCTACCTCGTCACCGGCGTCGACCGGGGCGACCGCATGGCCAACTGGAGCCCTGAGGAGGCACTGCCGGCCCTCACCGAGGAGGACCGCACCCCGCTCCTGCTCACCGAAGGCATCCACTGGGTGCTCCAGCAGCCGGCCGTCCTCGAACGCAACCGCTGCTTCATGACCATCGGGTCCCGGCTGCGCAAGGCGAACGGCACCCTGGACGCCCGTACGCCCGCGATCTGGATCAGCAACGGCACGGGGAGGGACGGCCGCGAGCGCCGCGACGCCCCGAAGGTCGGCTGGTGCTGGTGGGGCAACCGCCACACCTGGCTGGGCTTCGCCTCCGCGACGGGCCGCACGAGCCAGGTGTCCTGATCAGCCCCAGGTGAGCGGGTCGAGATGCAGGTAGAACCGCAGCCGGCCGTCGTCCAGGGCAATGCCGTACCGCTCCGCGAACGTCACCTCCGCGGCCCGTGCCTGCTCCTCGTCCGCCCATGTCTCGCGCGCCTGGGCGAAGAGGAGTGCCAGATCGGTGTGGCGGTCGGCCCGCCCGAGGCGGCCCAGGTCGATGAAGCCCGACACGTCCAGGGTCCGCGGATCGACGATGATGTTGGGCAGGCACAGGTCACCGTGGCAGACGACCGTGTCGGCGACCTCCTGATCCCGGCGTCGGGGGATCTGCCGGACGAGGCGGGCCAGCAACTCCTCAGGGGGCGTGTGCTGCTGCTCCACGGGGAGGAACTCCGGGTTCACGGCGTCGCGGGCCACCACGTCGCGGGCCTCGGCCACCATGGCGTCCAGACCCCGGCGGAACGGGCACTCCGCCACGGGCAGCTCGTGCAGCAGGCGGACCGCGTCCGCGATGCGACCCCAGGAAGCCCGCAGGTCCTCGGCGGACAACTGGTCAGCGGGTGTGCCGGAGACGGCGCCGGTCACCAGGCAGGCGCCCGTGCCACCCGAGGACCAGTCGAGCACCCGGGGGCCCGGAACGCCCTGCCCGCTCAGCCACGCGGCCCGGTCACGCTCGGCCCGCAGACCGGCCGCGTCCGCAGGGGCTACGCACTTGGCGTACCGCGTCGCGTCCGCGCTGCGGAAGACGGAGGCGCCCGACTCCCCCGAGGTGACCGGCAGCCACGCGCCGGCCTCCGTGCCGAGCAGCGCCGCCGGTGCGGTCGGCCCGGGGTGATCGCTCATGGCGGGAAGTCTAGGGCGGGCGGGGCGTCGCGACATCGCCCGCTGCGGCACCGGACGGCCCGGCATGCCCGCCCACCCCACCGCATCGGGCACAGGATGTCGGGTCCGGAAGGGTGGGTCCTTCCTAACGTGAGGAAGCGAAAGGGAAGGAGTCCGGAATGCTGGACCGGCTGAACCAGGCCATGGAGCAGATCGAGTCACACCTCGACCAGCCGCTCGACGTGGCCGGTCTCGCGCGGATCGCGATGACGTCGGAGTACCACTTCCGGCGCATGTTCTCCGCGCTGGCGGGCCTCCCGCTGTCGGAGTACGTCCGGCGCAGACGGCTCACCGTGGCGGGCGCCGAGGTGCTCGCCGGTGACCGGACGCTGCTGGACATCGCGACGCGCTACGGCTACGGCTCGGGCGAGGCCTTCGCCCGGGCGTTCCGCACCATGCACGGTGTGGGGCCGGGCGAGGCCCGGCGGACCGGTGCGGTTCTGCACTCCCAGCAACGGATGTCCTTCCGCCTCATCGTCGAAGGGAGCAGCAGCATGCGGTACAGGATCGTGGACAGGGCGGATTTCCGGGTGGTCGGCAGGAAGGCCCGCGTCCCGCTCGTGCACGAAGGGGTCAATCCGGCGATCGCCGACTTCATCCGGGGCCTCGGCAAGGACACCCTGGGGCGCATCGCCGCCCTGTCCGACCAGGAGCCGGCGGGGATCGTCCAGGTCAGCGACAAGCTCGACCCGAGTCGGGCCGAGGGGACCGAACTCGACTACTACCACGGGGTGGTGACGGGCGCCGAGGTGCCCGAGGACATGGACGTCCTGGACGTCCCGGCGGGCCTGTGGGCCGTCTTCGAGAATTCGGGGCCGTTTCCGCAGGCGCTCCAGTACCTGTGGCGGGACGTGTTCACGCAGTGGTTCCCGTCGAATCCGTACGCGAGCAGGCCGGGGCCGGAGATCCTGAGCGTGCGCCTGTCCGAGGACGGGACCCAGGCGGACGCAGAGCTGTGGATCCCGGTGGAACGGTCCGCCGTCTGAGCGGGTCCGCTACCGGGCGCCGCCCAGCCTCTCCTCGATCCAGGCGATTCCGAAGTCCAGGACCTCGCCGGCTTCGAAGAGATGGCTGTCGGCCGCACCGACCGTGCCCCGGCGTCCGATTCCGGCGGCCAGCATGTCGCGGACAGCGGGTCGTACGCCGGGTGTTCGGCCCGTACGGCGTCCTGCCAGGGCTGCGGCCGGTCGGCGAGGTCGTACGGCGGGGAGTCGTTCCAGCCGCAGGTCACCATCAGGGTCCCCCGCTCCCCCACGGTCTCGCACAGGGCTCCGATGAGGGTCGGGGGACCTCCGGCCACGTGACCGATGGCGGACAACCGCGTGTGGAACATGACGGTGTCGCCCTCGGCGAGGCCCAGCGCGGTCAGCTCGCGGACGAGCCGACCGCGGGTCACGGGGCGGTCGGCACGCGTGGGGAGGGCGGCCCGGCCGGGGCGCGGTTCGTCCATGGGGGCGACGCTACCGCTCGCACGGCTGAAGGAGCGTTGCCGAGGGAGCGTTCTCGACGAAGACGGGCGCGAGTCCCGGCGCGTTCCGGGAACCGCATGGCGTGATTCAGCCGTCCTCAGGCCCGAAACACCGCGCGAGTCACAGTGGGTGCCGTGCGGGACACGCCACGTATCCAAGGAGCAGCATGACCGCCCACGGCAGTACGCGACCCCGGAACGACCGTCAGACCCGCAGCACCCGCACGGTCCTCAGGGACTGCGCGAAGGGCGTCCTGGTGCTCACGCTCACCCTCGGAGCCACCACGGCCTGCAGCCAGTTGTCGGACGGTGTCGACGAGGCGTCCAAGGGCGGCAGTCAGAAGTCGAGGGACTGGAAGGTCGGCGACTGTGCCGGACCGGACACGAGCCGGTCGAAGGACGGCTTCCAGGGGCTCGACTGCGACGACCCGAAGGCGACGATCAAGGCGCTCGCGGTCAAGGACGGGGAGTTCTTCGCCGGTGCCGTCGAGTGTCCCGCCGGAACCGACGAGATCATCTCGGTGAAGGTGTCCTTCGGCGGGGACGCCTCCAGCGGCGGCATCCCCAGCAAGACCATCTGCGGACGCAACCTCTCCGGTGACCACCCGGGGGACGCGGGCGCGGGCGGCGGCCAGCTCGTGGTGGGGGACTGCGTGAGCGAGGACGCGAAGGAAGTGGCCTGCGCGAGCGGCGGGAGCAAGGTCCTCGCCCTGACCAAGACCGCCGAGGAGTGCCCGGCGGAAGCCGACAACCCCATCGAGCTCTTCCCGAGCCCCGGCCGCCCGTACGACGCGATCTGCACCAGCAAGGCCTGACGGGCCGCGACCGGGCCCGTTCCCTCCGGTCGTGGCCCGACGGCAGGGGGCCGCGCACAGTCGGTGCGCCGATGTGTGCGCGACTCCTTGACGTGCCCCTGCCCAGATGGCTTTATGGGAGCGCTCCCACGCCGTCCGGCGTGTGCGTCACCCCGGCACCCACCCTCTGGAGTCGCAGTGAGATCAGCGAAGAGCACCGCACCGCGCACAGCACGAATGAGCCCCTTAGTCGTCCTCCTCAAGGGCATGGCCGCCCTTCTCGGAGTCGCCCTGCTGGGCGCGCTCGGCCCGGCCTCGGCGCAGGCCCGGCCCGCCCGGGCGGAAGCGGCCGCCACCGGTCTGCACATCAGCGACGGCAGGCTGGTGGAGGCCAACGGCAACGACTTCGTCATGCGCGGCGTCAACCACGCGCACACCTGGTACCCGGGCGAGACGCAGTCGCTGGCCGACATCAAGGCCTTCGGCGCGAACACCGTCCGCGTCGTCCTCTCCGACGGCCACCGCTGGACGAGGAACGGCCCCGACGAGGTCGCGGGCATCGTGGAGGACTGCAAGGCCAACCGGCTCATCTGCGTACTGGAGGTGCACGACACCACCGGTTACGGAGAGGACGCCGCGGCGGGCACGCTCGACCACGCGGCCGACTACTGGATCAGCCTCAAGAACGTCCTCGCGGGCCAGGAGGACTACGTCATCGTCAACATCGGCAACGAGCCCTGGGGCAACACCGACCCGGCCGGCTGGACCGTGCCGACGACCGCCGCCGTCCAGAAGCTGCGCGCCGCCGGATTCGCCCACACGATCATGGTGGACGCGCCCAACTGGGGCCAGGACTGGCAGGGCGTCATGCGCGCCAACGCCCAGGCCGTGTACGACGCCGACATCACGGGCAACCTGATCTTCTCGATCCACATGTACAGCGTCTACAGCACGGCCCAGGCGATCACCGACTACCTGAACGCGTTCGTCGACGCCGGACTCCCCCTCGTCATCGGCGAGTTCGGCGGCCCCGCCGACCAGTGGGGCGACCCGGACGAGGACACGATGATGGCCACGGCCGAACAGCTCGACCTCGGCTACCTGGCGTGGTCCTGGAGCGGCAACACCGACCCGATCCTCGACCTGGCGATCGGCTTCGACCCGAGCCGGCTGAGCTCCTGGGGCGAGCGGATCTTCCACGGCGCGAACGGCATCGCCCAGACCTCCCGGGAAGCCACCGTCTTCGGCGGCGGCACCCCGGGCGACACGGAGGCCCCCACCGCCCCCGGCACCCCGACCGCCTCCGCGGTGACGGCCACCTCCGCGACCCTGACCTGGCCCGCGGCCTCGGACAACGTTGCCATCGCCGGTTACGACGTCGTCCGCGTCAACGGCACCACCGACACCACGGCCGCCTCGTCCACCACCAACGGCGTCACCCTGACCGGCCTCACCGCGGACACGGCGTACACGTTCGCCGTCTACGCCCGCGATGCGGCGGGCAACCGCTCGGCGCGGTCCGCGACGGTGGCCGTCACCACCGACGAGGGCGGACCCACGCCGGGCGTGGGCTGCTCCGTCGGCTACCGGGTGACCGGCGACTGGCCCGGCGGTTTCCAGGGTGAGATCACCATCCGTAACACCGGGACCACCGCGCTCAACGGCTGGAACCTCGCCTTCACCTTCGCCGACGGCCAGACCGTCTCCAACATGTGGGGCGGGACCCCCACCCAGAACGGCGCCACGGTCAGCGTCGCCCCGGCCGGATACACGGCCGCGATCGCCGCGAACGGCTCGGTCACGGTCGGCTTCACCGGCGCCAAGAGCGCCACCAACACGGCCCCGACCACCTTCACGCTCAGCGGCACCGCCTGCACGACGGCCTGACCTCCATCAGGTCCCGGCCGGCAGGGCGTCCCATCCCCGCCGGCCGGAGCCTGCCGTACGGAGCCTGGCCGCACGGACCGCCCGTCATCGCTCCGCGTCGAGCGCACCCACCACACGACGGAGCTCACGGGCCCCCCGCGGGGACATCGCCCTCATCACCGTGTCGAGGAGTTCACGGGCCTCCCGCGGATCGCCGCAGCAGTCCCAGTGGGTGTCGCCCAGCTCGTCGTCCCGCCACAGAGCACCCAGCGGCTGCCGCACATGGCGCCTCCAGCAGCGGACCGCCTCGCTGACACCCCCGGGCACGAGGTAGTTGCGGCTCAGCTCCAGGCGGGCGATCTCCGCGAGCGCGCGCGAGGACATGCCGTCGATCACGGTGCTCGGACCGTCGGACACACGGTGTGCCCGGACGGCGCGGAGCCGTCCTGCCCGGCTACGCGGCATGCGTCCTTCGGATAGTCGTCATGCCGCACATGGTGCCACGGCCGCGCACGTCGTCCCAGGAGTTTTCCGGTGTCCCAACCCGGTTGTCAGAGGCGCCGATTACCTTCCTCGTGTACGGAAGTCCTCAGAGCCGTACACCCGGAACGGAAAGAGGAGCGACACGTGCGCATCGTCATCAGTGAGTTCATGAGCCTGGACGGCGTCGTGCAGGCGCCCGGCGGGCCCGAGGAGGACACCGACGGCGGATTCACGCAGGGCGGCTGGTCCCACCCGTACTTCGACGAAGTGGTCGGCGGAGCCTTCGACAGCGCGACGAAGGACGCCGACGCCCTGCTCTTCGGGCGCCGCACCTGGCAGAACATGGCCGCAGCGTGGCCGCAGCGGGCAGGTGACCCCTTCGCCGACCGGATGAACTCCCTCCCGAAGCACGTCGTCTCCAGCACCCTCGGGGACGACGAGCTGACCTGGGCCAACACCACCCTGATCCCCGGCGGATCGGCCGTCGCCCGCATCCGGGAACTGCGCGCGGCCGAGGGCCGTGACCTGCTGGTCATGGGGAGCCCCACCCTCGCGCGGACCCTGCTGAAGGAGGGCCTGGCCGATGAGCTGCGGCTCATGATCATGCCCGTGATCGTCGGCGGCGGGAAGACGATCTTCCCGGGGGACGGTGCGCTGCGCCCGCTCGAACTGGTGTCGACGGTGACCAGCGGCACAGGCGTACACCTCTGTACCTACCGCGCGGCCGCCGAGGCGTAGGCCGTGTCCCCGGGCCGGGCGGCGTCCGTGCTGGGAGGCTGCTGCCATGGCCTCTCTGCCCCGGATCGCCCCCATGCTCGCCACCCCCGGCCGGCTTCCCTCCGCCGCCGTCGACACGCAGTGGGCGTACGAGGTGAAGCAGGACGGCCAGCGCGCCCTGGCCTATCTGCCGGGTGACGGCACGCTCCAGCTGCTGGCCAGGTCCGGGGCCGACATCACCCCGGCGTATCCGGATCTGGCGGCGCTCGGGACCGCGCTCGGCGACGTGACCGCCGTGCTGGACGGCGAGATCATCGCCCCGGACGAACAGGGGCGTGGCGACTTCGAGCGGCTCCAGTCACGGATGGGCCTCTCCGGATCGCCCGGGAAGGCCGCCCGCATGGCGCAGCGGGTACCGGCCCATCTGGTGCTGTTCGACGCCGTGTTCCTGCACGGCCGGAGCCTCGTCCCGCTGCCCTACGCCGAGCGCCGGAAGGCGCTGGAGGAGCTCGGGCTGCACGGCCCGCGATGGTCGACACCCGCAGCGGTCGTGGGGCACGGCGAGGAGGCCCTGGCCAGGACACGTGAGGCCGGGCTCGAAGGCGTCATCGCGAAACGGCTGAGCTCGGTGTACGAGCCGGGGGTGCGCGCCCGTACCTGGATCAAGATCCGCCACTCCCGCACCGTGGACGTGATCGTCGGCGGCTGGGTACCCGGACGCGGGCGGCTGGGCGGTCTGCCCGGTGCGCTGCTGGTCGGCGAGCGGCAGCAGGGCGGCGGCCTGCGCTACGCGGGCAGTGTCGGCACGGGGTGGAGCGACGCCGAGCGGCACAGGCTCGCCGAGCTGCTCCGCGTCGCCTCGGTCGGCACCTGCCCCTTCGAGGAGACGCCGCCGGTCGCCGGTGCGCGGTGGGTGCTGCCACGGCTGGTCGGCGAGGTGCGGTACGCGACGCGGACGAAGGCGGGACGGCTGCGCCACCCCTCCTGGCACCGGCTGCGACCGGACCTGGCGCCGGACGACATCGCGTGAGCCGTGAGGCCGTGAGGCGCCGCGACGCCCGTCAGGAGGCCGTGCGCTTCTTCGCGGCGGCCGTCTTCCTCGCCGGCTGCTTCTTGGCCGCCGCCGATGTGGAAGCGGTCTTCCTGGAGCCCGTCTTCTTCGCGGCCGGCTTCTCGGCGGCCGCCCTCTTCGCGCCCGAGGCGGTCTTCTTACGGGTACGAGCCCTGCCGGGCTCCATCTCGTGCACGGTCGCGTCCGCCGCGTCCTCGCCCCGTGTCTCCTTGGCGGCCTTCACCGACGCGTTCAGCGCGGCCATCAGGTCCATGACCTTCCCCGACTCCTCCTCCTCTTCCCCTGCCGGCACCGGAGGCGCCTTGCCCTCGGACTTGGCCGCGAGCAGCTCCTCCAGGGCCTCCCGGTAGCGGTCCCGGAAGCCGGAGATGTCGTCCAGGGCCATGCTGTCGGTGAGCTGCACGGCGCGTTCGATCTCGTCCTCGTCCAGCTCGGTCTCCCTGGGGGCGAGGGACTCGGGGCTGCGGATCTCGTCCGGCCAGCGCATCGAGTGCAGCACGATCGCGTCCTCCCGCACCCGCAGCAGGCCGAGCCGTTCCCGGTTGTGCCAGGCGAACTTGGCCACGGCGACCTTGTCGCTGCGCTCCAGCGCCTTCCTCAGCAGGGCGTACGGCTTCGCCGCGACCTGGCCGTCGACCGCGAGGTAGTAGCTGTCGCTGATCCGTACGGGGTCGATGCTGTCGGCCTCGACGAACGCGACGATCTCGATGGCCTTCGCCGTCGGCAGCGGCATCCGGTCGAGTTCCTCGTCCGTGACGGGCACGGTCCGGTCCTTGGCGACCTCGTAGCCCTTGCCGATCTCGTCCTGCGAGAGGACCTTGCCGTCGACCTCGCACACCTTGCGGGTGCGGATCCGGCCCATGTCCTCCCGGTGGTACTGGTGGAAGGAGATCGCGTGGTTCTCGGTGGCGGACACCACCTTGATCGGGATCGTGACCAGCCCGAAGCTGATCGCTCCTGTCCACAGGGGCCGCGGCATCCCGTACCTCCAGATCCCCCTGAGTCGCTGAGCCGGGAGGCGGACCGGAGCGCCTGGAAGGGAGATCCGGGCCCGAGAGGGCCTTGGCGCGGCCGGACCACCGCCCGTACCCCCGATCCTCGCGCGCCCTTCCGCGGACCGCATGTGGATCACCGCACGGACCTCATGTGGATCACCGCGGACCGGTCACGGTCGCGGCAGGTCCATCTCGGCGACCACCTCGTCCTCGTCCATCTCGCCGGTCCGGCGGAAGCCCAGCCGCAGATAGAACCCCTCGGGCCCGCCCTCCCCCTCCACCCAGCTCACGGTCACGCGCTTCTGTCCGCGTCGCAGGATCTCCTCGCAGACGGCTTCCACGGCGAAGCGCCCGTATCCCTTGCCCTGTTCGCCGTCGGCGACGGCCAGCCGCCAGAGCCCGGAGCGGAGCCGGTCCTCAGGGTTCGTGGGGTCGAAGCGCACGTCGAAGAAGGCCATCACGAAGGCGACCAGCCGGTCACCGTCGTAGACCAGCCGGGGCCAGGCCGTCCCCGGCTCGGCGTACGCCTCGGCCAGTGACCGCGCGACAGGGGCGACGAACCGCTCCTGCCCGGGTGCGACCTTCAGCCGGCACGCGTCGAGGACATTGTCCGGAGTCACCTTTTCCAGGCGGAGCTGCGCTGTCATACGCGCACCGTACGGGCGCATCCGGGCGCCGGGCCACCGAATTCGCGCAGGGCCCGGCGCCGATGAGAGCCGTGCGCAGGGACCCCGGAGACGGGTCTCACAGGGAAGCCACTCTTTTCTGATCTGCTTCAAGCAGGCTATAAATGAGCAACTTCGAGCACCATTCGCCTGGATTCACGCAGCCCGCACCCGCGAAGGACGCCCATGCCGCTCATATCCACCGGTGACATCACGCACGGCGCCCGGACCGGCGCGACCGGCGTCGGGGCTTTCAACGTCGTGCAGATCGAACACGCGCAGGCCATCGCGGGCGGGGCGGAAGCCGCCGGGCTGCCGGTGATCCTCCAGGTCAGCGAGAACACCGCCCGCTACCACGGGTCCCTCGAACCCATCGGGCTCGCCTCACTCGCCGTCGCACGGGCCGCCGGTGTACCGGTCGCCGTGCACCTGGACCACGCCGTGTCGGCCGGACTGGTGCGTGAGGCGGTCCAACTCGGCTTCACCTCCGTCATGTTCGACGCCTCGGCGCTCCCGTACGCCGACAACGTCGCCGCGACCCGCGAGATCACCGCCTACTGCCACGACCACGGCGTCTGGGTGGAGGCGGAACTCGGCGAGATCGGCGGCAAGGACGGTGCGCACGCCCCCGGCGTACGCACCGACCCGGACGAGGCGCGGGCGTTCGTCGAGGCCACGGCCGTCGACGCGCTGGCCGTGGCCGTCGGCAGTTCGCACGCGATGCTGACCCGCGACGCCGTACTCGACTTCGCCCTCATCTCCCGGCTGCGCGACGCGGTGGGGGTCCCGCTCGTCCTGCACGGCTCCTCGGGCGTCGGTGACGCGGGCCTCGCCGCGGCGATCGGCGCCGGGATGACGAAGGTCAACATCTCCACCCACCTGAACAAGCTGTTCACCCGGGCCGTCCGCGCCTACCTGGACACCCACACCGAGGCCGCCGACCCCCGCGCCTACCTCGGCCCGGCCCGCGACGCCGTCGCCGCGGAGGTGGCCCGCCTGCTGGGCGTCCTGGCCCGGCCCGGGCGATAGGGTTCGACGCGAGCGAGGGGCCCCGAGGAGGACCAGGTGGCGGCACACACACGATGGACCAGGCTGCTGGAGATCCTCAGCGACCGGGGCCACCTCGACGTGCTCGACGCCGCCGAACAGCTCGGCTGCTCCGCCGCCACCGTCCGCCGCGACCTCGACGAGCTCGCCCGGCAGAACCTGCTGACCCGCACCCGGGGCGGCGCGGTCGTGAGCACCGTCGCCTACGACCTGCCGCTGCGCTACAAGGCGGCCCGCAGGGCCGACGAGAAGCAGCGCATCGCGAAGGCCGCAGCCGAGCTCGTCCCGACGGGCTCCACCGTCGGTCTCAACGGCGGCACGACGACCTCCGAAGTGGCCAGGGAGCTGGCCCTGAGGCCGGAGCCGTCGGGCGGAGGCGTGGCGCTGACCGTGGTCACCAATGCGATCAACATCGCCAACGAGCTGGCGGTCCGCCCCCAGGTGAAGATCGTCGTCACCGGCGGGGTGGCCAGGCCGAATTCGTACGAGCTGGTCGGCCCGCTGGTCGATTCCGTCCTGCGCACGCTCGCCCTGGACTACACGATCCTCGGCGTGGACGCCGTGCACCCCCGCTTCGGGGCGGCCACGCACGACGAGTCGGAGGCCGGGGCCAACCGTGCCCTCGCCGAGTGCGCGGGCACGGTGATCGTGGTGGCCGACAGCTCGAAGCTCGGCCGTCGAGCCTTCGCCCAGGTCTGCGAGACCGCCGCGGTGTCGGTCCTGGTCACGGACCGGGGCGCGCCCGAGGACGTCGTCGAGGAGTTCACCGGCCTGGGGATCGATGTCCTGCGGGTGTGATCCCCGTCCCTGAAAAAACGGCCCCGCGGCCACACCTCTCCCACCCGCACCACGTCATTTGCATATACATGCGAGCGAGTGCATACTCTTCCCATGTCTAAGGTTCTCACCTCCCTGCCCACCGGCGAGCGCGTCGGCATCGCTTTCTCGGGCGGCCTCGACACCTCGGTCGCGGTCGCGTGGATGCGCGACAAGGGTGCCGTCCCGTGCACCTACACCGCCGACATCGGCCAGTACGACGAGCCCGACATCGCCTCGGTGCCCGGCCGCGCCAAGGCCTACGGCGCCGAGATCGCACGCCTGGTCGACTGCCGTGCGGCGCTGGTCGAGGAGGGCCTGGCCGCGCTCGCCTGCGGCGCGTTCCACATCCGCTCGGGCGGCCGTGCCTACTTCAACACGACGCCGCTCGGCCGCGCCGTCACCGGCACGCTGCTGGTCCGCGCGATGCTGGAGGACGACGTACAGATCTGGGGCGACGGCTCCACGTTCAAGGGCAACGACATCGAGCGGTTCTACCGCTACGGTCTCCTCGCCAACCCGCACCTGCGCATCTACAAGCCGTGGCTCGACGCCGACTTCGTCACCGAGCTCGGCGGCCGCAAGGAGATGTCGGAGTGGCTGGCCGCCCACGGGCTGCCCTACCGCGACAGCACGGAGAAGGCGTACTCCACCGACGCCAACATCTGGGGCGCCACCCACGAGGCGAAGACGCTGGAGCACCTCGACACCGGCGTGGAGACCGTCGACCCGATCATGGGCGTCCGCTTCTGGGACCCCTCGGTGGAGATCGCCACCGAGGACGTCACCATCGGCTTCGACCAGGGCCGCCCGGTGACGATCAACGGCAAGACGTTCGCCACCCCGGTCGACCTGGTGATGGAGGCCAACGCCGTCGGCGGCCGTCACGGCCTGGGCATGTCGGACCAGATCGAGAACCGCATCATCGAGGCGAAGAGCCGCGGCATCTACGAGGCGCCCGGCCTGGCGCTCCTGCACGCCGCGTACGAGCGTCTCGTCAACGCGATCCACAACGAGGACACCCTCGCCCACTACCACAACGAGGGCCGGCGCCTCGGGCGGCTGATGTACGAGGGCCGCTGGCTTGACCCGCAGGCGCTGATGGTCCGCGAGTCGCTGCAGCGCTGGGTCGGCTCGGCCGTCACCGGCGAGGTGACGCTGCGTCTGCGGCGTGGTGAGGACTACTCGATCCTGAACACCACCGGCCCCTCGTTCAGCTACCACCCGGACAAGCTCTCCATGGAGCGCACCGAGGACTCCGCGTTCGGCCCGGTGGACCGCATCGGCCAGCTCACCATGCGCAACCTCGACATCGCCGACTCGCGCGCCAGGCTCGAACAGTTCGCCGGTCTCGGCCTCGTCGGCACGACCCAGCCCACGCTGATCGGTGCCGCTCAGGCGGCGGCGACCGGTCTGATCGGCGCCATGCCCGCGGGCGGCGCCCAGGCCATCGCCTCGCGCGGCGAGGTCTCCGGCGACGACGAGCTGCTGGACCGCGCCGCGATGGAGTTCGGCACCGACTGACGGGGCCCGTCCGGCAGTCCGTCCGGCGGGGGTCCTATCCTCGGATTCTCGGCGCGTACGCCGACGGATACGCAGGGAAGCGAAGGTGGCGGCAATGGCGAAGGTTCCGGCAGCGGCAGTGGCGGCGGGCGGTCTCCTCGGCGGGTACGGACTCGCCCGCTGGACCGGGAAGCGCCCGCTGGGCGGCGTCGCACTGGCCGCCGCCGGATCGGTCGCCGCGTACGAGTGGAACCGGCAGGCCGGGCCCCGCGCGGCCACCGGGCTGACCGTCGCCTACGTCGCCGCCTTCGCGGGTTCGCATCCCCTGGCCAAGAAGGTCGGTGCCTGGCCCGCGGTGTTCACCGTGGCCGGTGGTGTCGCCGCCGCTTCCTGGGCGGTCACCCGGCGCGGCACCCGCTGACGAACAAGGGGTGTGCCCGTCCCGCCGGACGGGCACACCCTTCGGTCAGCCGCCCAGCGCGTGGGACACCGAGTAGATCACCAGACCGGCCAGCGCCCCCACCACGGTGCCGTTGATCCGGATGAACTGCAGGTCGCGGCCGATGTGCGCCTCGATCTTCTTCGACGTCTGGTCCGCGTCCCAGCCGGCCACCGTGTCGCTGATCAGCGAGGTGATCTCCGCACGGTAGGTCGTGACGACATACGCCGCCGCGTCCTCCAGCCAGCCCTCCAGCTTGGCCTGCAGCCGCTCGTCCGTGGACAGCCTGGTGCCCAGGGACATCAGCGAGGCACGGGCCCGCATCCGCAGCTCACTCCGCTCGTCCTCGGCAGCCGACATGATCATCGTGCGGACGGAGGACCACGCGGAGGCGATGACGTCCTGGACCTCACCGCGCCCCAGGATCTCCGACTTCAGCCGCTCCACCCGGGCCCGGGTGTCGCTGTCGGTCTGGAGGTCGGCGGCGAAGTCCGTCAGGAACGTGTCGATCGAACCGCGCGCCGGGTGGCCCGGCATGTCACGCATCTCCGTGACGAAACGCAGCAGCTCCTTGTAGACCCGCTCCCCCACCCGCTTGTCGACGAACCTCGGCGTCCAGCCGGGCGCCCCGCCCTGCACCGCGTCCATCACGGAGTCGCCGTGCAGGACGAGCCAGTCGTGCGCCCGTACGCAGACGAGGTCGACGACCCTGCGGTGACCGCCGTCCGAGACGATCTTCTCCAGCATCTTCCCTATCCCCGGGCCGACCTCCGCCGCGTCCGCCCGCCGGGTGATCGCCTCCCCGACCACCGCCTGCACATCGGAGTCCCGCAGCACGGTCAGCGCACCGCGCAGCGCGGTGGACAGCTCGGCGGTGACCCGGTCCGCGTGCTCCGGGTCCGCGAGCCACGTCCCGAGCCTCGAACCGACGCCCAGGGCGTGAATTCGGTCACGAACGACGTCTCCGGAGAGAAAATTCTCGCCGACGAAGGAACCGAGTGACTCCCCCAACTGGTCCTTCTTGGTGGGAATGATGGCGGTGTGCGGAATCGGCAGACCGAGCGGGCGCCGGAAGAGCGCCGTGACGGCGAACCAGTCCGCCAGCGCACCGACCATCCCCGCCTCGGCAGCCGCTGCGACGTAGCCCGGCCAGCCGCCCACACCCGCGTTCTCCGCCCAGGTGGCGAGGACGTACACGAGCGCGACGAGCAGGAGCAGACCCGTGGCGGTGGCCTTCATACGGCGCACACCGCGCCGCTTCTCCTCATCGGCGGCGGTGTACGCGAACCCTCCCGACGGCGGCCTCGACCGCCCCTCCGCCGCGGCCTCCGGCCCGGCCGCCGTTCCCTGTCCCGCGTCCTGTTCCATCCACTCCACCCGTCCGCGTACGCGTCACGCCGTGCCGTACGCATTGTCCCTACCTCACCTACTCCTGGGCCGCACGTCGAGTTCCCCAGGAGCTGTCGCATCATGAGAACAACCCGGACACCGGGCCGGACACCGCAAGGAGAACCACCGCAGATGCCCAGGCGCCAGGGGTACGCCCTGCTCATCGCCCTCGTGGCAGGCACCGCCGCACTCGCCGCCGCCGTCGCGTTCGGCACGTCGCTGACCGCCGGGAACCGTCAGACACCGCTCGGCGCACCCGACAGCCGCGGGGCGGCCCGCAACCCCGCCGCCCCGGCCAACTCCACCGGGACCTGGGTCGCCACCTGGACCGCGGCCCCCGTCAGCGCGGAACCGGACACCCGGCGGGGTTATCCCGGGCGTGTCATCCGCAACATCGTGCACACGAGCGTCGGTGGAGACGCCGCCCGCATCACGCTGTCCAACCTCTTCGGGACCACCCCGCTCGTCATCGACCAGGCCACCGTCAACACCCGGCGGGTGGCCTTCGGCGGACAGCCCACCGTCACCGTCGCCGCGGGCCGACAGGTCGTCAGCGACCCGGTCGTCGTCCCCGTCGCCCCCGACGCCGACCTGGAAGTGGCCTTCCGCACCCCGTACGCCTCCGGTCCGGTCACGCAACACCCCAACACCCACCAGACGTCGTACCTGGCCGACGAGCACGCCACCTGGAGCACCACCCGGTGGCGCTACCTGACGGCCGTCGACGTCCGCAACACGACGTCACCCGGAGCGATCGTCGTACTCGGCGACTCCCTCACCGCCGGCAGCGGCTCCACCACCGACGCGGACAGCCGCTGGCCCGACGTCCTCTCCGACCGGCTCCGGCACGCCTACGGCATCGCCAACCAGGGCATAGCGGGCAACCGCCTGCTGCGCGACAGCCCGCTCGCACGGAACGGCGTGACGAACCTCGGCGGCCAGAGCGGCACGCACCGCTTCGAGCGCGACGTACTGAACGTCGCGGGCGCGCAGACCGTGATCATCGCGCTCGGGATCAACGACGTGCAGCAGCACCCCCAGGAAGCGGACCCCGACCGCATCACGACCGGCCTCCGCGCCCTCACCGAACGCGCGCACGCCCGTGGCCTGCGGGTGGTCGGAGCGACACTGACCCCGTTCCAGGGCTACGCCACCTGGTCGCCCGAGAGCAACCGCGTGCGCCTGGCGGTCAACGAAGAGATTCGCGCCGGCCGGATCTTCGACGCCTTCGTCGACTTCGACCGCGCCGTACGCGACCCGTACGCACCCAACCGGATCCTGCCCGAGTACGACTCGGGCGACCAGCTGCACTTCAACGACGCGGGCTACCGCGCCCTGGGCCAGGCCATCGACCTCGGCACGGTGGACGGCACCCCGAAGTCCGACACCTTCTGATCACGGCGCCTCCTGATCGCGGCGCCTTCTGATCGCGCGGGACGGCCCCCAGGGGCCGTCCCGGTCAGCCGAGCTCCTTGCGCCCGTCCCCCGTGTCCGGCTTCCGCAGGCGGTACTCCTCCGCCTCCCTGCGCCGCTGCCGCTGCGCCTTGGTCCACTTCCGCACCACTCCCACCCCGCCCATCAGTGCGAACCCGGTCACCCGCACGCGCGGGGCGCCCGGCTCCGGTTCACCGGCGTCCTTCGTCTGCTCGTCGAAACCGCCCATGAAGCCGAGGCCGTTGACGTGCAGGTCCACATGGGGCGGAACCTTCACGTCGATCCCGCCCATGACCGCGAAACAGCGGATCACGACCTCGCGGTCCTCGAAGTTCGCCTCGCGCAGATCGATGTCTCCGCCGCCCCACACCGCGACCGCGGTGAACGCCCGCCCCACCGTCCACCGGCCCTTGCGGCCGAACCCGCTCCAGAAGGCGAACGCCCACGTCGAGGTCGCCGGGCCACCGATCCGCCGCGACCAGTCCACGTCCCCGGAGGCCCCTCGGACCGTGGCCGGCGACACACCGACCACCGGCGCCACGGCCGCACCCGGCGCCGGGAGATCGCTGACGAGGGGTACCAACTCGCCGTGCGTACGCGCCTTGAACGTCGCGTCGAGCCGCTGCTCGAACTCGTCCATCTCCAGCCGGCCCTCGGCCACGGCCTCCCGCAGGGTCTCGGCGACCCGCTCACGCTCGGCGTCGGAGGCACGCATGTCCGGGTTTTCACTTGTCATACCGCGCAGCCTATAGAGCTACCGCGGGACGGGCCTAGACAGCAGGATCCGACACGTACATCTTCGCGATCACGGACTCGATGTCCGGCTCCCGCACCGACAGATCCACCAGCGGATAGTCGGCCGCGATACGCGCCACCAGCGGGGCGGCCGACGCCGCCGCCGGGAACGCCAGCCACTGCCGCGGCCCCTCCACCTTCACCACCCGCACCCCCGGCTCCGCCCCGAGCTCGATCGGCGGAAGCTCCCGCTCCAGGTCCACGACCAGCGTCCGCTCGCTCTTGCCCACCTCGTGCAGCCCCGCGAGGGCACCGTCGTACACCAGACGGCCGTGGTCGATCACCATCACCCGCTTGCACAACTGCTCGATATCGGTCAGGTCGTGCGTGGTCAGCAGCACCGTCGTCGACCGCTCCGCGTTCAAGTCCCGCAGGAACCCCCGCACCTTGGCCTTGGAGACCACGTCGAGCCCGATCGTCGGCTCGTCCAGGTACAGCACCTCGGGATCGTGCAGCAGCGCCGCCGCGATATCGCCCCGCATCCGCTGCCCCAGCGACAGCTGACGCACCGGAACCTCCAACAGTGCCGACAGGTCCAGGAGTTCGACGCACCGGTCCATGTTCTCCCGGAAACGGCTGTCCGGGATCCGGTACATGCGGTGCATCAGCCGGTACGAGTCCCGCAGCGGCAGGTCCCACCACAGCGTCGTACGCTGCCCGAACACCACACCGATCCGGTGCGCCAGCTTCGTACGCTCCCTGGAGGGATCGATGCCCGCGACCCGCAGCCGGCCGCCGCTCGGGGTGAGGATGCCCGTCAGCATCTTGATCGTCGTCGACTTGCCCGCCCCGTTCGGGCCGATGTAACCGACCATCTCCCCACGCGGCACCCGGAAACTGATGCCGTCCACCGCCCGCACCTCACGCCGTTCACGGCGCAGAAAGCCCGTCTTGCGGCGCACGTCGAAGACCTTCTCGACGCCGTCGAGCTCGATGAAGTCCATGTCGTCCACGCCCACTCCTCAGCTTCCCGTACTGCGGTACGACCGCAGTCCCACACGCCATGCCAGCCCCGCGAGGACCCAGCACCCCGCCGCCACCACCGGCGGCAGGAACGCCACCCACCGGGGCAGGTCCAGCGGATAGTCCCGCCCCAGCACGTACAGGGCCGGCAGCCAGCTCACGAACGCCAGCGGCACCACGAAGGTCACCCCGCGCACCAGGTCCTTCGCGAAGACCGTGGGCGGGTACTGGAGCATCGTCGTCCCGCCGTACGTGAACGCGTTCTGCACCTCGGAGGCGTCCTGGGCGTAGAACTGGAAGGCAGCCCCCGCCACGAACACCGCCCCGAAGATCGCCGCCCCGCTCAGCACCATCAACGGCAGCATCACCACCTTCAGCGGCGACCACGCGATGTCCAGCGTCAGCAGCGCCCAGCCCAGCACCAGCAGACCCTGAGTGATCCGCCCCAGCCTGCGCAACGCGAACCGGTCCGCCGCCACCTGCGCCAGCACCGGGACCGGCCGTACGAGCAGCGTGTCCAGCGTGCCGTCCCGCACCCGGCGCCCCAGCCGGTCCATCGACCCCAGCACCAGATCGGACAGCCCGAACGCGGTCGCCGACGTCCCGTAAAGCAACGCGACCTCCGGCAGGGTGAACCCGCCCAGCACGTCGACGTGCGCGAACATCAGCATGATCGTGACGAAGTCGAATCCCGTCGACACGAAGTTCCCCACGGCCGTCATCACGAACGACGTGCGGTACGCCATCGTCGAGCGCAGCCACATCGCCACGATCAGCCCGTACGCCCGCACCCCCTCGACCAGCCGGGAACGCTCCGCGAACGCGGTCCCCTCCGGCTCCACGACCGCGGCACGCCCCACCCGGACCTCAGCCACCCTGGACCACCACCCTCCTGGTCGCCACCGACTGCAGGAGCCTCCCCGCAAGCAGCAGCACCGTCGCCCAACCGGCCTGGAAGGCGTACGCCCGTACGACGTCCCAGCCCGCGTACGTGCCGAGGAACACATCGGCCGGGACCTGGAGCAGCGACGACCACGGCAGGACGCGGGCCACCTCCCCCAGCCATCCGGGGAACAGGTTCAGCGGCAGCATCATCCCCGAGAAGAACAGCCCGGCCAGCCAGGCGATCTGCATCGCCCCCGCCCCGTCCATCAGCCAGAACGCCGACAGCGCGACCAGGAAGCGCACCGCGAAGCTCACCACGACACCCAGCGCCACCGACACCAGGAAGGCGAGCCAGGTCCACGCAGAGCCAGGCAGGGCCAGATCGAAGGCCAGCGCGCCGAGCACCAGCGGCACGATCCCACGCCCCAGCAGATGGAACGCGGCCCGGCTCAGGTCCCCCGCGAGCCACCACAGCTGCAGATCGGCGGGCCGGTACAGATCGACGGCGATGTCACCCGTACGGATCCGTTCCATCAGTTCGTCCTCGAAGCCGCCGCCCATCATCGCGCAGGTCATCAGCAGGGCCTGACCCAGCCACACATAGGTCAGGGCCTGCGACATGTCGTAGCCGCCGAGCTGCGGCCGCTCGTCCCACAGGGCGATGTAGGTGTACGCCATGATGAAACCGAAGACGGTGTTGGTGAACACCCCCGCGAGCGTCGCCATCCGATAGGTGGCATACCGCCGGAACCCACCGGCCGCCACCACGGCGTAGAGCCGCACCTCGCCCCCCTCGTTCAGCCAAAGCGCCCGACTGTAGTCCAGGGCGATCGGCCGCCGCGACCCCATTTCCGCGAAGGGATCCCAGGGTTATCCGCCCGAAAAGTGCACTATAGGAAAATCATCCGCAGTCGAGGAGCCTCCACAGTCATGAGCCACGAGCCACCGCAGCACAGCGGAGACCCTGGTCAGCAGGGCACCGAAGGATGGACCCCCCGAGACGCCTCGGCCGCGGCCCCCACCCCCGACCCCCAGCACCCGAACGGCGCACAAACCACCGAGGGGCGCAGAAAACACCCCGAGCGGCCCAAGCGCACCGGCTGGCGCCGGGCCCTCCCCACCTGGCGCATGACCCTGGGCGGCGTACTGCTCCTCGCCCTGCTCCTCGTCGGCGGATTCATCGCCGGCTACCAGCTCATCGACATCCCCGCAGCCAACGCCACGGCGACCGCCCAGGCCAACGTCTACGTGTACGCCGACGGGAAGACCGTCATCGCCCGGGACGGCGAGATCAACCGCGAGAAGATCCCCCTGGACCGCATTCCCCCCACCATCCGGCGCGCCGTACTCGCCGCCGAGGACCGGGACTTCTACTCCGAGGACGCCATCGACGTCAAGGCCACCCTCCGCGCCGGCTGGAACACCGTCACCGGCAAGGGCAGACAGGGCGGGTCCACGATCACCCAGCAGTACGTCAAGAACTACTACCTCGGCCAGGAACAGACCATCGTCCGCAAGGCCAAGGAATTCTTCATCTCCATCAAGCTCGACCGTGAACAGAGCAAGGACGAGATCCTGGAGGGCTACCTCAACACCAGCTACTTCGGACGCAACGCCTACGGCATCCAGGCCGCCTCCCACGCCTACTACGGCAAGGACGTCGAAGACCTCGACGCCGGCGAAGGCGCCTACCTCGCCTCCCTGCTCAACGCCCCCAGCTCCTACGACGTCGTCGCCCACCCCGAGAACAAGAAGGCCGTACTC
Organism: Streptomyces sp. NPDC002793; assembly: GCF_040295485.1. Classification (NCBI taxonomy): domain Bacteria; kingdom Bacillati; phylum Actinomycetota; class Actinomycetes; order Kitasatosporales; family Streptomycetaceae; genus Streptomyces; species Streptomyces sp. NPDC002793. Next base: position 88,381 of record NZ_JBEOVL010000012.1, on the reverse strand, counting down.
GCCCGCTGGGACTACGTACTGGACGGCATGGTCAAGCACGACTGGCTCACCCCGGCCGACCGCGACGCGATGACCTTCCCCGTCCCCGGCAAGGCCAAGCCCGCCACCGCGCTCTCCGGCCAGCGCGGCTACATCGTCCAGGCCGTCGAGGACTACCTCACCGAGAACAAGATCATCGACGAGGACACCCTCGCCACCGGCGGCTACCGCATCACCACCACACTCCAGAAGAAGAAACAGGACGCCCTCGTCGAAGCCGTCAAGGACAACGTCCTGTCCAAGACCAGCGACGACCGCGACGCCGACCGCAACGTCCGCGCCGGCGGCGCCTCCATCGACCCCGCCAACGGCCACGTCGTCGCCCTCTACGGCGGCGTCGACTACACGAGGCAGTACGTCAACAACGCCACCCGCCGCGACTACCAAGTCGGCTCCACCTTCAAACCGTTCGTCCTCGCCGCAGCCCTCGCCAACGGATCCACCACCCAGAAGGACCGCACCATCACCCCCAACACCCGCTACGACGGCACCAACGAACGCACCGTCCAGGCCTCCACCGGCTCCACCGGCTACTCCCCCGCCAACGAGGACGACGTCGACTACGGCTCCATCACCGTCCGCGAAGCCACCGACAAATCCGTCAACGCCGTCTACGCCCAGATGGCCCAGGACGTCGGCCCCGACACGGTCAAGGACACCGCGATCGCCCTCGGCATCCCCCGGAGCACCCCCGACCTCACCGCGACCCCCTCCATCGCGCTCGGCCCCGCCACCGCCAGCGTCGTCGACATGGCCTCGGCCTACGCCACCCTCGCCGACCACGGCAGACAGCGCCCCCACACCCTCGTCGCCAGGATCAGCAAGAACGGCACCGAGCTCGACCTCCCGACCCGCACCACCCGCCGCGCCATCAGCCGCGAAGCCGCCGACACCACCACCTCCGTCCTGCGCAGCGTCGTCGACGGCGGCACCGGCACCGCCGCCCAGGGCGCGGGCCGCCCCGCCGCCGGCAAGACGGGCACCGCCGAGGAGGACAAGGCCGCCTGGTTCGCCGGCTACACCCCCGACCTCGCCACCGTCATCGCCGTCATGGGCCAGGACCCCGAGACCGGCGTCCAGAAGCCCCTGTACGGCGCACTCGGCCTGGCCCGCATGAACGGCGGCGGCGCACCCGCCCAGACCTGGGCCGCCTACACCCGCGCCGCCCTCGAGGGCAGCGAGGTACAGGGCTTCGAGCTGGAAGCCGACGAAGGCCCCGAAGAGCCCGACCCGGACGAGAGCGCGGAAGGCGAGGACACCGAGGAAGCCGGAGGCACCAGGGCACCGCGCGACCGCCGGGACGACGGAGACACCGAGGAACCCGGCACCGGCGAAACCCGCGAACGACGCGACAGCACCCGCTCCCGCGCCCCCGACGGCGCCTCCGGTGCCACTCGCGCCCCACGGGCACCCCGCACCGCGACACCCGCCGCCACCACCTCACGCGCACCCGCCACCCGGGAACCCGCCGAAGGCCGGCCCGCCGGCCGACAGGGCGAGGACGAGAACGACAGGACCGGAACAGACGGAAGGGGCGGCCAGGGCCACCCCGGCCCCGACCGCCCCTGAACACCCGGCACCCTCAGTGCCCGGACGTCGCCTTCAGCCCCACCACGGCCACCAGCAGCAGACAGACGAAGAAGATACGGGCGGCCGTCACCGGCTCGTTCAGCACGACCATGCCCAGCACCGCCGCACCCGCAGCGCCGATCCCCACCCACACGCCGTACGCCGTACCGATCGGCAGCGTCTTCGCCGCCTGCGACAGCAGCACCATGCTCGCCACGATCCCCAGACCGGTGAACACACTGGGCCACAGACGGGTGAACCCCTCGGTGTACTTCATCCCGATCGACCAGCCCACTTCCAGCAGACCGGCGACGATCAACAGAACCCACGCCACGACGGCACCTCCACGACGACACACGCGAGAACGCGTGACCAACAGGGGTGCGTCGTCTTTGCGGAAACCCGGTACGGCGCGTCTCGTCGGGGTCACACCACCGTAGCAACAAACAGCGGAAAGGCCTGGTGACAACGGTCACCAGGCCCACTCACCCACGCCTGACTACAGATACAGCCCGGTCGAATCCACCGAACCCTCGAACCGGTCCGCCGCCACCGCGTGCAGATCCCGCTCCCGCATCAGCACGTACGCCACACCCCGCACCTCGACCTCGGCACGGTCCTCGGGGTCGTACAGCACCCGGTCACCCGGCTCCACCGTCCGCACGTTCTGGCCGACCGCGACCACCTCGGCCCACGCCAGACGCCGGCCGACCGCCGCCGTCGCGGGAATCAGGATGCCCCCGCCCGACCGCCGCTCACCCTCGGGCGAATCGGACCGGACCAGGACGCGGTCGTGCAGCATCCGGATCGGCAGCTTGTCATCGGTGGTGCTCATGCCGTTGTCGCTCACGACCCGAACCTACCTGCCCCGAACCGGCCCACACGCCCCAGGGCCCGCTCTCAGCGCCTCTTCCGCCGAGCGGAGACCGTCAGCAACGCCACCGCACCGGCCACCACCAGCGCCGCCGGAATGACCCGCTCCAGCCGCGGCGAACCGTCCTCGGCCACGAACTGCGCCTTCACGTCGGAAACCGAACGGTTCACCGCGACGAACGCGCGCCCCGCAGTCCGGTCCACCGTGGAAGCGACCTTGGCCTTCGCGTCACCGATCATCGTCTTCGGGTGCACCCGCACCCCGATCTCGTCCAGCACCACCGCAAGCTGCTCACGCCTGCTGATGATGTCCGCCTCGATCTGCGCAGGGGTCCTGGTATCCGACACTGCGCCGCCTCCGTGGTCGTCGTCGGGGTAAACCTTCATCGACAGTCTGTCAGCTCGGCCGCCCCTCCACCCGGCGGCACCCCCTATTACGCTCGTTGCCACACACCCCGCGTGCCACTCGAGGAGAGACATGAGCGAGCGACTCCAGACCGGCGACACCGCCCCCGCCTTCACCCTTCCGGACGCCGACGGCAACGAGGTCTCGCTCGCGGACCACAAGGGCCGCAAGGTCATCGTCTACTTCTACCCCGCCGCACTTACCCCCGGTTGCACCAAGCAGGCCTGCGACTTCACCGACAACCTGGATCTCCTCGCCGGCGCGGGATACGACGTCATCGGCGTGTCGCCCGACAAGCCGGAGAAGCTCTCGAAGTTCCGGGAGCAGGAAAACCTGAAGGTCACACTGGTCGGGGACCCCTCCAAGGAGACCCTGGAGGCGTACGGCGCCTACGGCGAGAAGAAGCTCTACGGCAAAGTGGTGACGGGCGTGATCCGCTCCACGTTCGTGGTCGACGAAGAGGGCAAGGTGGAGAAGGCCCTCTACAACGTCAAGGCGACCGGCCACGTCGCCAAGATCATCAAGGACCTCGGGATCTGACCCGTTCGTGCGGATCCTGGCCGAAGATGATGTGAGCGAGATCGCAATCACCCGTTGATTCGGTTTGCAACCGCCATGACTGCGCAGAAGCCTTTCCTGGAACACCGTTCGACGAAAGGAACCGGCCATGGCGGCCTCCGATCCCCACCAGGCGGCCGACCCGGATGCGGTCAAACGCCACCCGGCGCTCTTCCGCGCCATCCGGAAGCGCCAGAATCCCCGGCTCCGTCGGACCGACATCACCGTCACCGACGACCAGGCGGTCAAGCGTGCGGTGAAGGCGGCGTCGCTCGGTAACGCCATGGAGTGGTTCGACTTCGGCATCTACTCCTACCTGGCCGTCACCATCGGGCATGTCTTCTTCCCGTCCGGGAACGACACCACCCAGCTCCTCTCGTCGTTCGCGACCTTCGCCGTGGCCTTCCTCGTACGGCCCCTGGGCGGCATGTTCTTCGGCCCCATGGGTGACAAGATCGGCCGCAAGAAGGTCCTGGCCCTCACCATGATCCTCATGGCGATCGGCACCTTCGCGATCGGTCTGATCCCCTCCCACGACACCATCGGCGTCTGGGCGGCCGTCCTGCTGATCTTCTTCCGGATGCTCCAGGGCTTCTCCACCGGCGGCGAGTACGGGGGCGCCTCGACCTTCATCGCCGAGTACGCCCCCGACAAGCGCCGCGGCTTCTTCGGCAGCTTCCTCGAATTCGGCACCCTGGCCGGATACGTCGGCGCCGCCGGACTCGTCACCCTCCTGTACGCCGTCCTGGACACCGGCCAGATGGAGTCCTGGGGCTGGCGCATCCCGTTCCTCGTCGCCGGCCCCCTCGGCCTCGTGGGCCTCTACCTGCGACTCCGCCTGGACGAGACCCCCGCCTTCCAGAAGCTGGAGGGCGGCACCGCCCACGCCACGGAGGCCGCCGACCACGTCGAGTCCACCGCCAAGGGCGACCTCGCCAAGATCTTCCGTCGGCACTGGCCGACGCTGATCCTCTGCATCGCCCTGGTCGGCGCGTACAACATCACCGACTACATGTTGCTGTCGTACATGCCGACGTACCTGTCGGACGAGCTCGGCTACAGCGAGACACACGGCCTGCTCATCCTGCTCGGCGTGATGGTCTTCCTGATGCTGATCATCAGCCAGTTCGGCAAGCTGTCGGACCGCTTCGGCCGTAAGCCGCTGCTGATGGCCGGCATGCTCGGCTTCCTGTTCCTGTCACTGCCGTCCTTCCTGCTGATCCGTCAGGGCAGCATCCCGGCGATCATCATCGGCATGCTGATGCTGGGCCTCTCCCTGGTCTGCCTGCTGGGCACGATGTCCGCCGCCCTCCCGGCCCTGTTCCCGACCAACGTCCGCTACGGCTCCCTGTCGGTCGGCTACAACCTCTCGGCCTCGATCTTCGGCGGCACGACACCCCTGGTGATCACCGCCCTGATCAGCTGGAGCGGCTCGAACCTCATGCCGGCGTACTACTCGATGGCGGCGGCCCTGGTCGGTGTGATCGCGGTGGCCTTCATGAAGGAAACCGCCAACCAGCCCCTGGCCGGCTCCCCGCCCTCGGTGGAGACGGAAGCGGAGGCGGCCGAAATCGTCCACGCCCAGAGCCCGGACCCGAAGTTCTGACGCACCTCGCAAGGAAGGGCCTGTACCGCTTCCCCTCAGAGCGGTACAGGCCCTTCCGCATTTCGTCGCATGGTGGACGTGACCTCACTTACCCACCCCGGCGGTCGCCCGGTACGATGGCAGGCGGCTAGCGGCGGTGGTGCAACCGGCGACACAGCAGACTTAGGATCTGTGGCCCGTGAAACGGCTTGAGGGTTCGAATCCCTTCCGCCGCACCACAAACGGCCTGCGAATCGAAGAATCGATGCGCAGGCCGTTTCTGTGTCCGGAAGAACTCAGCCCACCAGCTCCCGCACCACCGGCGCCAGCGCCCGGAACGCCTTGCCGCGGTGGCTGATCGCGTTCTTCTCCGCCGGCGTCAGCTCCGCGCAGGTCCGGGTCTCGCCGTCGGGCTGGAGGATCGGGTCGTAGCCGAAGCCGTAGCCGCCGGCCGGGGTGTGGCGCAGGGTGCCCGTGAGGCGGCCCTCGACCACGCGTTCCGTGCCGTCGGGGAGCGCCAGGGCCGCGGCGCAGGCGAAGTAGGCCCCGCGGTGAGGGTCCGCGATGTCGCCGAGCTGGGCGAGGAGCAGGTCCAGGTTGGCCTTGTCGTTGCCGTGGGCGCCGGACCAGCGGGCCGAGAAGATGCCGGGGGCTCCGCCGAGTACGTCGACGCAGAGGCCGCTGTCGTCGGCGATGGCGGGATGGCCGGTGGCCCGGGCCAGGGCGTGGGCCTTGAGGAGGGCGTTCTCGGCGAAGGTGACGCCGGTTTCCTTGACGTCGGGGATGTCCGGGTACGCGTCCGCGCCGACGAGGTCGTGAGTCAGACCCGCGTCGGCGAGGATCGCGTGGAGTTCGGTGATTTTCCCGGCGTTGCGGGTGGCGAGGATCAGGCGCGTCATGCGTCGATTATCGCCGCACGGTCACGGCGTGCAGACCTTGCCGATCTCGGTGGCCGCGTCGGTGACCGGGGTGATGTCGGGGGTCGCGTCGCCCTTCTCGATGGACTCGCGGACGTTGGTGACGCCTGACTGGAGGTCGTCGACGGCCTTGCTCAGGTCGGCGTTGTCCGTGGTGTCGCCGAGGTCCTTGAGTTCCTTGTCGATCTGGTCGAGGGATTCCGACGCCTGCGTCGGGTCGTTGGAGGCGTCGGATATCGCCTGCTGGAGGCTGTCGACGCTGGTGGCGATGGCGTCGGCGGTGCGGACGCAGTCCAGTGCCTTGTCGACGGCGCCGCAGCCGACTGCGGCGGTGAGGGTCAGCAGAGTGGCCGTGACGGCGAGTGCGGTGCGGTGGTGACGTCGGCGCAAGGCCATGGTGCGGTCCCTCCCCGGGGGGTTGATACGTGGACGGACGCACGGTTCGACCCGTGCGCCCGTACTTCACATGACGCTGTGCGCTGCGTACTTGGTTGCTTCTTTACTCGCCGAGTGTGCGGGCGAGTGCCTCTTCCTGGAGCTTGGCCAGGTCGGTGCAGCCGGCGGTGGCGAGGTCGAGCAGCGCGTTGAGCTCGTCGCGGTCGAAGGGCTCGGCCTCGGCGGTGCCCTGGACCTCGACGAAGCGGCCGTCGCCGGTGCAGACGACGTTCATGTCGGTGTCGGCGCGGACATCCTCCTCGTAGCAGAGGTCGAGGAGGGGCACGCCGTCGACGATGCCGACGCTGACCGCGGCGACTGTGCCGGTGAGCGGCTTGCGGCCGTGCTTGATGATCTTCTTGCCCTGGGCCCAGGCGATGGCGTCTGCGAGGGCGACGTAGGCGCCGGTGATGGCGGCGGTGCGGGTGCCGCCGTCGGCCTGGAGGACGTCGCAGTCGAGGACGACGGTGTTCTCGCCGAGGGCCTTGTAGTCGATCACCGCGCGCAGGGAGCGGCCGATGAGGCGGCTGATCTCGTGGGTGCGGCCGCCGATCTTGCCGCGTACGGATTCGCGGTCGCCCCGGGTGTTGGTGGAGCGGGGCAGCATGGAGTACTCGGCGGTGACCCAGCCCTCGCCGCTGCCCTTGCGCCAGCGCGGAACGCCTTCGGTGACGGAGGCGGTGCAGAAGACTTTGGTGTCGCCGAAGGAGATGAGTACGGAGCCTTCGGCGTGCTTGCTCCATCCGCGTTCGATGGTGACGGGGCGGAGCTGTTCGGGGGTGCGGCCGTCGATACGAGACATGGCGTCGAGCCTAGCGGCTGGCGGCGCCGGGTCCGTTCGGGTGGAGGGTACGGGGGAGGCGGACACGACGCAGGCCCCGCTCGGACCGGTGAGGGCCGGGGGCGGGGCCTGTGGTGCGGACCTGGGTGGGTCAGCCGGTCACATCATGTCTTCGATGTCGGCGGCGATGGGGTCGGCGTCGGTGCCGATGACGACCTGGATCGCGGTGCCCATCTTGACGACGCCGTGGGCTCCGGCGGCCTTGAGCGCGGCTTCGTCGACCTTGCTGGGGTCGTGGACCTCGGTGCGAAGGCGGGTGATGCAGCCTTCGATCTCGTCGATGTTCTCGATACCGCCGAGCCCGGCGACGATCTTCTCAGCCTTGCTGGCCATGTCCTTCTCCCTGGTCTGTACGTGCGTGGGGCGGCCCACCATGGGTCCGTTTCGTCACGGTAACTCACGGTTGGCCCAACTTCACGGGCGGGTATCCGCACAGTCCCCAATGATGACGATCACCGGCGCCCTGCCTTCCGGCGGGGCTCCGCACCGTGTCGCAACTGGTCTACACCAGTGTGCAACGACTGCCAAGCCTGGCGTGTTCCGGGAGGATGCCGATGAGTGCGAACGCGGCGGCGCAACCGCAGCGGAAGTGGTGGAACGGACCGGTCCAGGGACTGCAGAAGGTCGGCCGGAGCCTGCAGTTGCCGGTGGCCGTGCTGCCCGCGGCGGGCCTTCTCGTCAGCCTCGGCAACCTCTTCGACTCCTACCTGGACGGCGCCTTCTGGAACAAGACGTCCAAGGTCCTGCTCAGCGGCGGCAACGCCATCCTGGACGGCACCGTCGGACTTCCCCTGCTGTTCTGCATCGGGGTGGCCATCGGCTTCGCGAAGAAGGCGGACGGCTCGACGGCCCTCGCCGCCGTCGTCGGCTTCCTCGTCTACCGGGGGGTGCTGGCGGCCTTCCCCGTCGACGGTTCCGTGACGGAGGCCCTTCCCGACGGCACACCTCAGAACCCGGGCGTCCTGGGCGGCATCCTCATCGGCCTGCTCACCGCGGTCGTGTGGCAGCGCTACCACCGCACGAAGCTGGTCGACTGGCTGGGCTTCTTCAACGGACGCCGCCTGGTGCCGATCCTGATGGCGTTCCTCTGCGTGATCCTGGGTGTCCTGTTCGGCCTGCTGTGGCAGCCCGTCGGTGACGCGCTGACGTGGTTCTCCAAGCAGCTCATCGATCTCGGCGCCTGGGGTGCGGCCATCTTCGGCTTCGCGAACCGCTTGCTGATCCCGATCGGCATGCACCAGTTCCTGAACACGTTCTTCTGGTTCCAGGCGGGCGAGTTCACCGGTGGCGACGGCAAGACCGTGCAGGGCGACATCTCCCGCTTCTTCGCGGAGGACCCGACGGCGGGGCAGTTCACCTCGGGGTTCTTCCCCATCATGATGTTCGGCCTGCCCGCCGCGGCGCTGGCCATCGCCCACACGGCACGGCCGGAACGGCGCAAGGAGGTGACGGGCCTGATGGTGTCCGTCGCACTGACGTCGTTCGTGACGGGGGTGACGGAGCCACTGGAGTTCTCGTTCATGTTCGTCGCGCCGTTGCTGTACGGCGTGCACGCGGTGCTGACCGGTCTCTCGATGGGCGTGACGTGGGCGCTGGGCGTGCACGCGGGGTTCAGCTTCTCGGCCGGGCTGATCGACTACGTCGTCAACTGGCACCTGGACACGAAACCGTGGCTGATCATTCCGATCGGGCTGTGTTTCGCGGTCGTCTACTACGTGGTCTTCCGGTTCGCGATCACCAAGTTCAACCTCCAGACCCCCGGGCGCGAACCCAGGGAGGACGAGGAGAGGATCGAGGAGGACCTCACGAAGTAGGCTGTCCCCGACTCCGCGCGAGGCCCCTGGACCTGATGGTCCGGGGGCCTTCGCCGTGTCACCCAGGGTGCCGGTGGGACTACGCCGGAGGCGGGGTGGAATATCGAAGGTTCCTTATCCAACCCTCACGTGCTAAAACTGGTCTACACCACTGAGTGGTCCAGACCACGCGGCCGTTCTGTCGCCGGGTTCTTCGAGTCGCCGCCTCCCTTCTGTCAATGACCTGGGCGGCACCTTGCCCCATGGAGGAAGTTGATGAGTACGGATACCGCTGCGGCGGCACCCGAGAAGAAGAAGGGCGCGGGCGTCATGGCCGTCATGCAGCGCATCGGCCGCAGCCTCATGCTGCCGGTCGCCGTGCTGCCGGCGGGCGCCCTCCTGGTCCGGCTCGGCAACCCGGACATGCTCGGGCGCGATTCGTTCCCGGACTTCGTCGTCAAGATCGCCGGCTTCATGGCGGCGGGCGGCAACGCGATCCTCGACAACATGGCGCTGCTGTTCGCCGTCGGTATCGCGATCGGCTTCGCCAAGAAGTCGGACGGCTCCACCGCGCTCGCGGCGGTCACCGGCTACCTGGTGTTCAAGAACGTCCTCGCCACCTTCACCGACAGCAACCTCCCCGAGGTCGCGGAAGTGGTGGACGGCAAGATCGTGATGAACGAGGCGCCGGTCAACGCCGGCGTACTCGGCGGTGTGGTGATGGGCATAGTCGTCGCCCTGCTGTACCAGCGCTTCTACCGGACGAAGCTGCCCTCCTGGGCCGGTTTCTTCGGCGGCCGCCGCCTGGTGCCGATCCTCTCCGCGTTCGCGGGTCTGCTCATCGGTATCGTCTTCGGGTACATCTGGCCGGTGCTCGGCACGGGCCTGCACAACTTCGGTGAGTGGCTGGTCGGTTCGGGGGCGGTCGGCGCGGGCATCTTCGGTGTCGCCAACCGTGCGCTCATCCCGGTCGGCATGCACCACCTGCTGAACTCGTTCCCGTGGTTCCAGGCCGGTTCGTTCGAGGGCAAGAGCGGTGACATCAACCGCTTCCTGGCCGGAGACCCGACGGCCGGACAGTTCATGACCGGCTTCTTCCCGATCATGATGTTCGCCCTCCCGGCGGCCTGCCTCGCGATCGTCCACTGCGCCCGTCCCGAGCGCCGCAAGGTCGTCGGCGGCATGATGTTCTCCCTCGCGCTGACCTCGTTCGTCACCGGTGTGACCGAGCCGATCGAGTTCACGTTCATGTTCATCGCCCCGGTGCTGTACGCGATCCACGCGGTGCTGACCGGCGTCTCGATGGCCTTGACCTGGGCACTCGGCATGAAGGACGGTTTCGGCTTCTCCGCCGGGCTGGTCGACTTCCTGCTGAACCTGGGCATCGCGTCGAAGCCCTGGATGCTGGTGCTGGTGGGGCTCTGCTTCGCAGTGGTCTACTACGTGGTCTTCCGGTTCGCGATCACCAAGTTCAACCTGCCGACGCCGGGCCGTGAGTCCGACGAGGAGCTCGCCGAGCTCCAGAAGGCCGAGGCCAAGTAGCCCGGCCGGCCGCTTTCGCACGACACACGGAAGCCCCCACCTCCCCGCCGCGCGGGGGTGGGGGCTTCCGTCGTACAGCGGTCAGACCTCGTACACCGCGCCCGGCACCGCCAGCTCGACCGGGCCGTCGTAGACCTCGCGGGCGTCGGCGAGGTTGCGTTCGGCGTCCGTCCACGGCGGGATGTGGGTGAGGACGAGGCGCCCCGCTCCGGCGCGTGCGGCGTACTCGCCTGCTTCGCGGCCGTTGAGGTGGAGGTCCGGAATGTCCTCCTTGCCATGGATGAACGATGCTTCACAGAGGAACAGGTCGGTGTCCTCCGCGAGTTCGGCCAGCGCCTCGCAGGCGCCCGTGTCACCGGAGTACGTGAGGGAGCGCCCGTTGTGCTCGACCCTGATGCCGAACGTGTCCACGGGGTGGCGGAGCTTCTCCGTACGGACGGAGAAGGGGCCGATCTCGAAGGAGCCGGACTTCAGCGTGTGGAAGTCGAAGACCTCGCCCATCGCGTGGTCGGACGGCGTGTCGGCGTGGGCCGTGGTGAGCCGCTGCTCGGTGCCTTCGGGGCCGTACACGGGGATCGAGGCGGGGCGTCCGCCGTCGAAGCGGTAGTAGCGGACGACGAAGTACGCGCACATGTCGATGCAGTGGTCGGCGTGCAGGTGGCTGAGGAAGATGGCGTCGAGGTCGTAGAGACCTACATGGCGCTGCAGCTCGCCCAGGGCGCCGTTGCCCATGTCGAGGAGCAGCCGGAAGCCGTCGGCCTCTACGAGGTAGCTCGAGCATGCCGATCCCGCGGACGGGAACGAGCCGGAGCAGCCGACGACGGTGAGCTTCATGGAGCGTGAACCTCCGAGGCGTGGGAACGGGGGAGGGTTCGTGCGGTCCGTCGAGCGTAAGGCGCGAAACCACTGGTCGCTCCTCCACGGCCTGCCGTTGTGGGGGAACTCACCTGTGCTGTCACCGGTTCGATGGAAGGCCCGGTGTCGCCGGTCGCCGGTACGGTCGGGTCATGAACACGTGGTGGTGGGTGGCACTGGTCGGCGTTGTCCTGTTGGCGCTCGTGGTGACGGCGTCCGATGCGCGGGGCCGGGGCGGGCGGGGGCCTCGGCGGCCGGGCGGGCGTACGCGTCCTCCGGGGCGTGCCCCTGAGCGTGCCCCGGAGCGGAAGAAGGGGCGACCGCACGGGAAGCCGAGGCCCGGGGAGATCTGGTGGGCGGATGTGCCGTTCGAGGACGGTCCGGGGTCCAAGGACAGGCCGTGCCTGGTGCTGTCGGTGCGGGGCGGCACGGTGGTCGTCGCCAAGATCACCAGCAAGCACCATGAGGAGCGGCCGGGGGTGATCGCGTTGCCGTCGGGTGTGGTGGGGGACGCCCGGGGCAGGCAGAGCTTCCTGGAGACGGATGAGCTGCGGGAGGTCCCGGTGTCGGGGTTCCGTCGGAAGGCGGGCGAGCTGGACCCGGGGATGTGGCGGCGGGTGCGTGGGCTGGGGTGAACGCGCGGGAGGCGCGGTGCGGGATGTCCTCCCGTCCCGCGCCTCCCGGCTGAAGGGGTGTCAGGCCCAGAGCTGGCCGTGCAGGGTCTCGATGGCGGCTTCGGTCGTGGGGGCGGTGTAGACGCCCGTCGACAGGTACTTCCAGCCGCCGTCCGCGACGACGAAGGCGATGTCCGCGGACTCGCCCGCCTTGACGGCCTTGCGGCCGACGCCGATGGCGGCGTGGAGTGCGGCGCCGGTGGAGACGCCCGCGAAGATTCCTTCCTGCTGGAGGAGCTCACGGGTGCGGGTGACGGCGTCGGCGGAGCCCACGGAGAAGCGGGTGGTGAGCACGGAGGCGTCGTAGAGCTCGGGGACGAAGCCCTCGTCGAGGTTGCGCAGCCCGTAGACGAGGTCGTCGTAGCGGGGTTCGGCGGCGACGATGCTGACGTCCGGCTTGTTCTCCCGGAGGTAGCGGCCGACGCCCATGAGGGTGCCGGTGGTGCCGAGGCCTGCCACGAAGTGGGTGATGGAGGGCAGGTCGGTGAGGATCTCGGGGCCGGTGGTGGCGTAGTGGGCGCCGGCGTTGTCCGGGTTGCCGTACTGGTAGAGCATGACCCAGTCGGGGTGCTCGGCGGAGAGCTCCTTGGCCACGCGTACGGCGGTGTTGGAGCCGCCCGCTGCGGGGGACGAGATGATCTCGGCGCCCCACATGGTGAGCAGGTCGCGGCGTTCCTGGGAGGTGTTCTCCGGCATGACGCAGACGATGCGGTAGCCCTTGAGCCTGGCCGCCATGGCGAGGGAGATGCCGGTGTTGCCGCTGGTGGGTTCGAGGATGGTGCAGCCGGGTGTGAGGCGTCCGTCCTTCTCCGCCTGCTCGACCATGTGGAGCGCGGGGCGGTCCTTGATCGAGCCCGTGGGGTTGCGGTCCTCCAGCTTGGCCCAGATGCGGACGTCCTCGGACGGGGACAGTCGCGGGAGCCGGACCAGTGGGGTGTTGCCCACGGCGGCGAGCGGGGAGTCGTACCGCATCAGCGCATGCCGCCGGCGACGGCCGGGAGGATGGTGATGTTGTCGCCGTCGGTGAGCTTGGTGTCGATGCCGTCGAGGAAGCGGACGTCCTCGTCGTTGAGGTAGACGTTCACGAAGCGGCGCAGCTGGTCGCCGTCGACGATGCGCTCACGGATGCCGTTGTGACGGCTCTCCAGGTCGGTGAGGAGATCGGCGATGGTCTCCCCGCTGCCCTCGACCGCCTTGGCGCCGTCGGTGTAGGTGCGGAGGATGGTCGGGATGCGGACCTCGATGGCCATGGCGTGGGCTCCTGTCGAAAGCGGGGAGGTGGCGGGGGCGCGCGACTGCGACCCCCGCGCGGGGGTGGTGCGTACGTGGTGGCGCTCGGACCGCGGCTCAGGCCGTGCGGTTCACGGGCAGGCGGAAGCCGGACACATCGCGCTGGACAGCCTGCACAGGTCGACGTGCAGCCGCGCGACGAGCAGCATGCCCGGCGTCTTTTCGCTCACGTCATGGGGAACCATGCGCTCATCGTATCGATTCCCCGCCCGGAATCCCGAGTGTGATCCCACATGGTGGATGGTATGCGTTCGCCATGTGGACTCCGGACGGGGATCGGTGCATCCGGAACCGTTCCTGGGGCGTCAGACGGCCGTGGGGTAGGCCTCGACGACCTCGACGTCTTCTTCGGTGATCTCGCCGTCCACGATGCGGTACGAGCGGAACTGGAAGGGGCCCGCTTCGTCGGTGTCCGCGGTGGAGACCAGCACGTAGTGGGCGCCGGGTTCGTTGGCGTAGGTGACGTCGGTGCGGGAGGGGTACGCCTCGGTCGCGGTGTGGGAGTGGTAGATGATCACCGGCTCCTCGTCGCGGTCGTCCATGTCGCGGTAGAGCTTCAGCAGGTCCGTGGAGTCGAACTCGTAGAAGGTGGGCGAGCGGGCGGCGTTGAGCATGGGGACGAAGCGTTCGGGGCGCCCCGTGCCGGCCGGGCCGGCGACCACGCCGCAGGCCTCGTCGGGGTGGTCCGCGCGGGCGTGCGCGACGATCTGGTCGTGGAGCGCCTGGGTGAGGGTCAGCATGGCGCCCAGGATAGGACCGTCCGCGCCTCATGTGCCGGACGGCCCTTCGCAGACGGGACGGGCCCGTACCGAGTTGAGGTACGGGCCCGTCCGGATGCGGGGACGCGGAGTCCCGTGGATGCTGTCCGGAGATCAGCCGGCGTTCACCGAGGCGTGGTCCGGACCGCTGTCCGGCGTCGTGGCCGTGGAGTCCTTCTCCTCGGCCTTGAAGCGGCGGACGAACTCGAGGAACGTGTTCAGTTCGCGCTTCACGACGGGTGCGAGCAGGTACAGGCCGATGATGTTGATCACGGCCAGCGTGAAGAGCACCGCGTCCGCCATGTCGATCAGGGTCTGCAGCGTGAGCAGGGAGCCCGCGACCGCGAACACCGTGTAGATGATCTTGTAGATGGTCTCGCTGGTCCTGGTCCGGCCGAAGAGGTACGTCCACGCCTTGAGGCCGTAGTAGCCCCAGGTCAGCACCGTGGAGATGGCGAACAGCATGACGGCGACGGTCAGGATGTAGGGGAACCACGGCATGACGGTGGCGAACGCGTCGGAGGTGATGGTGACCCCGCCGATGTCCTCGCCCGAGCGGGCCTCGTCCCAGCTGGCCGGGTTGGCCACGACGATGGTCAGCGCGGTCATGGTGCACACGATGACGGTGTCGATGAACGGTTCCAGCAGGGCGACCAGGCCCTCGCTCGCGGGGTGCTTGGTCTTCACGGCGGAATGGGCGATGGGGGCGGACCCCAGACCGGCCTCGTTGGAGAAGGCGGCCCGCTTGAAGCCGACGATCAGTGCGCCGATGATGCCGCCCGCGACACCCTCGGGGTCGAACGCGCCGTCGATGATCGTGCCGATGGCGGCAGGCAGGTGGGAGACGTTGACGGCGAGCACGGTGAGGCAGGCCAGGATGTACAGTCCGGCCATCGCGGGGACGAGGCGGCTGGTCACGGAGGCGATGGAGCGGATGCCGCCCAGGAGCACGATGCCGACGATCGCGGCGACCAGCAGGCCGAAGAGGAGCGCACCGGCGGAGGACCCGATGACCCCGTCCTCGCCACCGGTGACCGAGACGAGCTGGGCGTAGCTCTGGTTGACCTGGAAGAG
Source organism: Streptomyces sp. NPDC002793 (assembly GCF_040295485.1). Lineage (NCBI taxonomy): Bacteria > Bacillati > Actinomycetota > Actinomycetes > Kitasatosporales > Streptomycetaceae > Streptomyces > Streptomyces sp. NPDC002793. The sequence goes on along the minus strand of NZ_JBEOVL010000012.1, from coordinate 73,172 downwards.
GTTGCCGCCGAAGAGCCCGAAGAAGAGGATCATCGCGGAGGCGAGGACCGCGAGGACCTTGCCGAACTGCTTGCCCCGGTTGCCGAATCGTTCGGCGAGTCCCTTGGGCAGGTAGTGCATGGGCCCGCCGGAGACGGTGCCGTCCGCGTGCACTTCCCGGTACTTCACGCCGAGGGTGACCTCGACGAACTTGGTGGCCATGCCGAGCAGGCCGCAGAGGATCATCCAGAACGTGGCGCCGGGCCCGCCGATGGTCACGGCCACGGCCACACCGGCGATGTTGCCGAGTCCGACCGTCCCGGACACGGCCGCGGTGAGCGCCTGGAAGTGGTTGACCTCGCCCGGGGCGCCCTTTTCGTCGAAGCGGCCCCGCACGACGTCGATGGCGAGCCGGAACTTACGGATCTGGATGAAGCCGAACCAGCCGGTGAAGACCAGACCGGCCACCACGAGCCAGGCGACGATCAGTGGCAGACCGGTGCCGAAGACGGGCACCTCGTAGAAAACGACTTTCCCCAGCCATTCGGCAATGGGTTCGAAAAAGCCGCTCACGGCTTCGTCGACGCTTCGGGTCATGGAGTCAAGTGACATCTGGCTACCTCAGTGGCGCAGGACTGTCCGGGCGTGGGGCGCGGAGAGTGCGGGTGCGGACTTGGAGCAAGCGCCGGTGTCCGTTCGGCGTGTGGGGGCCGGCGGGTCCGTGGACGCGGACCTGCCCGTGCCTGTGCTGCGTTCCGGCGATCGGCCGGGGCTCATCGGTCCGGCGAGGGGTGGGGCCGAAAAATGAGTTGTGCAGTAGTACCACAGCGCCCAGGCCCCGATGCGTGACGCACGTCACGCCGAAATGGGTGAAAGCCGCCGTTCCGGGCCCCTCTCACGAAACGGCGACGGTATCGTTATGCGGATTTGAGCATCCGTTGAGCGAACGCCTCGTGAACGGGCGCCGCCCCTACGGCATCAGCGTCTCGACGAGCGTTTCCTGCAACGCGCCGAGCCAGAGATAAGCCATCACCATCGGCTTGCGCGGATCGCTGTCGGGGAGCCGGTAGAGCGAACCGTCGGTCCCCTCGTCCTCGTCGGACACCTCCAGGCGGGTGCCGATCGTGAGCCGGAGGTCGTTGAGGGTGCCCAGCCAGTTGCGGCACTCCTCCGGGGCGAGCCTGAGCACCGCACCGCTGTCCGCCACGGGCGAGAGGGCGTCCAGGGTCCGCACGACGGCGAGGGCGTCCTCGCGCTTGCGGGTGCGCAGGTCGTTCTCGGTGAAGCGGCGGAATTCGGCGGACGCCTCGCGCAGCTCCTTGTCCTCGTTCCCGTACGCCTCGGGGAAGAGCCGGGCCAGGGCGGGATCGGAGGGCGGTTCGCTGGGGCCCTCGGCGAAGAGGGCGGCGAGCGGATCCTCACCCTCGGCCGGTTCGTCGCCGGGCCCGATCATTTCGAGCAGCTGGACGGCGAGGGAGCGCAGGATGGCGATCTCGACCTCGTCGAGTGCGACGGCCGCGCCGCCGCCTGGGGTGGCCTCGAAGTGGCCGGCCATGAATTCTCCGATGGTGGTTCGGGCGGAGGGGCAGCGGTCGGTCAGTTGCGATCCTGGGTCAGCGTCGCCCAGAGGCCGTAGCCGTGCATGGCCTGGACGTCGCGCTCCATCTCCTCGCGACTGCCGCTGGAGACGACCGCACGGCCCTTCTGGTGCACGTCGAGCATCAGCTTGTGCGCCTTGTCCTTGGAGTAGCCGAAGTAGGCCTGGAAGACATACGTCACATAGCTCATGAGGTTGACCGGGTCGTTGTGCACCAGCGTCACCCAGGGGACATCGGGCTCAGGGACAGCGAAGGTCTCCTCGGCCGAGTCGGGACGTTCGATCTCTACGGGGGCAGCAACGCTCACCCACCCCATGCTGCCACCAGGAGGGGTCCCGCGCATAAACGGAGGCCACATCTCGTCACTTTGACGAATAGGGGGTAGCATCGCCGACATGAACTCAGCGGACCTTGGGCGACGGGTCGGTGTTCCGTCGACCGCGCTCTTCACCGACCAGTACGAGCTCACGATGGTGCAGGCCGCACTGAAGGCGGGCACCGCGGACCGGCGCTCCGTCTTCGAGGCCTTCACCCGCCGACTGCCCGAGGGACGGCGCTACGGCGTCGTCGCGGGCATCGGGCGGGTGCTCGACGCGGTGGAGAACTTCCACTTCGACGACGAGATGCTCGGCTTCCTGCGCGACCAGCACATCGTGGACGGGCCCACCGTCGACTGGCTGGCCGACTACCGCTTCAGCGGCGACATCTGGGGCTACCCGGAGGGCGAGGTGTACTTCCCGGGCTCACCGCTCCTGCGCGTCGAGGGCTCCTTCGCCGAGTGCGTGCTGCTGGAGACCGTGATCCTGTCGATCCTCAACCACGACTCGGCGATCGCCGCGGCGGCGTCCCGGATGTCGGCCGCGGCCGGCGGCCGAAGGCTCATCGAGATGGGCGCGCGGCGCACGCACGAGCTGTCGGCGGTGGCGTCGGCCCGTTCCGCGTACATCGGCGGCTTCCACACCACCTCGGACCTGGCGGCCGGCTTCCGGTACAACATCCCGACCGTCGGGACGAGCGCGCACGCCTTCACCCTCCTGCACGACAGCGAGCGGGACGCCTTCCGGGCGCAGGTCGACTCGCTGGGCCGGGGTACCTCGCTGCTGGTCGACACCTACGACGTGACCGAGGCGGTCCGTACGGCGGTGGAGGTCGCGGGGCCGGAGCTCGGCGCCGTGCGCATCGACTCGGGCGACCTGCTGCTCGTCGCGCACCGGGTCCGGCAGCAGCTCGACGAGCTGGGTGCCACGGAGACGAAGATCGTGGTGACCTCCGACCTCGACGAGTACGCGATCGCCTCGCTGGCCGCCGCGCCCGTCGACGCCTACGGGGTGGGAACACAGCTGGTCACCGGGAGCGGGCACCCGACGTGCTCCATGGTCTACAAACTGGTGGCGCGTGCGGGGTCCGCCGATCCGGCCGACCCGCTGGTGCCTGTGGTGAAGAAGTCGCTGGGCGCGAAGTCGTCGAGGGGTGGCCGCAAGTGGGCGGCACGCCGTCTGGACGAGACCGGGGTGGCCGAGGCCGAGGTGATCGGCACCGGCGACGTCCCGGAGGAGCTGGCGGAACGGCAGATGCAGGTGCGGCTGGTCCGGGGCGGCGAGGTGGTCGGCCGGGAGCCGCTGGAGGCCGCCCGGGAACGCCACGTCGCGGCGCGGGCCGGGCTGCCGATGTCGGCGATGCAGCTGTCCCGGGGAGAGCCGGTGCTGCCCACGGAGTACGTGTGAGGCCAGGCCGTCGCACGGGGGCGGGGCCGGAGGGAGACCCGAGGTGTGCGCCCCCTCCCGCCGGGTACGTCCAGTCCCTAGGCTGAATGGCCGAATGACATCCCCGCAACCGCCCCCGTCCCCGTCCTCGTCCCCACTTCCGTCCCCGTATCCGTTCCCGCCTCGCGTCACCCGCCCGGCCCCCACCGAAGGACAACCGTCATGCATCGCGCCTTGATCGTCGTCGACGTTCAGAACGACTTCTGCGAGGGCGGCAGCCTCGCGGTGGCGGGCGGCGCCGATGTCGCCGCCGCCATCACCGACCTGATCGGTGATGCCCAGCCGGGTTACCGCCACGTCGTGGCCACCCGGGACCATCACGTCGACCCCGGTGACCACTTCTCCGCGACCCCCGACTTCGAGCACTCCTGGCCGCCGCACTGCGTCGCCGGCACGGAGGGCGTGGGCTTCCACCCCAATTTCGCCCCCGCCGTGGCCTCCGGCGCGATCGACACCGTCTTCGACAAGGGGGCGCACGCCGCGGCGTACAGCGGCTTCGAGGGTGTCGACGAGAACGGCACGGGGCTCGCCCAGTGGCTGCGCGAGCGGTCCGTCACCGCCGTGGACGTCGTCGGCATCGCCACGGACCACTGCGTACGGGCCACGGCCCTGGACGCCGCCCGGGAGGGCTTCACCACGCACGTCCTGCTGGACCTGACCGCCGGTGTCGCCGAGGGGACCACCGAGCGGGCCCTGGAGGAGCTGCGGACCGCCGGCGTGGAGCTGTCGGGCAAGCCGGTCGTCTGAGACCGGCTCCGAAGCGCGGCAGCTGCCCCTCCCGGGCGCTCAGGCCGCCGGGCGGGCCGGTCCCGCGTATCCCGTGGCCCCCAGCAGCGCCCGTATCGGGTGCCAGAGCTCCTGACCGGTCCGCTGCGCCGTGCGCCAGAGCAGCCCGTCCGGGTGGTGCAGGACGGCCGTGATCTCGTCCGGGGTGGGCGGCTGGGCGTTGCCCCTGAGGTACACGGCGCGCAGCCCGAGGTTGCGCAGCCTGGTCAGGGCGCGCGCCCGGTTCACGGCGTGCACCAGCACCCGTACCGGCTCTCCGGGGCCGGTTCCGCCGAGCGGACCGTTCAGGGTCAGTGCCACCACCACGGTGCCGTTGGGCAACCTGCAGAAACCTCCGCCTGCCATGCTTCGCGCTCCCCCGTAAGACTTCGTGTCAATAAGGATCCGGTAGGACGCACCTAAACACGATCGGCCGCCGCCCGCTAGAGGGGCGACGGCCGATCATGCCGCGACCTGCGGCTTTGCCGATTACTTGGTCGAGGGGCCGACCTTCACGGTGATCGTCGAGCCGCTGAGAGGCTCGTTCACGATGGAGATCCGGGTGTTGGTGTCAGTGACATCGACACTTCCGGTCGGGTTCTCCTCGTACCAGTACGTCCCCTTGCGGTCGTCGAAGACCGGGACGCCCGACGAGGGCTTGATCCTGAGCGGCACGTCCGCGTTGTGCAGCGTGAAGCCCTTGTTCGGGTACCGGCTGAACGGTGCGTCGAACGGCTGGATCTTGTTGCGCAGGAGCGACCCGTCCGCCCACTTCAGCGGCTTGGCGTGCGAGTCCACCGGCAGGATCAGACCCTTGCCGGGGTGGACCGAGGTGTTGTTGTCCTTCTGGGAGGTGTCCCAGAGCCACACCATCAGACCGTTCTGGTAGGCGTAGTGCTCGACCCAGTCCGGGCGGGTGGTGGAGAAGCCGAAGTTGTACGGGCCGACCTCGAGGGTCTTGTCGTACGAGACGTACTGGCGGTTCTCGGCGATGTAGTACTGCGGGTAGTCGTCGGCGAACGACTCGCCGATCCGCGAGAAGCCCTTGGCGGTCCAGCCGCTGTCGTCGCCCTCGGCGCCGTCCGTGAAGAGCGCGGTGCCGTCGGCGGTGACGGTGATGGCGTCGGCCGCGAAGCCCTTGCCCCCGGCGCCGCCGTCCGTCTGGTAGCGGAAGCGGACGTCGATCTTCTTGCCCGCGTAGGCGTCCAGCGGGAACGAAAGCTTCCTGTACGCGCCGGAGACGTCGGTCAGGGCCGGCTTGTCGCTGGCGTCGCGCGGGATGGCCTGGCCGTCGGCCGTGCCGTCGAGCGCGGTCCAGGCGGCGCCGCCGTCGTCGGACACCTCGGTGTAGAGGTAGTCGTAGTCGGCCTCGATGTCGTACCAGCCGGAGAGGTCCAGCGAGGCCGACGTCCTGCCGGTGAGGTCGACCGAGCGGGTCAGGGTGTTCGACAGGTCGTCACCCATGTCGCTCCACCACTGCTTCGAGCCCTCGGCGGGCTTCGTGACCTCGGTGGTGACGGCCTTCTCGGGCAGCTCGACGACGAGCGCCTGCTTGTTCTTGGTGTTGTACTCCGCGACGCCCAGCTTGTGGGTCGACTCCGTGGCGGCCTTGGCCGTGTCGTAGTCGAGCCAGCCCAGCTGGAGCTTGTCCCAGGCGGTCATGTCGCCGGGGAGGTTGCCGATCTCGCCGTCGCCGGTGCCGAGCCAGGAGCCCGCCGACATCAGGGACCAGAAGCCGACGGAGTTCTCGCCGCCGCCGGAGGTGTCGTACAGGTCGGGGAGGCCGAGGTCGTGCGCGTACTCGTGGGCGAAGACGCCCAGGCCGCCGTTCTCGGGCTGCGCGGTGTAGTCGCCGACCCAGATGCCGGTGTCGCCGATCTCGGCGCCACCGGCCTTGTTGCCCTCCGGACCGGTCGCGCCCGCGTCGGTGCCGTAGGCGTACCAGCGGTGCGCCCAGAGGGCGTCGGTGCCCTGCGCGCCGCCGCCGGCCGATTCGTCCTCGCCGGCGTGGACCAGCTGGAAGTGGTCGATGTAGCCGTCGGGCTCGTTGAAGTCGCCGTCGCCGTCGAAGTCGTAACGGTCCCACTCGTCGTACTGCGCCAGGTCGGCCTTGATCTCGTCCTGGGTGCGGCCCTCGGCCTTCTGGCCCGCGACCCAGGCGGTCACGCCGTCGCGGACGGTGTCCCAGACGTTGGCGCAGTTGGTGGAGCCGCAGTAGTTGGAACCGTAGCGGGCCTCGTTGTACGGGACCTTGACCCAGTCCGAGACCTCGCCGTCGACGGAGTAGCGCCCGGAGGACGTCTTCTCGTAGTACGTCTTCAGCGATTCCTTGCCCTTGCCCTCACCGAAGTAGAGGTCCTGGAAGTGGGCCCGGTCGTAGTCGGCCTGCCAGGCGGTGCTGTTGTCCTTCGCCGGGTCGGGCTCGGCTATCTCGTTGTGCAGCGGGCCGGCCGCGCCGCCGTACTTCTTGACGGGGGGCTTCGGGCCGTCGCCGTCGGGGTCGAACATCGTGGTGTCGTCGACCTGGTCGCCGAACTCCACGAGGATGGTGAAGATCTTGTCCGTCTTCTCGCGGCCGAGCTCGACGTACTTGCTCCTGCCGAGCTTGACGACCTTGGAACCGCCCTTGGCGGTCACCTTCTTGTCACCGGACAGGACCTGCTCCAGCGCGGCCTGACGCTGCGCGTCCTGCTCCTTGCTGAAGGGGCCTTCCAGGTCGTGCTCGTGCGCCTTGACCGGCGCGGGGTCGCGCCGGTCCACGATGGAGGCGCCCGGTTCCGGTGTTCTGTCGTCCGCCTGCGCCGTGGCGAAGGCGGATGCCGTCGCGGCGGTGGCGGCGAGGCACACGGCTACGGCGGTGGCGCGTAGCGCCCGTCTCTGAGTGGTCACTTGATGCAGTCCTCCCCGGCGTTCGCGTCCGCGGCCAGGGGGTGGATACGGGGCCGCGCGCGTTCAACGCGTCACAAGTGACGACATTCGATCGGAGTTATGAGAGAAAAGACAGATCTTGACTTGAGCACACCAAGTGCACTATGCGGGAGCCCTCTTCCGGAATCCGGACAGGACCCGCACCGGTGAGATGTCCGACCGGCGCGCCGTCCATTCCTGTCGGCGCCGACGTGACTCCGTGCGCCCCCTGTGCACCGGTACCGTGGGTTAGGTCACGCTTACTCCCCGATCCTCCCGGGCATCCACCGTCATAGAGTCGATTGACCGTGCGAACGCGTCGAGAGACCTCCCTATCCGACACCCCGAGGACGGATACCGCCATGCCGCGTCCGACTGCCGCACAGCTCTCCTACGGTTCGGCCACCGTCGTCCTGTCGACCCTCGCCATGCTCCTGCTGTTCCGCACGGAATCGACCGTCGGTGTCTCCGCCGTCGGCACCGCGGCCCTGGTGCTCGGCCTGCTGGTGGCCCTGGCCCTGCCGGCCCGTACGAAGCCGACCCGTCAGCAGGCGGCCCGCAGGGCGACGGCACCGCCCACCGCCGCCCGTACGCACCGCACGATCGAGGACATCGAGATCGCCGCCGCTCAGCGGGCGAGCGTCAAGGAGCACTCGCTGCACCGCTGAACTCCCGCCGCTCGCGCTCAGGGGACGCTGACGACCACGGTCTTGCCCGCCTTGTCCTGCAGAGCCTGCCGGTAGGGCTTGTCCGTGAACATCAGCACGATGTTGATGAGCCACCACAGACAGGGGCAGCACAGCAGCGCCGGGAGCCAGAGCACGACCGCCCGCATCAGCGACGAACTCGTGTCGGGGACCGAGCCGTCGTTGAGCATCGCGACGCGCATCTTCAGCAGCCGCTTGCCGGGCGTCCGGCCGTCCTTGCGGGTGAAGTACGTGTCGTAGGCGACGTAGACCACCAGGCCGATCAGCGACCACACCAGCTGATGGCTCGAGTAGGTGTTGCCGATGGCGTTGCCGAAGTCGTCGTTCCCGTCGTCCGACGTGACGTCGACCGCCCCGCCGAAGGGCAGCGAGATCAGGTACAGCGGGATCGAGATGATGAGGAAGTCGATCAGCCGCGCCAGGATGCGCTTCCCCGGCTCGGCCAGCGGGGGCATCCCCGCCAGCGGGTCCGCGCCACCGTAGGGGCCTCCGGAACCGTACCGATCGTTCGGCGGCGGAGGCGGCAGCGGCCCGCTGCCGTAGGGCGAACCGCCGTGCGGAGGCGGGGGCCCCTGCGGCGGCCGCTTCGAGAAGGGGTCGTCGTCGGGCGGCGGGGGCGGTGGTTCGTTGGTCATGGGGGCAGTGCACCCCGGGCCGCGAGGGCCCGCAACGGCTGGGGTCCCTTCGGGGGACGGGGCGTCAGCACACGGGCGTACGCGCCGCTTCGGGCTCGCGGCCCCGTCGGAGTCAGGCCGGGTTCTTCAGCGCGTAGAAGGCCATCGGGGTGTTCGGCCGGAACCCGATGCGCGGGTACACGGGCGCCCCGGCCTCGGTCGCGTGCAGGGTCGCCCGGGTCAGGCCGGTGGCCCGGCCCCCCTCGTACAGGGCCTTGCGTGTCACCGCTTCACCGTAGCCCCTGCGCCCCCACGCCGGGGCCGTGGCGACGAGCACGACGAAGAGGCGGCCGGCCACGTCCACCGTGGCCGCGCACGTCACCGGCTCGCCGTCCCGCAGGCCCAGGTAGGCGTGGACGCGGTCCTTCCACAGCGCGGAGCCGTCGAGCCCGTCGCGGCCGTCCTCCAGGGGGAAGCCGTAGGCCTGGGAGTTGAGGTCGGCGTAGGCCGTCAGGTGTGCGTCGGTGGTCACCCGTACGAACGTCAGGTCGGGGTGGACCGGTTCGGGGAGCGGCAGCAGGTCTCCGGCCATGCCGGTACCGGGAAAGGCGTGTTCGAGGCCCGCCCCGTCGGCGGCGGCCCCGAGTGCCGCGCGTGCCTCGTCGGTGAGGAGGTCCTCGAAGACCCACAGGAACCCCGACCGCTCCTTGGCGCGCATGATCCGCACCACCTCGGCCAGCCGCTGCCGCAGGAGACCGGGGTCCGCGCCGACGTCGGTCAGGGTGACGCAGTTCCAGAAGGCGAACCGTGAGTCGGCCCAGCGCACGGCGATGCCGGGCAGGTCGCGCACGTCGGCGGACGCGTCCCGGTCGAGGACCATCGCACGCCAGCCCACGACGAGTTGTTCCAGCGACTCGGTCGCGTCCGCGAGATCCTGCACCCTGGACTCCTGGGAGTGTGACGGGGAGGGGGCGCCTGCCGCCCCCTCCGTGCGGAAGCTGTCAGCCGGCGACGAACGTGCGTGCCGCCTTGTCGTGCCAGCACTGGCGCCAAGGACGGTCGATCAGGCACCAGAGCACGTTGACCACACCGATGACGACCAGGCCCAGCACCCCGTACACCAGCCAGCGGCGCAGCGCCGCGCCCAGGCTCGGGGCGTCGTGCGACTCGATGTCCCGCACTTCGAGACCGCACAGCTTCTTGCCCAGCGTGCGCCCCCACTTGGCGGTGGGCACGGCCTCCAGGACGAAGCCGAGGATCAGGAAGGCGGCGATCACCGCGCCGAACAGTCCGGCCGTGGTGGAGTCCACGAGCCAGACGGTGACCGTCTCGCCGGAGGTCTTCGCGGCTTCGATCTTCTGGTCGATGTGGTCCGTCGCCCGGGTGACCAGCGGGAAACCGATCGCGCCGACGAGCGCGCCGAGGACGACGGTGTCGAGGATCCGGGCGGCAAGCCGCTTGCCGAGTCCGGCGGGCCTGGCGGAGGCCTGGGAGCGGGCGAGCTGCTGGAAGGGGTCGTCGACCGGGGGCTTCCAGGGGACGACGGGCTGTTGATGCTGCTCGGCCCCGGCAAGGGGGCCCTGCTGCTGTGCGGGCACCGGGCTCTGCTGCTGGGGCCGGTGGTGCTGGGGCTGGGGTTGATGGGGCTGATGGGGTTGGGGCTGATGGAGTTGGGCCGGCTGCTCGGGCCGGGCGAGCTGGTGGACCTGCTGCGGCCAGGGCGGGGCCCCGCCACCGGGCCCCTGCGCCGGCGGCGTGCTCGGCCCCGGGGGCTGTGCCCGCTGCGGGGTGGGCGACGGGACGGGAGCAGGAAGCTGCGGGGTGGGCGACGGAAGGGCGGCCGGGAGCTGCGGGGTGCCGCCTGGCGGCACGGCGCGGATCGTCATCGTCCCGTCGGCGGGCGCGGGCCCCTCGTCGCGTGGACGCGGCGGGCGGGCGGCGGTGCCGGGGCCCACCGCGCGGATCGTGACCGTCCCCTCCGTCGGCGGGCGGTCGCCGGCACCGCCGCTGCCGGGCCGGTCGGCACGGATGGCGACGGTGCCGTCGGTCACCCGATCGTCGCCGTCCCGCATACCGGGCAGGGCACCGGCCGTCGAGGCCGGGGCGTCCTGCCGCCGAGGATCCGCGGGGGCCTCTGCCGGTGCCGGGGCGGCGGGCGGTGACGCGGGGTCGGACGAGTGCGCCTCGGGCGTACGCGGGTCCGGGCCGCCGCCCCAGGAGACGCGGTGGTCGCGTTCGCCGCCGAAGCCGCCCTGCCGGGAGGTGTCGGCCTGCCAGGCGGACGCCGGCCGGGGCCGGCCGGGGGCGGCGTCCGCCTCACCGTCGGCCGCCGTGCCCGTCCCGTCGGCCTGGTCGACCTCGTCGAGGTACATCGGCCCGGTCTCGTCCAGGGCCGGGCCCGGAGGGGCCGTGTCGGCCACCGGGGCGGGCGGTGCCGTGGGAGTCGTCTCGCCCTGCGGGGGCGCGGGCCGGCTCGTGCCGGGGACCCACGAAGCACCGTTCCAGAACCGGACGTATCCGGGAATGGACGGGTCGGGGTAGTACCCCTCGCGGGGGCTTTCGTCGCCGGGTGCCGGGGTTGGGGCGCTCATCACCGTGGTCCCGTATCTCTTCGAGGCCTCAATACAAGGGTCCACATCTATCAGACCTCCGAGCACCGCCGTACCCGTCCTGCCGTTTGGACCACTTTCAGGGTCCGGGGAAGTTTTTCTGGGAAGTCGCGTCATAGACGTCCGGGAGGGCGCTCTCTCCTTGTGCGGACCGGTCACAGGACCGGCCCCTACGAGCATCGGAAGGTCGTACACCCTCATGCAGAACGCCGTGGAACGCGAACTGGAAGTGAAGCTGGTCCTGTCGCCCGAGCGGTCCGTGGCCGTGCCCGCCCGGCTGTCCTACTTCACCGACGACCCGTACGCCGTGCACATCACCTTCCACATCGGCTCCGAGGCGCCCGTGCACTGGACGTTCGCCCGTGAGCTGCTGGTGGAAGGGGTGTTCCGGCCGTGCGGACACGGCGACGTACGGATCTGGCCGACGAGGACCGAGGACCAGGCCCTCATCTGTGTCGCGCTCACCTCGCCCGACGGCAACGCCCTCCTGGAGATGCCGTCGGGCGCCGTGGCCGCCTGGACCGAACGCACCCTGCGGGTGGTGCCGCCGGGCACCGAGGGCGCCCTGCTCGGACTGGACGGGGCCCTGTCCGAGCTGCTGACCCCGCTGCCTGCCGACGATCTGTGGCTGAGCGACCCGTGGGCGCAGGACGAGCCGCAGGACGGGGAGTCCTGAGCGGGTGCGGGGCCGTCAGAACAGCTTGCCGGGGTTCAGCAGCCCCAGCGGGTCGAAGGCGGCCTTGATGCCGCGCTGCAACTCGATGCCCACCTCGCCCAGTTCTCGGGCCAGCCATTCCTTCTTGAGTACGCCGACGCCGTGCTCGCCCGTGATGGTGCCGCCCAGTTCGAGACCGAGCGCCATGATCGCGTCGAAGGACTCGCGGGCCCTGCGGGACTCGTCGGCGTCCGTGTGGTCGAAGCAGACGACGGGGTGGGTGTTGCCGTCGCCGGCGTGGGCGCAGACGCCGATGGTGAGTCCGAACTCCTCGGCGATCGCGGCGGTTCCGGCGATCATCTCGCCCAGCCGGGAGCGCGGTACGCACACGTCGTCGATCATCGTGGCGGACTTGACGGTCTCCAGGGCGGGGAGGGAGAGCCGGCGGGCCTGCAGCAGGAGTTCGGACTCGGCCGCGTCGTCGGCAGGCACGACCTCGGTGGCACCGGCAGACGTGCACAGTTCCCCCACGGCGGCGAGATCGGCCGCCGGGTCGGGTGTGTCGAAGGCGCAGAGCAGCAGCGCCTCGGTGGTCTCGGGGAGGCCCATGGACGCCATCGCGTTGACGGCGCGGACGGTCGTACGGTCCATCAGTTCGAGGAGTGACGGAGTGTGTCCGCGCTCCATGATCCGGCACACCGCGTCACAGGCCGCCGTCGCGGAGGGGAACTCGGCGGCGAGCACGAGCTGCCGCGGCGGCCGGGGCCGCAGCGCGAGGACGGCCTTGACCACGATGCCGAGGCTGCCCTCCGAACCCACGAAGAGCCTGGTGAGGTCGTATCCGGCGACGCCCTTGGCGGTGCGCCGCCCGGTGTTCAGCAGCCGCCCGTCGGCCAGGACGACCTCCAGGCCCAGGACGTACTCGGCGGTGACGCCGTACTTCACGCAGCACAGCCCGCCGGACGCGGTGCCGATGTTGCCGCCGATCGTGCACGTCTCCCAGCTGGACGGGTCCGGCGGGTAGTACAGCCCGTGTTCGTCGACGGCACGGGACAGTGCGGCGTTGACGACGCCCGGTTCGACGACGGCGATCCGGTCGACCGGGCTGATCTCCAGGATCCGGTCCATCCGCACCAGGGAGAGCACGATGCAGCCGTCGGAGGCGTTGGCCGCTCCCGAGAGGCCCGTCCGAGCCCCCTGGGGGACGACGGGGACCCGTAGGGCGGTGGCGGTCCGCATGACGTGCTGGACCTCCTCGACCGTGCGCGGCAGCACCACCACGGCGGGGGTTCCCGCCTCGCAGAAGCTCGCCATGTCGTGGGCGTACGAGGCGGTGATGTCCGGATCCGTGATGAGCGCCTCGGCCGGTAGTCCCGCACGCAGTCGTCCCTGGAGATCGTCCATCGTCCCAGCGTGGCACCCAGGGCCAATGGTGTGAACCCGTCTGCGCCCGCGTTCGTCCAACGCGATGCGATCTTCGTACTGACGCAGAGTGATGGCCATGGATGCCAAGCCGCAGCAGAACCCGGAGCCGATCCCCTCCACCCTGCCGCCCCAGGGTGCGACGTCCGTTCCGCCGCCTCCCGCACCGATGCGCACGACGCTCCGCAGGGCGGCGTTCGGCGCGATCGCCGGCGCCGTGCTCGTGACCGGTGCGGTGATCGTCGTACCGGACGACGCCGAGGAGGCCGCGCCCCCCGTCCCGGGACCCGTGGCGCGGGCCGAGGCCGCCGCCGCTGCCGGTTCCCCCGCCTCCCTCTCCGACCTGACGGCCCTGATCGGGGACCGCCAGAAGTGGGTGGAGACCCACCCTTCGGACGCGCGGTCCTGGGCGGTGCTCGGTACGGCGTACGTGGAGTGGGGGCGGCGGTCGGCGGACGCGGCGTACTACACCCGGGCCGAGCAGGCCCTCCAGCGGTCACTGGCCGCCCAGCCGGGTGAGCGCGGGAACGCGGAGGCCTGGGTGGGTCTCGGGGCGCTCGCCAACGCCCGGAACGACTTCCTGGCCGCGAAGAAGTGGGGCGAGACGGTCCGCGCTCGGGAGCCGAAGAACTGGACGGCGTACCCGGTGCTGATCGATGCCTACAACGGCCTCGGCGCCTACGCGTCGGCGGCCAAGGCGACGGAGAGGTTCGGCACCCTGCGCAAGGGCGCCCCCGCCCTGACCAGGACGTCCGAGATGTACCGCAACCAGGGCTGGCGCGAGGACGCCCTGGCCACCGCCCAGGAGGCGGCGGACCACGCCACGGGGCCTGCCGCGAAGGCGGCGGCCCTGCACCGGCTCGGTGACCTCGCCGCGGAGCGCGGGGAGCCCGCGGAGGCGCTCGCACAGTACGACGCGGCCCTGCGCACCGACCGCGGCCACCTCCCCTCCCTCGCGGGGCGGGCCCGCGCCCTGGCCGCCCTGGACCGCACGGACGAGGCGCTGGCCGACTACCGGACGGTGACGACGAAGCTCCCCCGCCCCGAGTACGTCCTGGAACTGGGCGAGCTGTACGAGTCCTTGGATCTGGACGGGGACGCCCGTACCCAGTACGCGAAGCTCCGCGAGCTCCTCACCCGGGCGAGATCGGCCGGCGTCGACGCGGCGCTGACCGAGGCCCGCTTCGAGGCCGACCACGGCGATCCGGAGGCGGCCGTGGAGCTGATGCGCACCGAGTGGGCGGCGAAGCGCCGCAGTTCGGCGGTGTCGGACACGCTGGCCTGGTCGCTGCACCGGGCAGGCCGGAGCGAGGAGGCCCTGCAGTACGCGGAGCGGGCGGTGGAGACCGGTGTGCGGAACGCCTCGTACGCCTATCACCTGGGCGTGATCGAGAGTGCGCTCGGTCAGGACGGCCCGGCTCGCGGCCATCTGGAGCAGGCCCTCCGCACGGACCCGTACTTCTCACCGCTGGCCGCCCCCCTCGCTCAGGAGGCCCTGGACGAGCTGGGCGAGCCGGCGGCGGGCGGCCCGGCGGACATGCGGCCGCCGGCCCCTGAGCCGTCCGCCGGGCCCTCCCGGGAGCCTGCGCCGAAGCCCCTGCCGTCACCGTCGGCCTCGGCTCCGGCGGCTGCGCGGGCGGAACCCGGAGCCTCCGCGACCCCGTGACCGCGTGCGAGGGCCCTCCTCACGGCCGGACGCCGGGAGGAGGGCCCTCACGCACGGGTGGCTACAGGTTGCCGCGCTTCTCCTGCTCGCGCTCGATCGCTTCGAACAGGGCCTTGAAGTTGCCCTTGCCGAAGCCCATCGAGCCGTGCCGCTCGATCATCTCGAAGAAGACCGTCGGGCGGTCCTGGACCGGCTTGGTGAAGATCTGCAGCAGGTAGCCGTCCTCGTCGCGGTCGACGAGGATCTTCAGCTCGCGCAGCGTCTCCACGGGCACGCGGGTCTCGCCGGCCCACTCCCCCAGGGTGTCGTAGTACGAGTCAGGGGTGTCCAGGAACTGCACACCGGCCGCCCGCATCGCCCGCACGGACGCGACGATGTCGTTCGTGGCGAGCGCGATGTGCTGGACGCCCGCGCCGCCGTAGAACTCCAGGTACTCGTCGATCTGCGACTTCTTCTTCGCGATCGCCGGCTCGTTGATGGGGAACTTCACCTTCAGCGTGCCGTCGGCGACGACCTTCGACATCAGGGCGGAGTACTCGGTGGCGATGTCGTCGCCCACGAACTCCTTCATGTTCGTGAAGCCCATGACCGTGTTGTAGAAGGTCACCCACTCGTTCATCCGGCCGAGCTCGACGTTGCCGACGCAGTGGTCGACGGCCTGGAAGGTCCTCTTCGCGGCCGGCTCGACGATCGGGTCGGCGGCCCGGTAGCCGGGGAGGTAGGGCCCGTCGTAGCCACCGCGCTCGACCAGCGTGTGGCGGGTCTTCCCGTACGTCGCGATGGCGGCGAGCACGACCGTGCCGTGCTCGTCCTTGACCTCGTGCGGCTCGGTGATGCCCCGCGCCCCGTGCTCGACGGCGTACGCGTAGGCCGCGCGGGCGTCGGGGACCTCGATGGCGAGGTCGACCACGCCGTCGCCGTGCGCGTGCACGTGGTCGGCGAGGAAGGTGCCCCACTCGGTGGACGCCTTGATGACGGAGGTGAGGACGAAGCGGGCGGAGCCGTTGGTCAGGACGTAACTCGCGGTCTCGCGGCTGCCGTTCTCCGGTCCGGAGTAGGCGACGAGCTTCATGCCGAAGGCGGTCGAGTAGTAGTGCGCCGCCTGCTTGGCGTTGCCCACCGCGAAGACGACCGCGTCCATTCCCTTGACCGGGAAGGGATCGGCCTGCCGGGCGGTGTCGGGGGTGATGTGCACAGTCTCAGTCATGTCCGAAGGTTCCCGCCGCTTCGCAAGGTGCGCAACAGTTCGCGGATCCACTGGTCAATCTGCCCACCCTGGCGCCAGGATGGGCGGGCTGTCTGTACAGGCTGACCACCGGGAGGCGGATCATGGCGATCGATCGACTGGACGGCCGGCTCATCGTGCTGCTGGCCCGTGAGCCCCGTATCGGCGTACTCGAGGCGTCACGGCGGCTCGGGGTGGCGCGCGGGACGGTGCAGGCGCGGCTGGACCGGCTTCAGTCCAATGGCGTCATCCGCGGCTTCGGCCCGGACGTGGACCCGGTGGCGCTCGGCTATCCCGTCACCGCGTTCGCCACGCTGGAGATCAAGCAGGGCCAAGGCGCCGACGTGAGGAACCATTTGCGTGGCGTGCCCGAGGTGCTGGAACTGCACACCACGACGGGCCACGGCGACATGCTCTGCCGGCTCGTCGCCCGCTCGAACGCCGATCTCCAGCGGGTGATCGACCTGGTCGTCGGCTTTGATGGCATCGTCCGGGCCTCCACGGCGATCGTCATGGAAAACCCGGTACCGCTGCGTATTATCCCGCTGGTTGAGCAGGCTGCAGAGGACACCGACTGAGCCGAGGGAGCAACATGTGAATTTCTGGGAGTATGTGGGCACCAGGCATCAACAGCTACTCACGGATGCGTTCCAGCACGTCAGCGCCGTCTTCCAGTGCATGGTCATCGCCACCGTTCTCGGCATCCTGATCGGTGTGGTGAGTTACCGCAGCGGCTGGGGCGGCTCACTGGCGATCACCTCCACCTCGGCGATCCTCACCATCCCCTCGCTCGCGGCGATCGGCCTGCTGATCCCGCTGGTCGGCCTCGGGGTCCCGCCCACGGTGATCATCCTGACCCTGTACGGGCTGCTGCCCATCGTCCGTAACTGCATCGTCGGGCTGCGCGGGGTCGATCCGTCCCTCGTCGACGCGGCGAAGGGCATCGGGATGTCCCGGACCAAGCGGCTGTTCAAGGTGGAGCTGCCGCTCGCCTGGCCGCCCATCCTCACCGGCATCCGGGTCGCCACCCAGATGCTGATGGGCATCGCCGCCATCGCCGCCTACGCATCGGGCCCCGGTCTCGGTAACGAGATCTTCCGCGGGCTCGCCTCACTCGGAAGCGCCAACGCCATCAACCAGGTTCTCGCCGGCACGATCGGCATCGTCATCCTCGCTCTGCTCTTCGACGCCGCGTACGTACTGCTCGGGCGGCTCACCATCTCTAGGGGGATCCGTGCCTGAGACCGCCACCGGGACGCCCGAAGGGGCCCCGCCGCGCCCGGCCACCTCGGGCGCCACCATCCAGCTGGAGAACCTCTCCAAGTCCTACCCCGGCAGCCCCACTCCCGCCGTGGACAACGTCTCCATGGACATCAAGGCCGGTGAGACCGTGATTCTCGTGGGCCCTTCGGGCTGCGGGAAGTCCACCACGCTGAAGATGATCAACCGTCTGATCGAGCCGACGTCCGGGCGGATCAGGATCAACGACGAGGACGTCACCGACATGGACCCGGTGAAGCTGCGCCGCAAGATCGGCTACGCCATCCAGTCCTCCGGTCTCTTCCCGCACATGACGGTCGCGGAGAACATCGCCCTCGTGCCGAAGATGACGGGCTGGTCGAAGTCCGGGGTGAAGGACCGGGTCGAGGAGATGCTCGACCTGGTCGGCCTGGACCCCCGGGAGTTCCACGGGCGGTACCCGCGCCAGCTCTCCGGCGGGCAGCAGCAGCGCGTGGGGGTGGCGCGGGCACTGGCCGCGGACCCGCCGGTGCTGCTGATGGACGAGCCGTTCGGGGCGGTCGACCCGATCACCCGCGACCACCTCCAGGACGAGCTGATCCGGCTCCAGCACGAGCTGCACAAGACGATCGTCTTCGTCACCCATGACTTCGACGAGGCGATCAAGCTGGGTGACCGGATCGCGGTACTGCGGGAGCGTTCGCACATCGCGCAGTTCGACACCCCGGAGGCCATCCTCACCAATCCGACGGACGACTTCGTCTCCGGTTTCGTGGGGGCGGGCGCTGCCCTGAAGCGGCTCAACCTCACTCGCGTACGGGACGTGGGGATCGCCGACTTCCCCACGGTGACCGTCGAGGACCCGCTCCAGTCGATCTTCAACAAGCTGCGCGACGGTCAGCACAACGAGCTGCTGATGCTGGACCGCCGCAACCGTCCCTACAAGTGGCTGCGGCGCGGCGACCTGATGCGGGCCAAGGGTTCGCTCGCCAGGGCCGGGCAGCTGGTGCACGACACGGTGACCCGGGACGCGACGCTGCACGACGCCCTGGAGGCGGTGCTGACCGACAGCGGCGGACGGGTCGCCGTGACGGGCAGGCGCGGTGAGTTCATCGGCGTCGTCGACATGCACACCCTGATGAACTCCGTCCAGGAACTCCTGGAGGACGACCGGCTCACCGCGATGGAGCACGAGCACGATCTGGAGGAGCTGCGGGCCCACCGGACGGAGCAGGAGCTGGAGGGCGGTGGCAGCGGGCTATGACCCCCAGTCATCAGGCACCCCCCAAGGGTGCGCGACCGCCCGGAGAGCACGATGTGGGAGGCCACGCCTTCCGTGACGAGGAGGCGGAGCCCTTCGCACCGCCGTCCGGTCCGGCGCGCCGGATCACCTGGAAGAAGCTCGTGCTGGTGCCGGCGGTCCTCGCGGTCGTCCTCGTGGCGACGTACCTGTGGATCACCAACGTCGACCTCGACTCGATCGCGCGGAACTCGCTGGCCGGCGACAACGTCGAGGTGCGCTGGTGGCAGCACGTCAGGCTGACCGCCATCTCGACCTTCTGGGTACTGATCATCGCCATCCCGCTCGGCATCGCCCTGACGCGGCGCCGGCTGAAGAGGGCCGCCCCCTGGGTCACGGCGCTCGCCAACATCGGCCAGGCGACACCCGCGATCGGGCTGCTGGCCCTGCTGGTGATCTGGCTGGGCATCGGCCCCTCCACGGCGATCATCGGCATGGTGATCTACGCGGTCCTGCCGGTGCTCTCCAACACGGTGGCGGGACTGAACTCGATCGAACCGACCCTGGTGGAGGCCTCCCGGGGCATCGGGATGTCGGCGATGGGCACGCTCACCAGGGTGGAACTGCCCCTCGCGGTCCCGCTGATCCTCGCGGGCGTACGCACGGCGCTGGTGCTCAACGTGGGCACGGCGACCCTCGCCACCTTCGGCGGCGGCGGCGGTCTCGGCGACCTGATCACCTCGGGGATCCAGACGCAGCGCATGCCGGTGCTGGTGCTCGGATCCGTACTGACGGTGGTCCTGGCCCTGTTGGTGGACTGGCTGGCCTCGCTGGTCGAACTGTGGCTGACGCCGCGCGGACTGGAGGAAGCGTGAGGGTACGCACGGGCCTGGCATCGACGGCCGCACTCGCCCTCCTGCTCACGGGCTGTGGGCTGAAGAGCGGATCGCCGCTGGTGGACGAGGTGGAACCGGGATCGGTCGGCCAGGGGCAGCCGCTCAAGGGCGCGTCCCTGACGGTCACCTCGAAGAACTTCAGCGAGAACATCGTCCTCGGGCACATGATGGGCCTGATCTTCAAGGCGGCGGGCGCCGAGGTCCTGGACCGCACGAACCTGCCGGGGTCGATCAGCGCGCGCGAGGCCGTCGCCCAGGGCGAGGCCGACGCGCTGTACGACTACACGGGCACGGCCTGGATCACCTATCTGGGCCATGCCGAACCGATCGTCGACCCGCAGAAGCAGTGGAAGGCGGTCCGCGACGAGGATCTGGACCACGGGGTGACCTGGCTGCCGCCGGCCACCCTCGACAACACCTACGCCCTGGCCATCAGCAAGAAGAGCAACGCCGAGCACAAGCTCAGGACGCTCTCGGACGTGGCCGCGCTGGCGAAGAAGGACCCGAAGGCCGTCACGGTCTGCGTGGAGAACGAGTTCGCCTCGCGTGACGACGGACTGCCGGGCATGCAGAAGAAGTACGGGATGAAGCTGCCGGCCTCGAACATCCAGAAGATGGACGCCGGGATCATCTACACCCAGGTGTCGGAGTCCGACTCCTGTCTGCTGGGCGAGGTGTACACCACGGACGGCCGGATCAAGGCGATGAACCTGGACGTCATGGAGGACGACAAGCAGTTCTTCCCCAACTACAACGCCGCGCCGGCCATCCACACGGCGACCCTCGACAAGTACCCCGAGATGGTCGGGCTGCTGGCGCCGGTCACGAAGAAGCTGACGACGGAGCTGGCGCAGGAGCTGAACTCCAAGGTGGACGTGGACGGGCAGGACCCGCACGAGGTGGCGAAGGACTGGCTGGTGAAGGAAGGATTCATCAAGGAGGGCTGAGCGGCGCGCGGGCCGGACTCAGGCCGACCGTGCGGCCCGCGCCGCACGGTCGGCCTGACGGTCGACGGGGGCGGAAGAGAGCGGCGCGGCGCCGCGGGTCAGCAGCTCGGGACCGAGCCTTCCTGGTCAAGGGCGCGCAGCGAGGACACCGCGCTCTGCAGTGTCGTGACGGGGATCAGCTGCAGACCCTCGGGTCGCTCGGCCTTCGCCTGCTTGCACTCGGCCTTCGGCACCAGGAAGACGGTCGCGCCGTCGCGCCGGGCGGCCTGCGTCTTCAGGGAGACCCCTCCGACCGCGCCGACCGTGCCGTCGGCCTGGATCGTTCCCGTACCGGCGACAGTGCGCCCGCCGGTCAGATCGCCGCCTGAGCCGTCGCCGGCCAGCTTGTCGATGATGCCGAGCGAGAAGAACAGGCCCGCGCTGGGCCCGCCGACATCGGCGAGGTTCAGGGTGACGTCCACCGAACCGGGCTTCCTGTCCAGGTAGTTCAGGGCCGCGTCGACGGCGACGTTCTGCGACTTCTTCATGTCCTGGAGGTTGTGCCGCTCGATCTCCTTCTCGGAGCCGCCGGACGGGTAGACCGAGTCACGCGGCATGACCGCCCGGTCCGTCCTGAACCAGCTGTCCACCACGTCGCCGATCCCGATGTCGGCCGTCGGTGACGTGGCGAGGATCGTGGTCATCAGGAGCTTGCCGTCGGTGGTGCGGGACGGCGTTCCCTTGATCGTGATGACCGGCTTCCCCTTGTCCTCCCCCAGGACATCGGCGGTGGTGCCGGGCTGCGCCACGGTGAACGGCAGCGGCGCGAAGGCCGCCGTACCGAACAGGGCGAGTACGGGCAGCGCGCAGAGGGCGAGCGTGCGGGGGCGGGAGAGACGAATGGCCACCCGCCCAATCTATCCGCCGCCCGCCTCCGGCTCCGACCGCCCCGGCGGGGTCGCCCGATCCACCGGCCGGGCGGTCCGTACGCACAGCACGCCGGCGGTGGCTGCGGCCGTACCCCTTACCGCAGCGCGTCGGCGACCTCGCGGGCCGCGTCGAGGACCCGCGGCCCGACTCGTTCGGGCACGGCGTCGGCGAGCATCACCACTCCCACGCTGCCCTCCACGCCCGAGACCCCGACGAGTGGGGCCGCCGCACCACAGGCACCGGCTTCGAGCTCGCCCTGGGTGAGGGTGTAGCCCGGGTGGTCGGCCGTCTTCTGCCGGGCGGTGAGAATGGCCCGGCCCGCGGCGCCCCTGTCCAGGGAGTGGCGGAAGCCGGCCCGGTAGGCCACGTGGTAGTCGGTCCAGGTCGGCTCGACGACGGCGACGGCGAGCGCGTCCGCACCGTCGACGAGCGTGAGGTGGGCGGTGGCCCCTATGTCCTCGGCCAGCGAACGCAGCGCGGGCAGCGCCGCCTCTCTGACGAGGGGGTGCACCTGGCGGCCCAGGCGCAGCACACCCAGCCCCACTCGGGCCCGGCCGCCGAGGTCACGCCGGACGAGCGCGTGCTGTTCCAGGGTGGCGAGCAGTCGGTAGACCACGGTGCGATTGACGCCGAGTTTGTTCGACAACTCGGTGACGGTCAGGCCGTGGTCGGTATCGGCGAGCAGTTTGAGGACACGCAGTCCCCGGTCGAGCGTCTGCGAGGTCTCCGCGGTCACGACGCCCTCTCCCTCGTGGTGAGCGGGGCGGTTGTCTCTCCGGGGTGCCGACGCCGGTCCCACGACGACGCACACAGAGAGGCCGCCGACTGGCCATGGCACCGGCTGCGCTCCGCGGCCACATTGCCACGGGGCGTTCATATTTCGGGGACATTAGCGAGCGGGTCCGCTCAGCGGAAGCCCTCGTCCAGAATCCGGTCTCCCTCCGGAGCGGCACGGCATAACCGCCGGTCAGCGGCGAACCGTCCGGTACGCGAACATCTACGCGCGTTCACGTCGGGTGACGCGGGGCGACGCTCCGTGCATCACACGTGAACGATTGTTAACGCACCGTAAATAATTGAGCCGAAACTTTCCCCTCCCCCGGCGCTCGCCACGCCTCCCCGCGCCCCCTCGACAGACGCGAGCCCGGCCTCTCCCGGCCGGCCGAGGCCCCCGACGCCCTGCCCCGACAACACGACGGGCCCCGGCGCGGGGGCGGATCGCTCCGCCCCCGCGCCGGGGCCCGTGAGGGGCCGGGGTCACCGCATCCGGGTGGCCCACTCCTGGACCTTCTTGATCCGGTCCTGGATCTGCCCCGCCGTCGCCTCCGCGCTCGGCGGGCCGCCGCACACCCTCCGCAGCTCGGTGTGGATCACCCCGTGCGGCTTGCCGCTCTGGTGCGTGTACGCCGACACCATCGTGTTCAGCTGCTTGCGCAGCTCCAGCAGCTTCTTGTGCGTGACCACCGGCCGGTCCTCGGCCGCCTTCTCCAGGAGGTCGGCCTCCGCGGCCGGCTTCTGGCGGCTGTGCGCGATCTGCCGGGTCTGCCGCTTCTGGAGCAGCAGCTGCACCTGGTCGGGTTCGAGGAGGCCGGGGATGCCCAGGTAGTCCTGCTCCTCCTCGCTCCCCGGGTGCGCCTGCATGCCGAACTCGGCGCCGTCGTACAGCACCCGGTCGAAGACGGCGTCGGACTCCAGCGCCTCGAAGGGCAGCTGGTCCTCGGTCTCCTCGTCCTCCAGCTTCTCCGCGTCCGCGAGGAGCTTGTCCTCCTCGGCGAAGGGGTTCTCCTCGTCGCTGCCCTTCTTCGGCTTGTCGAGGACGTGGTCGCGCTCGACCTCCATCTCGTTCGCGAAGTCGAGGAGCATCGGGATGGTCGGCACGAACACGGAGGCCGTCTCACCCCGGCGCCGTGACCGCACGAAACGGCCGACGGCCTGGGCGAAGAAGAGCGGGGTCGAGATGGTCGTGGCGTACACGCCGACCGCGAGGCGCGGCACGTCGACACCCTCGGACACCATCCGCACCGCGACCATCCAGCGCGAGTCGTCCTGGCTGAACTTGTCGATGTTCTTGGACGCGGCCTTCTCGTCGGAGAGAACCACCGTGGGCTTCTCCCCGGTGACAGCCTTGAGGATCTTGGCGTAGGCGCGCGCCGACTCCTGGTCCGTCGCGATGACGAGCCCGCCCGCGTCCGGGATGCCCTTGCGCACCTCGGTCAGCCGCTTGTCGGCGGCGGACAGCACGTTGGGGATCCAGTCGCCGGTGGGCGAGAGCGCGGTGCGCCAGGCCTGCCCGATGGCGTCCTTGGTCATCGGCTCGCCGAGGCGGGCGGCGATCTCGTCCCCGGCCTTGGTGCGCCAGCGCATGTTGCCGCTGTAGCTGAGGAAGATCACGGGGCGGACGACCCCGTCGGCGAGGGCGTTGCCGTAGCCGTAGGTGTAGTCGGCCGAGGAGCGGCGGATGCCGTCGTTGCCCTCCTCGTACGCGACGAAGGGGATCGGGTTGGTGTCGGAACGGAACGGCGTACCGGTGAGCGCGAGCCTCCGCGTCGCCGGGTCGAACGCCTCCTGGCATGCCTCGCCCCAGGACTTCGAGTCACCGGCGTGGTGGATCTCGTCGAGGATCACGAGCGTCTTGCGCTGCTCGCACCGGTTGCGGTGCAGCATGGGGCGCACGCCGACACCGGCGTACGTGATCGCGACCCCGTGGTACTCCTTGCTCACGGGGCCGGCGCTGTACTCCGGGTCGAGCTTGATGCCTATACGGGCGGCGGCCTCCGCCCACTGCTTCTTGAGGTGCTCGGTGGGCGCCACCACGGTGATCTGCTGCACCACGTGGTGGTGCAGCAGCCATGAGGCGAGGGTCAGCGCGAAGGTGGTCTTCCCGGCGCCGGGGGTCGCGACCGCGAGGAAGTCGCGCGGCTGGTCCTGGATGTACTTCTCCATGGCACCCTGCTGCCAGGCGCGCAGCTTCCCGGCCGTCCCCCAGGGGGCACGGCCGGGGAAGGCGGGTGAGAGGTGGTGGGAGGCGGTAGTAGTCACGGTCTCCGGTTCGGGTCTCTCGGGTACGTGGGGCGCTGTCCGACGGGGCCGCAACCGGCCCGTACGCGATACGACAACCGGGCCACCCTACCGGCGGTCGGGGCGGAACCCCGTACGAATCAGCTGTGGCTCGGCACTGCTGAGACCCGCTTCACAGGGGACGGCTACCTGGCGGAGCCGGGCAGCCGCTCCGCGATCTTGGCCATGTCCAGCGCTCCTTGACACACACAGCACGAACCGCTCGGCATCGTCCACGTCGAAGCCCGCGTCGAGCGGATGCCGGTTCATGTGCAGGAAAACCCAGGTCACGTACCAGACGATGGGCTCGTTGCCGTCGACGAGCGCATGGTTGCGGGCCAGGGACTCCATGAGCGCCGCGGCCTGCTGCCGCACGTCCGGATAGGCGTCCTGGCCGAACACACTCGCCTGCGGGCGCGCCGGCGCTGAGTCGAGCAGTCCGTCCGTAGTCGCGTACCTCGGACGCCCTCAGCCGTTCCGCACAGCTCAGCATCTCGGACAGTGTCAGGTGCTGCGTCATGCCGGCCTCCGGTTCAGCTCCTCACTGACCTTCAGCACATGATCCGCTGCCTCGTCGAAGAGGCGCGGGTGCGCAGGGCGTCCGGCTCTTCCTCGGTACACCTCACATTCGGACCAGCCATGGCCTGGGTACCGCGCGGTACCACGCGGTACTAAGAATCCGTCCGTACCCGCGTAGCCACCCACACCCCCACCAGCGCCACCGCCGCCATCGGCAGGAACACCACGGTGAACGCCCCCGGGTGCGCCGTCGCCGTACCGCTGCCCACGGCCCCGTGGGCGGCCGCGCCCACCGAGCCGCCGCCGAGCGCGGCGAAGGCGGCGCCACCGGCGGCGAGGAGCAGTGCGTTGGCCAGCCCGTCCGAGATCTGCAGGGCGGCGGAGTTGGCCCCGGCTTCGTGCGGGGCCGACAGCTTCAGCAGCAGCACACTCGTCGACGCGATCACCATGCCCATGCCGAAGCACCCGAAGCCCCAGACCACAGCCAGTGTCCACACCGGCACCGCCTCGATCAGCACGCTGGGCGCGGCGACGATCGACAGCGTCACGCAGATCATGCCCACGACCATGAGGGGCCCCCGGTGCGGCTCCAGCCGGGGCCGGGCCAGTACGTACGAACCGAGCGCCCAGGTCAGCCCGCCTGCGGCGAGGGACAGGCCGGCCAGCGTCGGGGACAGGCCGCGCTGGGTCACGAGCATCAGCGGGACGAAGGACTCGGCGACGATGAACGAGCCTGCCGCCATCCCCCGCAGCAGGATCACCGCGGGCAGCCCCCGCGCGGCCCGTACGGTGCCCCGGGGCAGCAGCCCGCGCACGGCGGGCACGAGCAGCGCGGCACCGGCCAGCGCCGGCACCAGCGAGGCCCAACCGATCTCCTGCCCCGCGTACTGGAGCAGCCCGGCGCCCGCCGAGATCCCCAGCGCGAGCCGGATGCGGCGCCGGTCGAACGGCTCCGCCGCGGCCTCGGCGTCCGTGGGCCCGCCCGCCATCCGCCGTATCGCGGGCAGTGCGAGGCCCAGCGGGAGGAGGATGAGGACCGGGATGCCGACGAAGACCCAGCGCCACCCGAGGTGTTCCGTCACGGTCCCCGAGGCCAGCGGCCCGACGACGGACGGGACGATCCACGCCGCCGAGAAGCCAGCCATGATGCCGGGCCGGATCCGCTCCGGGTAGGCCCGCCCGATGACGACGTACAACGCCACGATCACGAGCCCGCCGCCTATGCCCTGGACGGCCCGCCCCAGGATGAACGTCCACATGTTCGCCGCGGTCCCGGAGAGCACAAGCCCCAGCCCGAAGGCCCCGATCCCCGTGGTGAGCGGGGCGAGCGGGCCACGCCGGTCGGCCCACTGCCCCGAGAGCACCATGGCGAAGAGGCTGGTGGTGAAGTACGCGGAGAACGCGAACGCGTAGAGCGGGATGCCGTGCAGCTCCCGTGCCGCGACCGGCATCGCCGTGCCGACGGCGGTCGCCTCGAAGGCGATGAGCAGGACGACGGAGACGATGCCGATGCTGAGCGCCCGATAGGTCCGCCCGAGGACACCTTCCGCCGGTTCGGTGACGGAGGTCTCCACGAGGGCGGCGGTGACCTCGGCGTCACGGGGTTCCAGGGCAGTCATGAGCACCAGCGTAAGGGCCGCACCACCGGGTGACTCCTGTCGGTGGTCGGTAGCCGGCTGGTCCCTTGGTCGTACGGCTACGGCCCCGGCCGGACCGCGAACATGAACGCGCTGTGGCAGTCGTGTTGCGGCGCACCCGCATCCCTTGAGCCCGGTTCCACCGGCCCGTACGGTCGACAACAGATCAAGAAATGCACGGCCGTGTGCCCGAGTGGTTCAGGGGCTCGACTGCAACTCGAGTTACACCGGTTCGAATCCGGTCACGGCCTCCAGCCCCCGCTCGAACGATGCCCGTCGCCGGAACCGGCGGCGGGCATCAGGCGCGGGGTCAGCCCGTGACCGTACCCGTCAGGAAAGCTGTCCAGGCGGCGGGGGCGACGGCGAAGGTGGGCCCGTCGGTGACCTTGGAGTCGCGCACGTGGACGGTATGGGGGCAGGTGGCGACCTCGACGCAGGCCCCACCCTCGTTGTTGCTGTAGCTGGACTTGAACCAGGAGAGCTCCGCCCCGACGGTCATAGTCGCCTCACCTTCGTTTCGATGAACTCATGCGACTTCCAGGGATTGAGCGCCTGCGCACGCAGGATGCCGAACAGATCGAGCATGTCGCCCACCTGCAGGTCACACGACCTCACACAACGTCACCATAATCGGAAGAGGCCTGCGCCGATCCGCACCGGGCAGGCCTCCCGACCGACCGTCAGCGGTACCGGATCACATGCAGTGCGTGGACTGCCGTCGGGTCGAAGGACACAGGGTCCTCGGAAGAGCCGTCGAACAGCATGACGCCGGTCGCCGTGGTGAGTCCGTTGACCAGCCAACCCACGGCTTCGCGGCCACGGCCGTCCGTACGGCGGATCCAGATCAGGGCGCGCGCGCCGGTCGGGAACGACGACAGTTCGTCCACCGCGGACGACCAGACCTGGTGGTCCGACGTCGAGAGGACAGACCCGAGCTGGGCGAGCGTTGGTTCGAACCAATGGGCATGTCCGTGCGCGGGTGGTGGCGGAAACTTTCCAGTGCCAGGATCTCCGCCGGCGTCCCAGTGGGCCAGCCAGTTCCAGGGATCGGAGTTCGGGAGGCCGAACGGCTCGTCCGTGTCCTTGGGGACGACCAGCGTCGCGTCGAGCATGGTGTCCTGCCAGCGTCCCTCACTCAGATGACGCCGCGTGTCACAGGAGAAGACCCATCCGCGCCTGGTTTCGTCCTCGACGCTCGGACGGACCAGCTCAGCCTGACCTCCGTACGCGTTCTCCAGCCACCGCCGTGCCTTGGTCAGCGCCGAATCGAAATCGGGCGCCTCGCGCTCCCAGGGTTGACGCGGCGCCCTCAGCGCCTCGGGTAGAGCCCGGACAAAGACCAACTCGCGAACGTGGTCAGTGTCCAACCGGGCGAGGGACGACGTCAGGCTGTCCAGGAAGACGCACCGTCCCCTGTTGTTGTGCGCGTAGATGAGATTTCCGGTCGCATCCAGCCCGCCGATCTCGCGGCGCACCCACACCAAACCCCTCGTATCGGGTCCGGTTTCAGCGACCGCTTTGACGATCTCGTCCCAACTGTCCGTGCGCACCCGCTCGAACTCCGGGAAGTACCGGCGGGTCACCCTGCTCCACCAGCCGGGAGCCTCGTCCGACGCCTGCCAGGGCAGCGGGACGGAAGGGCTCCCGTTAATCGCCGAGTGCAGCGCCACGACAGAGCCGCGGGCGTTGATCCTGCGACCCTGGCCCTGCACCCGGGCGACCGCCGCCTCGTACGACGGGGCCGGCTCCAGGTCCGCGAGGGGCGAACTCGGCGACGGGTGGAAAGGGGAGCTGCCGTCCTTGGGCACGACGGCCGAGGCCGCGAGCATCGGAGTGTGCGGGTATCCAGGCTGTTGCACGGTCCGGCAGGCCATGAGCCAAGCTGTGGCCGACTCGTGCACCGGGTGAGGTGAGGCCAGTTCGACAAGACCGCGATAGGTCCGATCGAGCCAGAGCGCGGCCTGGCGTGCGGGGGAAATCATGCTGTCAGTGCCTCGCTGGGGGCCAGTCGCCTGCCGCACGGAGAGCCATGTACTCGCTCACGGGGAGATGCGACGGGGGGAAATGGGCCGCGGATCCGTCGTGGGGGACCACGACCACGGAGGTGAACGGGGCGTCAATGAAGGCCCCAGTTTCGATGTGTTCCTTGAAGTCGAAGCGGACAGACCAGCCGTCGGTGAAGTGAATGGCAGTGTCCGGAAGCATCACCACGGAATCCGGCCTGTCCGGGTACGCGATGCTTTGCAGGAAACGAGCAGCCACCTTCACTGCTTCATCCTTGGTTACCATTTAGGGAGCTCCGTTGCGATACGGGATGTGTGCGATGGACGAGACGTTACTCTCCAGCCTGCCGAGGGTCCCGCTCTGGCCGTCGAGGAAAGTGACGCCGTGTGGAGTGTTCACGGCGTTGAAGATATGGGCTGTGCCGTCGGGACGACTGAGGTAGACAGCGCTTCTTGAGCCTTCCCCGCGTGCTTGGAGATCACGGATGATGTCGTCGTAGCCATCCACGAAGTCGTACTGACCCGCAGCCCTGTCCTTCAGTCCGAGCTGCTCCGGCGGAATGTGGCCACCGGCCTGCTTCGGGGCCGCGCTGACCTCGACGCCGTCCAGTCGGCGGTCCACAGTGACGGTATTGTGGCTGCAGTTGTCCACGTAGCCGGCATGTCCCGTCTTATTGACGTCTCGCATCCACGGATACTCGGAATCCAAGAATTCCTGAGCCTTCTTCGCGTCCACCGAGTCATAGTGAATGGCTTTCTCTTTCACCGTGTCCGTGCTACGCGCCAGGTCGCTCCAGCCCTTCGGCGCGAGACCGGAGGCGTCGTCCGCGTACTTCAGGCCGTTCGGCGGCACCTTCGTCGCAGCAGCCTCCATACCCTCCTTCATCCCGAGGCGCAGTCCACCCCGGGCGAGCCCAGCGCCCTTGGTGCCGACGAGTTCGGGGAGTAGGCGGCCGATGAACTCGGAGGGATCCTTCTTGAATCCGTCCACTGCGGCCTGGACGGCCCGCTCGGGATGTGCCACGGTCGACAACAACCCTGACAGCGTCATATTGACGTTCTGGCTGTACTCGGCGGGGTGGGTGAGGTTGTAGGCGTCGAGGGGGTTGAGGCCGCGGGCGAAGTTCAGCAGTCCTGCGGTGCCCTTCAGAGCGCCGCCGACGACGTGGGCAATTTCAGTGTTGTACGCCTGGTAGCCGTCAAAAAGGTTGTCGCCGAGTCGGTCCAGCGGCGGGGGCTCGGCGGGGGCGTGCGCCAGCGCCGCGTTAACCTTGCCACGAGCCGTCGCGGCAGCCGCGTTCCGCTGCTTGCGGGCCTCGGCGAGCATCTCCCGCGCCGCCTTGATGTCAGCTTTGCCGGGGTCCGTGAAGGGTTCGGGTACCGGCCCGGGGTCCTGGTCAGCCTTGACCTTCGCGTTGTACGTGTCGATGCGTTGGTTGTACGTCTTCAGGGCCTCCTCGGAGGCGGCCTTGCCCTTCTGATAGAGCGCGATCGCCTCCTTCGCCTGCCCTTGGGCCCACTTGACGGTTTCGGCATACGCGTCCAGGGCACCTCCCGCGGTCTCGCAGGCGTCCGACGCATGGAGCCACTTGGTTGGGTGCATCGCGAATTTCTCACGGAAGGCGTCACCGCCCTCGCCCCGCCAGTTCGTGGAGTCGAGACCTCGCATGCCCTGGCCGACCTTGTCGAAGGCCGCCTGAAAGTCCCTGAGGTGTTTCGCACTCGCGAGAATCTTGACGGGTTTGCCGTGGACGAGTTCGTTGGCGTCCTCGGTCTGGCCGAGTTGCTGTTCACCGGGAGTGGCCCCGAGGTCGGAGGCAAGGACGTCGCCGACGTCGGTCACAACATCGGCAGCACCGTGGTAACCGAGGCCGTCGAGGCCGTCGCCAATCTTGTTCGTGCCGTAGTCAATGCCCTCACCGACGATCCTCTTGCCCTCGTCGATACCGTCCTCGATCGCACCGAGGCCATCGTTGATGCCGTCCTTGACATCGCCGCCGAGGTCCTTGAGACCGTTACCGATGTCGTCGAAGACGCCCATCAGCTCTCGTCCCTGCCCTGCTGCTGGGCTGCCTCGGCGCGCGCCTCCGGAGATGGGCCGAAGGTGCTATCCAACATCCGGTTGTACTCGGCCTCCGAGACACCGAAGTCGTCGTGCATGGTCTGCGGGTTGAAGCCTGCCACCCCCATGGTCCGAGAGGTCAGCAGGTCGCGGCCGGTGTCCTTCCAGCCCTGCTCGATGTTCTCTCCCGCCCGTTCCCACGATTCCAGGCTGTAGTCGGCCCCGCCGAACGCACCGGACGTGGCGATCTCACCCCAGCCCTGCTGAGTGACCTCGTCCTCAGAGGCGTACGGATTACCGATCGCGGAGTTCGCGACGACCTTGAAGGTGCCCTCAATGTACTGTTCGTTCTCGTAATATGTACCGGCCGACAGGCCCGTGCGTACGGCGAACCCGTTGCCTTCCTGGACCAGTGAGCGCACGCCCCACTCCCAGCGCTCGCAGAACGATTTGAACTCCTGGGTGAGCCCATCCTCTCCCAACTCGAGCCCGGACAGCTCAATTTCCCCGAATCCACGCCCCATGCCGGCCTGGCCGACCATGCCCAGCTCTTTCAACTCGCTGAGCGCATCCGTCAGACCCTTGGCTATCAGATCCAGGCCCTGGGCCTTGAGATCCTCGCCGCCCTCACTCATCTCATGTCCCCCTCGTACATGTCGCTGTCGACCGCGGCCCCTTCGGACACGATCCCCTTCACCGGCGGGAAAATCACACCGTCAGGTCCGTCCGCGCAGTCCAGCGCCACGCCGCACGGCACCCCTGCTGCGGGGACTGCCACGTCCAGGAGACGTGCGCCCAGGATGGTCTGGTAGGTCCACTCACGGCGGAACTCCCCGCAGGCCTGAGCGTAGCGAGCAAGAGCCTGCTGGTCGGAAAAAGCCAGGATGAAGCGGATGCCGCTCAGATCGGCGGTCAGCAGGCCGCGCTCGTCGTCGGGTCCTGGCCCCTCGCCGAGCGGTACCAGGACCGGCGTTTCCCGGAACTCCTCCAGCAACGCCTCGAACTCCCGCCGCCGCACAGTGACCAGAGTGTCCTCGACTGGGACGGCATCCAACGGCATTGGAGATTCTGGAAGCGAAGACACCAACCCCGTGGGAGGGCCGCACGCCAGGCCCCCCGGTTCATCGGACTCGCTCCTCGGTCCAGCCATCTCCGCGTAATCCGCGAGCCGCGACTTCGGGAGACCCTCCCGCGGTTGCTTGTCTGCCGAGCTCTCATACTCAGCCATCTCCGCGTAATCCGCGAGCCGCGACTTCGGGGGAGTCGCCCGCGGTCGCTTGTCTGCCCAGCTTTCATACTCAGACATGGCGCCAATCATCACATCCACGAACCGCGCGCCGCAACGTACCTCTGTCGCGGCTCGTTTCCCGGCCAAGCAATTCGGACGACAGCGCCTTCACCACAGCATGCATTTCCAAGACCGAGGCACCATGACCGCTCCCTCTTCGGTGGGGGCGCGCACTTGGCTGCTGCTCTGGCGCACCCCGGAGCTGCAGTCTGAGGCCTCTGGTACGAAGCCAGACGAGCGTCGGTCGCAACATCCGACCGAGGTTCACCGCTGAGGCAGGGCGTAATCAGGTGGTCGGGCCCTGGCTCGGAGGACCGCCGTACGGTGCGCCGGGTCCAGGACCACCGGCAGGGGGCCCGTACGACGGGTAAGGGGGCTGCGGTTGCTGCTGGTACGCGTGCGGGGACTGATACGGGTACGTGGGCGGGGACGGGACAGTCCGGGCGGCGCCCCGTCGGCGGGAG
This sequence comes from Streptomyces sp. NPDC002793, assembly GCF_040295485.1. Classification (NCBI taxonomy): domain Bacteria; kingdom Bacillati; phylum Actinomycetota; class Actinomycetes; order Kitasatosporales; family Streptomycetaceae; genus Streptomyces; species Streptomyces sp. NPDC002793. Next base: position 41,001 of record NZ_JBEOVL010000012.1, on the reverse strand, counting down.
CGGACGGTCATGACGGCCGCCGCCGCACCGATGAGGACGACCGCGCCGATGCCCAGGCCGATCCAGAGCGCGGTGTTGCCCTTGTCGTCGGTGGCAGGGGCTGCGGCGGCCGGCTCATCGCTCTCTTCCGAGCCGCCTGTGGCCTTGGACGGTTTCGCGGAGGGCTCTGGGGAACCGGCCGCAGCGAGATCCGGGAGCGGGTACTCGTCGGCGGGGCCCGGGTCGCCGGGATTCGTCAGCGCGATGCGGGGGCGGACGATGCCGTGACCGATGTCGTCCACACGCTCCTCGCCGGTCGTGGGCCCGCCTGCCGTGTTGAGGAGTACCCGCAGCACCTGGTTGTTGGTCCAGTCCGGGTGCTTGGACCAGATCAAGGCGGCGGAGGCGGAGGCTAGGGCCGTGGCAGCACTGGTGCCATGCGAGGTGCAGACGTTCGTCGCGCTCTGGCAGGCGTGGATCATCTCCTCGCCGGGCGCGGAAAGGTCCACGTGGGGGCCATATTGGGATTCCTCTGTCCTCTGCAGGTCCCTGCCAACGGCCGCCACGCCAACGGCCCCCGGAGTTGCCGCCGGATACTTGACACCATTGGCCCTCTCCGCATCATTACCCATCCCCGCAAAGACCAATGATCCCTTGCCAAGCGCATATTTCACCGAGTCCGTCAATTTCTGCGAACCTTTGCTCGCAGCCAGCGAGATATTGATGACCTGGGCGCCCTCGTCAGCGGAATACCGGATGGCTGCCGAAACTGTCGCGTTGAACTGCTCGTTGTCTTCCGCAAGGTTGGCAGCCTTTTCGGGGACCCGGACGGGGAGGACCTTCACGCCGGGCGCCAGACCGAACGCACCGTCTCCGTCCCGACTGTTGCCTGTTCCAGCGATCAGGGCAGCCATACTCGTGCCGTGACCGTCGTAGTCAGAGTGCTCGTCACCGGACTCACCCGGAGCAAAATTCCTTCCGTCAAGGATTTTTCCCTGCAGATCAGGGTTTGACGTATCGACTCCTGAGTCGATCACCGCAACGGTGATGCCATCCCCTGTACTGCTCCGCCACATCTCCTCAGCCTTCATCGCTGTCAGATGCCATTGATTCGAACGCACCGAATCCGCCTGAGCAGTTCCTGCCCCAGCAGCCACCAGAAGTGCCGCAAGTGCCGTCGACACGAAGGCCCTCTTCCGGCCCCTGTGCACACTACTGGTAAACATTCGCATCCTTATCCGAGGACTTTCCATCAGTCGATGACGGGAGGCACGACGCGTCGTCCACCCGGCTGCCAAGTCTCTTCGTCTTCGATCAGGTAATCGGGGCGCTCGCCACCTTCTTCGCGGCGGGAACTACCAGGCCGAGATCCGGATGGCCCTGGCGATACGCGCCCCGCCTGTCCAGCAGCACGCCCAGCTTCGTTGCCCCGGACAAGGCCTGTGCCACCGGGCGTGAAGGGACGTTCACCTGAACGCGCCGTCTGCTGGGGTCGGCCGCCCACGATCCCGCCGGCCGGAGGCCGTCCGCCCGTGGCCCCGCCCCGAGCAGCGCCGCCGCCGCTCATGCCGCTGTGGCCCATGGGGCCGCGTCCTTGCGTCCCCTCCCCGCCGACAACCGTTCCACCCGGAAGCCCCCGTCCGGTGGGCTGGGCTGTCGGCCTGCCACCGAAGACGCCCGCATCACCGCGCGGCGTTCGGGTTGCCGAGGCCGATCCAGGCACGCTCTGGCCAGGTAGCAACGGCGAGCGGACACCCGACCCTGCGTTCTTCGCGCTGTCGGATAGGCCTGAAATCGGCCGTGAGCCGCCGCCGAACGCGGGTGGCATCACCGCGAGCCCTGGAGTAATAGCGCCATCCGGCTTACCCGTCACCAGCGGCCCCGGCGGTGACACCGAGGACGTGGACGTGGACTGCGGCAGTGTCGCTGTGCCGTTGACCTCCATACTGACCGGAGTTTCCGGGTGGAGCGGCGAGCGGATCGCTGATGAGTCGGGACCACCCGGACTCCCAGGTCCCGTTGCCAGGGGTGACGTGGGGTGCGTGGTCGCCCCGCGAATCACGCCTTCGCTTTCGCCTTCTGTAGCGCCCCTGCGACCAACGGGTGCGCCCCATGTTTCCGACGAAACGACGGCGCTACCACGCTCCGGCACGATCTCCCCCGGCGGAGGCGGAAAGGCCGGCCTCTCCAGGCCGTCCATCTGCGAGGCCGACAACGCGTACGACTGCGCCAGCTTCCGCATCTCCGCCGCAGCCTCCTGGCGGTTCGCCTCCTTCGCGGCGATCAGCGTTTCTGCCGACTTCTGCGCCACCGCCGACGCGTCCGGGTCGTTCCGTGCCTCCAGTGCGGCGTCCAGGTTCGCCTGGGCCCCCGCGTGTGTGCGCGGGATGGACACCTGGGCAGAGGCGAGCGAGTCGGAGGCGCGGGCCAGCCACTTCGCCGCGCCCTCGCTGTAATCCCCCAGTCGCAGCGTCGAGTTCACCAGGTCCGCGCTCCAGGTGCGGAACGCGTCCGCGCCCTCGCCCTTCCACTCGACCGTCTGCGGACGGCCCCTGAGCTCTTCCGCGATCTCGCGGATCTTCTTCGCCGCGCTCACCAGCCGGTCCGACGCACCCTGGATCGCCCCGCTGTTGGCCACATCCAGCCACGCGAGCATCTCCTCGTGCGACATGCTGTCGAACGGCGTGCCCTGCCCTGCTTCCCCGTGGTCCATCCTTAGCCCCCGTCTGTCCGCCGTGCCGTTCTCGCGCACGTCGTCGTCATCAGATCGCCCCGGTGGTCGGCTTCGGCTTGGGCACGTCCTGGGGCGCCTGCCCGTTTCGCTGCCCCGCCGGGTCGTACTCCCCGCCGTAGTGCTCTTCCACCCCGTCGCTGATCGCGAGCATGCGGCGGCGGAGGTCCTCGTCGATGTTCGCGTAGCCGTTGTGGGAGGCGAGCACCGCGATGCTCATGCCCTCGATGCAGTCCGAGAGCAGCTTCGAGAGCGACTCCAGCTCCGTGATCACCGTCTCGTACGACATGAACAGCGAGGCTGCCTCTGCCCACCGGTTGTCGCCCCCGCCGAACTGCCGGCGTGAGATGGGGTCTTCCCCCAGCTGCCTGGGTCCCGCCGGGGACTCCTTCAGGTCGCGCAGGACTTCTTCTATGTGGTTACGGAACTTCGTGAACGACGTGAGCTCCGTGACCAGGGACGCCACCGCGATGCCCGCCATGAACCCCGGCATCGCCACCGGTCCCGCTCCACCCTCGCTCGGCAGCACAGCGCCCTCCCCCGGTACGGACTGCTACAGCTTCTGAGTCACTGTAGCCAGCATCGGTGTCACGCCGCGCCCCCGGGTCACGCGTACATGCGTATCTGTACCCGGAGCGTTACGACTTGGGCGTGGCCACCGCCGCCTGCGGGCGGATCGGGAGGCGGTTGACCGGGCGGCCCGTCGCGGCGCGGACCGCCGAGGCCACCGCCGCGGGGGAGGTCACCACCGGGGCCGCCGAGGCGGGCTTGGCACCGAAGGGGGCGACCACGTCGCGTTCCTCGATGAGTTTGACGATGCGGATGTCCGGCGCGTCCAGGGACGTCGGGAGCGCGTACCCGGTGAGGTCCGGGTGGCGGATCAGGCCGCGGGCCGTACGGAGGTTCTCCGTGAGGGCCGCGCCGATGCCCTGGGTGACGCCCGCCTCGATGCGGGTCGCCAGCTGGGACGGGTTGAGGATCCGGCCGACGTCCTGGGCGACGGCCATCTCGACCACCCGGACCGAGCCGAGTTCGATGTCGACGTCGACCACCGCGCGGACCGCGCAGAAGGCCAGGCCCACGAACGCGTCGCCCTGACCGGACCCGTCCAGCGGCTCGGTGGGGTGCGGGCGGCACTGGGCGGTGGCCCAGAGTTCCTTGCCGTCCATCGCCTCCATGACCGTCGTGGACAGCACACCGTCGTACGAGGTGATCTTGCCGTCGGCGATCTGGAGCAGTTCGGTGGACATGCCGAACTTGTGGGCCAGGGGCTGGAGCAGCTGTGTGCGGACCATCTTGGCGGCGCGCTCGATGGCGCCGCCCGAGACCCAGGTGTGGCGGCCGTGTGTCGCCGGGCCCGCGGGGGGCTGGTCGGTGTCCACCGCCGCCACGTGGACCTCCTCGACGCCCAGCGTCTCCTGGACGATCTGGCGGGCGAGCGTGGTGAAGCCCTGGCCGGTCTCGACTGCGGCGCAGATGACGGTGGCGACACCGTCATGGACCCGGACCGTGGCCGTGGAGACCTCGTCGGCGCCCTCGGCGCCGAGCATGTGGACCATGCCGAGGGCGTAGCCGACGCCGCGGCGTACGGCTCCGGGCTCACCGGCGCCCTCCGGGCCTCCGGGGAGCAGCCAGTCGTCCTCCGGGCCGTCCTTGGGCAGGGCGGGAAGCGGGTAGTCGCGCAGTTCGCCGAGGAGTTCGGCGACGGGCGCGGGGCAGGTCACGGTCTGGCTGGTGGGCAGTATGTCGCCCGTGGAGAGGACGTTGCGGAGGCGGATTTCGACCGGGTCCATGCCCAGCTTCGCCGCCAGCTTGTCCATCTGGCCTTCGTAGGCGGCGCAGACCTGCATCGCGCCCTCGCCCCGTACGTGTCCGGAGGGCGGGTTGTTCGTACGGACGGCCCAGCCCTCGATGAAGGCGTGCGGGACGACGTACGGGCCGCAGGCGAAGGCCACGGCGGCGGCCAGGGATTCGGACGAGGAGTCGGCGTACGCGCCGGCGTCGAGGAGGATCTGCGCCTCGACCTTGACCAGCCGGCCCTCGGTGTCCGCATGGTGGCGGTAGCGCAGGAGGGTCGGGTGGCGGTGGGCGTGCCCGAGGAAGGACTCCTCGCGGGTGGCGGCCAGTTTGACGGGGCAGCCGGTGCGCAGGGCGAGCAGGCCGAGCGGGATCTGGAAGCCGGGGTCCTCACGGTCGCCGGTCGCCCCGGGGACGCCGGTCACGACGACCTTGACCCGGTCGGAATCCAGGCCGAAGCAGGCGGCGGCCAGATCGCGGTCGGTGTGCGGGTCGGTGGACGCCGTGTACAGCTCCACACCGCCGTCGGGCCGGGGCACGGCGAGGCCGGCCTCCGCGCCGATCGGGGCGGGGTCCTGACGGCCGATGCGGTACAGGCCCTCGACGATGACCTCGCCGACGGTGTCCGGGTCGCCGTAGCGGAGCGGGATGTGGCGGATGAGGTTGCCGTCGGGGTGCAGGGGTTCGGCGGCGAAGGCCTTCTCGGGGTCGGTGACCGGTTCGAGGACCTCGTACTCGACGGCGATCGCCGCGGCGGCCAGCCGGGCGGTGTCGGGGTGGTCGGCGGCGACGGCGGCGATCGCCTCGCCGTGGTGGCGGACGAGCTCGGAGGCGAACACGGGCCGGTCGACGACCCGGCGGCCGTACGAGCCGTCCCCGGGGATGTCCTCGTGCGTGACGACCGCGCGTACGCCCGGCATGCCGGCGGCGGCCGTCGTGTCGATCGACAGGATGCGCGCGTGGGGGTGCGGGGACCGCAGCACCGCGGCCCACAGCAGTCCCTCGGCCCACAGGTCGGCCGCGTACGGGAAGATGCCCTCGGTCTTGGCACGGGCGTCGGCGGGCGGCAGCGAGGAGCCCAGACCGAGCGCGGGCAGCTCCTGGTCCGGGGCGGGCCCCTCGGGCGGCGTCGTGTGCGTGGTGCTGGTCGCGGTGGCTGCGTCGCTGGTCACGCCGCCTCCTTGTCGTTCGCTCCGCTACGGCGGCTGGTGATGGGGATGACCGGTGGTGCGGGGGACGACGCGGTGTTCACCGGACGTCTCCCTCGTGCGTCTGGACGCTGCCCTCGCCGGGGGCTGCCTGGTGCGGGATGCGCGCCTCACCGTCGTCCGGAGCGGTGATCGCCGCCTCCGCGGTCGCCTCCCGGCCCGCGACGACGTCCCGGACGGCGTCGAGCACACCCCTGTAGCCGGTACACCGGCAGAGGTTGCCGCACAGGGCCTGCCGGGTCTCCAGCTCGCTGGGGGCGTGGTTGCCCTCCAGGAGGTCGTGAATGGTCATGGCCATTCCGGGGATGCAGAAGCCGCACTGGACGGCCCCGCAGTCGGCCAGCGCCCGCTGGACGTCGGACGGTTCGCCGTCCACGGCGAGGCCCTCGACGGTACGGACCTCGCTGCCCGCCGTGGTGGCGGCCGGTACCAGGCAGGAGGCCACGAGGCGGCCGTCGACCTGGACGTTGCAGGCGCCGCACTCGCCCTGCGAGCAGCCGTCCTTGGCACCGGCGAGGCCGAGGCGCTCGCGGAGCACGTACAGGAGCGACTCTCCGATCCAGGAGTCGCTGACGGGACGGTCCACGCCGTTCACGTGGAGGACGTACGAGGCCGAGGGGTGTTCGCTGGGGCCGCTCGGGACGGCGACGGGCTCGGGCTCCCCCGTGGGTTCGGGCTCCCCCGTGGGCAGGGGCTGGAGCTCGGGTTCGAGGGCCTGTTCCGGGGCGGGCCCCGCCTCGGCCTGAACCTCGGGCGCGGGCACCTCGGCAGCGGGCGTCTCCGGTGCCTCGGGTACCTCGTGCGCCTCGGGTACCTCGTGCGCCTCAGCTACCTCCGCCGGGTCGGCTACCTCCGACGCCTCGGGCACCTCCGACGCCTCGGGTACCGCAGCCTCCGCAGGGCGATCCGGCTCGCTGACGGGCTCCTCTGCGACCGGGGCGACCGGGGCCACCTCGACCTCGGGTGCCTGGGGTGCCTGCGGTACCTCGGGAGCCTCGGGAGCCGCCTGCACGTGCTCAGGGGGCTGCGGCGCCTCCGCAAGCTCGACGGGCTCGGCGAACTCCAGGGGCTCCACGGGCCCGAACGGGGCTTCCACGGCGGCGGGCTCGGGCTCAGGCGCGGGAGGCGGCTCCTGCGTCGCCCACGGGGCGGGGGCCCCGCCGGGCAGCGTGGCAGGAGGTGAGTCCGCGTACCACGGGGACGCCAGCGTCGACGCCGCGAACTCGCCCGACTCCTCCGGGAGGTCGCCGTTCGCCACCGGAATCGTCCACTGACCGGTGTGACCGGCGGGCTCGGGAGCCGGCTCGGGCTCGGCGTGGGCGGTCTCGGTGAAGTTCCACTGGGCCGTCGTGGACGACGTCTGCGCGTACTGCGACGTGTCCGGGTACGGCTGCTGGTAGGGGTCCTGTCCGTACGGATCCTGTCCGTACGGGTCCGGATGCCCGTTCGGGTCGGGCCAGTGCACCGCCTCCGGCGTGGGTTCCTCGGCCGGGGTGTGTCCGGCCGCCCGTTCCTGCTGGCTCTGCGTCTGCAGGACCCAGCTGCCCGTCGCCGCGGGGTCGAGGCCCGCGGCCGGGGTCAGCGGCAGGATCATCGGCGGCACGTAGCTGTGGCCGGGGGCGGCCAGCGGGTCGCTGCCGAGGTCGGCGAGGTCCTCCGGCACCAGCTGCACGAAGGCGGTGGCGTCGGCGTCGTACTCGCCGCTCTGCGGGGTCTGCTGCCAGCCGGTGTACGGGTCGGGCTGCCCGTGCCGCTGCTCGGGGTTCTCTTCATTGCTCACGACAGTGCCCTCCCCAGCGCGCGTCGGGCGAGCGCGGCGACCGTGCGCCGCAGGTGCAGGATGGCGGGCGACAGCGGAGGGGCTTCTCCCCCGTCGTCCGGTGGAGCCTGGTCCGGGATGCAGGCCGCCGCGACGTACTCGCCGAAGGCGGCGAGCGCGTCGGGGGCCAGGCCGCGTTCGCCGTCCCAGTCGATCAGGGAGGCGATCCAGCGTTCGGCCTCCAGGGGCCGCAGCGGCATCGGGGCGATCGCGCCGACCGCGCAGCGCACCCCGCGCCGGGCCGGGTCCAGCACGATCGCGACGGAGGCGGTGGCGCGGCCGGGGCCGGTGCGGCCGGTCGCCTTGAGGAACACCTGGGGCGCGTGCAGCAGCGGTACGCGGACGAAGCCGATCAGCTCGGCGGGTTCGAGCATCTCGCGGCCCGCCAGCAGGTGCGAGACGGGGATCTCGCGGCGGGCGCCGGCGGCCCCCACGATGACCAGCTCGGCCTCCAGCGCGGCCAGGACCGGCAGGGCGTCGCCCGTCGGGGCCGCGGTGGCGATGTTGCCGCCGAGCGTCCCGGCGTTACGGATCTGGGGCGGGCCCGCGGCGCGCGCGGAGGCGGCCAGCGCGGGAATGAGTGCGGCGAAGTCGGGCCGCCCCATGCGCGCGTGGGTGAGACCGGCGCCGAGAAGCGCGTGGCCGTCCTGATAGTGCCAGCCGCGCAGCTCGCTGATCCGGCCGAGGCCGACCAGCCCCGAGGGGCGCAGCAAACCCTTGTTGACGGCTGACATGAGGTCTGTGCCGCCGGCCACAGGAACGGCGGCGGGCATGGCGCCGAGAGCTTCCACGGCCTCGTCGAGCGAGGCCGGGAGCGTCACCGACTGCATCGCCTGCGGTGCGTGCGTGGTCAACCCAGCTGCCCCTTCCCGGTGTCCCGGCAGTCCCGCCTGTCCGCCGTACGGTACGTGCTCACGGCCGGGACGTGGCAACTCTGGCACATCTTCCGGGCTGTCCGACGCGAGGGTCCACGAAGGGTGTTTCCCTCCACGACCAGGGGAAAAGTCACCTTTGACAGCGCTTCTTCCCCGCGCACGAATTGCCACCCTTCGGCGCGTTCGTACGACTTATGGGGTTCCCCTGGCCGGTGGACGGCCCAGCCGTCACACGGTCGGGGGTGGTCCCTCGATCGGGCGACCCAGGACGCCGGGCCGACGTTGCCACGGCCGTGGACCCGTGGGCGGGCGGTAGTCGACCCCGAGGGCGTCGAGCCGGGCGTAGTGAGTGTTCATCCGGCGTTCGAAATCGGCGAAGTCCCTTTCGCCGGAAGGCGGGAGCGGTGACCAGGCGACCTCGGCGAAAGCGGCGAGCCTCGGGAACACCTGGTAGTCGACGCGGCCCTGGTTCTGCATGACCTCGGTCCAGACGTTGGCCTGGGTTCCCATGACGTGTCCGGCCGCCGCCTCGGAGAGGCCCGGGGGCACGGGTTCGAAGCGGTAGACGTCCTCCAGGGTGCGGATGTACCCGATGGGCATCGGCTCGTCGGGGCCGCCGTCCTGACGGTAGTCCAGGTACACCTGCTGCACGGGGCACATCACGACGTCGTGCCCGGCCTCGGCGGCGGCGATCCCACCGGCGTAGCCCCGCCACGACGTCACGGCCGCGCCCTCGGCGAGGCCGCCCTCCAGGATCTCGTCCCAGCCGATGAGACGGCGACCCCTGGCGGTGAGCCAGCGGTCGAAGTGGCGGATGAACCAGGACTGGAGCTCGTCCTCGTCGGCCAGTCCGGCCTCGGCCATGCGGGCCTGCGCCGTCGGTGACGCCTTCCACTGGTCCTTGGGGCATTCGTCACCGCCGATGTGGATGAACGGTGAGGTGTCGGCCGGGAAAAGATCGAGAACCTCTTCGAGGACTCCTTCGAAGAAGCGCAGGGTGTTGTCAGTGGGGGCGAGTACGTTCGGATTGACACCCCAGGTGTCCCACACGGAAAGCGCGGAGGTATCGATGACGTCGGAGTTGCCCAGTTCCGGATACGCGCTGATCGCCGCCTGCGAGTGGCCCGGGATGTCGATCTCGGGGACGACACGGATATGCCGCTCGGCGGCGTACGCGACGATCTCGCGGATGTCGTCCTGCGTGTAGAAACCGCCGTGCGGTGTCTCGTCCCACAGTTCCGAGGCGCGGTGGCCGTATTTGGTGCGCGCGCGCCAGGCGCCGATCTCCGTGAGACGGGGATGGCGCTTGATCTCGACGCGCCAGCCCTGGTCGTCCGTGAGGTGGAAGTGGAAGACGTTCAGTTTGTGGGCTGCCAGCAGGTCGAGCATGCGCAGCACGCCGTCCTTGGGCATGAAGTGGCGCGCCACGTCGAGCATCAGACCGCGCCAGCCGAAGCGCGGGGCGTCCTCGATGTCCGTGAGGGGGATCTCCCTCGGGCCTCCCCGGCCGAGGGGCGCGCGGCGGAACGCCTGGGGGCCGAGGAGCTGGCGGAGCGTCTGCGCGCCCCAGAAGACCCCGGCGGCGCTGCCCCCGGTGATCCTGACGCCCCGGCCGGGCGCCGCCCCGAGCCGGTAGGCCTCGGGTTCCAGCGAGGGATCGATGCGCAGGCGGAGGGTGTTCGGGCCCTCCTCAGCGCCCGGTGCCGAGGGGCCGAGCGGCAGGCCGAAGGCGGCCCCGAGCGTGGTGCGCAGCCAGTGTTCCGTGCTCTCGGTGCCGGGGCCGGCCATGACGGTCGTCGCCCCGTCGAGGAGGAATCCGCCACTGTCGGGGAGTCCGCCGCTGCCGTCGCCGCCGGCGCGCACCGGCGCGGGAATCAGGTTGTCCATGAGTCAGTCCTTCACCGCGCCGCCGAGTCCGGAGACCAGGCGTCGCTGCACGAGGACGAAGAAGACCAGTACGGGAATGGTCATCACCGTCGAGGCCGCCATGATCCCTCCCCAGTCGTTCTCGTCGGGTTTGAAGAAGACCAGCAACGCCATGGGGAGCGTCGACTGGGAGGTGTCGCTGATGATGAACGATTTCGCGAACAGGAAGTCGTTCCAGGTCGAGATGAAGGAGAAGACGCTGGTCGCCACGAGCCCGGGGAAGACGAGCGGGAAGAGGATCTGCCACAGGAAGCGGGTGCGGCTCGCCCCGTCGATGTAGGCGGCTTCCTCCAGGGCCTCGGGGACGGCCTTGACGAAGCCCCGCAGCATCCAGATGGCGAACGGCAGCGAGAAGGCCAGGTGAGGCAGGATCAGCGCGCCCAGGGTGTTCAGCTGGCCGAAGTCCCGCATCAGGAAGAACAGCGGAATGGTCAGCGCCTCGACCGGCACCATCTGTGCCACGAGGAACATGATGAGCAGGGTGGTGCGGAATTTGAAGCGGAATCGGGTCACGGCCGTCGCGGCGAGGAAGGCGATCAGCGCGGAGGCGAGGACGACCGTGCCGGCGACGACGAGGCTGTTGAGGAAGTAGCGGCCGAATTCCTGCTGTTCGAAAACCCGGCGGAACGAGTCGAGGGACGGGGACAGGGTCCAGGGGCGGGCCTCGGTGGACTGGATCTCGCCGGCCGGCTTGAAGGCGGAGAGCACCATCCAGTACAGCGGGAAGGCGACCGCGGCGGCGATGACGAGGGCCGCCGCCTCCGCCGCCAGCCTCCCGGGCCGGCGTACCCGCAGAAGAGCGCGTGGGCTCACAGTTCCTCCCCCTGGCGCCGTACGAGGCGCAGATAGACCAGCGTCACGGCCAGCAGGATCACCAGCATCACGACGCCGATGGCCGAGCCGAGGCTGTACTGCGAGGACGCGAACGCCTTCTGGTAGGCGTACACGTTGAGCACCAGGTTCTGGCCGGCGATGCCGCCGCCGTTGGTCATGACGTAGATCTGGGTGAAGACCTTGAAGTCCCAGATGACCGACTGGATGGTGACGACGATCAGGATCGGCCGCAGCATCGGTGCCATGACCGACCGCCAGATCCGCCACTGCGAGGCGCCGTCCAGCGAGGCGGCCTCCAGCACTTCGGTGGGGATCGCGCGGATGCCCGCGTACACCGTCACCATCACGAACGGGAAGGAGCACCAGAGCACTTCGAGGAGCACCAGGGCGAAGGCGCTGTAGCGCCCGTACGTCCAGGAGAAGTCGCCGAGTCCCAGCACCTTGTTGACCGGGCCGAAGTCCGGGTCGAAGAGGAAGACCCAGACGGTCGAGCCGGTGATCGCCGGGGTGGCCCAGGCGCCCAGCGCGGCCATCATCAGCGCGAGCCGGGGCAGGGCGCGGATCCGGGTCAGCAGGACGGCGAGGGCGCAGCCGACGAACAGGGTGGCGAGCACGCAGGCCGTGGCGAAGAGCACGGTCGCGAGGAGGACCTGCCAGAACTGGCTGTCGCCGAAGAGCGTGGCGTAGTTGCCGAAGCCCTTGAAGGTGGTCGGTTCGCCGCCGCTGACCTGGGCCTGGGTGTACTCCAGGAAGGAGATCAGGCCCAGCTGGTAGATCGGGTAGACGAGGAGCCCGCCGAGCAGGACCAGCGCGGGCAGCAGATAGAGCCAGGGGGTCCAGCCGGAGCGCCGCGCGGGTGATGCCGGGCGGCGCCGGGGCGTGCGGGCCGGAGCTCCGCTCGCCCCGGGGCCGGCGGGGACCTTGTGGAGGGTCGTGTCCGCGGTCATCGTCAGCCCGCGTCGGCGAACGCCGCGTCCATCTTCTTCGCCGCGTCGTCCGAGGCGGTGGCCACGTCCTTACGGCCGCTGACGATCTCCTGGAACATGGTCGGCAGGACCAGGGAGGCGTCGATCTGGCCCCAGGCCGGGGAGGCCGGGACGAACTTCGCTCCCGCGTCGAGCGTCTCGACGAAGGGGCCGACGAAGGGCTCCTTCTCCGCGGCGGTGTCCAGCACGTCCGTGTAGGTCGGCAGGAATCCCATGGCGTCGAACATCTTCGCCTGGGTCTTCTTGCCGGTCAGCGACTTCATCAGGTCGACCGCGAGGGTGCGGTGCGAACTGCTCCTGAGTACGCCGATGTTGTTGCCGCCCGCGAAGGCCGGGGCGATCGAGTCCTTCTTCACGCCGGGCAGCGGTACGACGGCGTACTTGCCCTTCACCGTGCCCGCTTCGACGGCGGCGTGGCTGAAGTCGCCGCCGATCGCCATGGCCGCCTTGCCGGACGCGAAGGCGGTGACGGTGGCGTTGCCGCCCATGGCCGCGCACTTGGCGGCCGGGCAGTTGTCGTCGCCGAAGAGCGAGGTGTAGGCCTCGATGCCCTTGCGGGCCTTAGCGCTGTTGATGGCGGACGCGTAGGTCACGCCGGTCTCGTCGGCGAGTTCGCCGCCGTGCGCCCAGATGAAGGGCATGGCGCCGTAGGTGTAGGCGCCGCCGACCGCGAGGCCGTACAGATCGGGCTTCTCCTGGTGGACCTTCTTGGCGGTGGAGATCAGTTCGTCCTGCGACTTCGGCGGCTCGATGCCCAGGTCCTCGAAGACGTCGGTGCGGTAGTAGAGCGCCCGTACGCCGACGAAGAGCGGCGCCCCGTACACCTGGCCGCCCACCGTCACGGACTGCTTGGCGGTCGGGTCGGTGTCCTTGGCCTCGTCCCAGGCCGCGAACTCCTTCGTGATGTCGGCCAGTCCGCCGTCCTTCACGTATCCGGCCGTGTCGGTGTTGCCGTACTCGATGAGGTCGGGAGCGCTCTCCGGGTCGTTGAAGGCGGCCTTGATGCGCTGGGCCCGGGTGTCGACGGGTATGTACTCGATCTCGACCTCGGCCCCTTCGTGGGACTTCTCGAAGTCGGCGACCGCGGCGTCCACGACCCTCTCCTTGGGCTTGTTCCCGACCTCCTGGAAGAGCCAGACGCGGAGCGTTCCGGTCTTCTCGTCGCCCTCGGCGCCGGTGTCGGAGGTCTGCGGCGCACAGGCGGTGGCGGTCAGGCCGGCCAGCACAAGAGCTGCGGCCGGGGTGGCAATTCGGGCAGAAAGCTTCATCCGGGACCCCTACCGGTCAATCGTTGCATTCCATGCAACGCGCGTTTCGTTCTGCACAACTCGCAGGAGACTAAGGGCGGCTCAGCACGCCGACAAGTGGTCTCAACCACTCTGTGACCACGTGGTGCAGCCCGTGCAACGCGTCCGTGGGCGCGGACACGCGAACGGCCCCCGCGGTACGCGTCGCCGCGCACCCCGAGGGCCGGGGGTCGAAACCGAAGAAACCGAAGGAACCAGATAAACCGGAAAGTCGGGAAAGAGGGAGGAGGGACGGAGGGACGGGGTGATCGGGAAAGGGAGTGAAGGCCGGTGCGGCTACTTCTTGCCGCTGTTGTCCTTGCCGCCCTTGCCCTTGTCCTTGTCGCCGCCGGCGCCCATGGACTCGTAGATCTCCTTGCACATGGGACAGACCGGATACTTCTTGGGGTCGCGCCCCGGGACCCAGACCTTGCCGCACAGCGCCACCACGGGAGTGCCCTCCAGGGCACTCGCCATGATCTTGTCCTTCTGGACGTAATGGGCGTAGCGCTCGTGGTCACCGTCGCCGCTCGACACCTGCGGCGTCGGCTCTACGAGGGTCCCCGTACCTGCCCCGCGATCGGGTTCAAGAGTGCTCATAACTGCCAAGCGTACTGAATTGCGCCGTGCATCAGTTCAGCGAAGGGTCGTCCGGATACGTCGCGATCATCGCCAGTTCGCTGCGCTGCCGCCGCAGCACCGCCCGCCAGAGGTTCTCCGGGTGCGGCGAGGAGACGTCGCCGGGCTCCGAGTCCACCACGTACCAGGCGCCGTCCGTCAGCTCCGTCTCCAGCTGACCGGGGCCCCAGCCCGCGTATCCGGCGAAGATCCGCAGCGATCCGAGCGTCGCCGCCAGCAGTTCCGGCGGGGCCTCCAGATCGACCAGGCAGATCGCCCCGTGCACCCGGCGCCACCCGAGGGGCCCCTCGTCACCGGGGATCACCGCCACGCCCAGCGCGGAGTCGAGCGAGACCGGGCCGCCCTGGAAGACCACGTCCGGTTCACCGGTCAGGCCGGCCCAGGACTGCAGGATGTCCCCGACACCCACCGGGGTCGGGCGGTTCAGGACCACGCCCAGTGAGCCCTCCTCGTCGTGGTCGAGGAGCAGCACCACCGCACGGTCGAAATTCGGATCCGCCAGGGCGGGCGCGGCCACGAGTAGCCGTCCTGTGAGCGAGGACACCTCCGTCATGGCACTGATGATCCCGCATCTGCGGCCTCCGCGGGGGCCAAGTGGCCCGCCCGGTTCCGGACGGCGCCCGTCCGCAGCTCAGGGGGTACGGGCGCGGCAGGGGCGCACGGAGGGCACGCCGGCGCGGGGCCGCCGGACGGGCCCCGCGGACGGTGACCCTCCGCGAACCCGGGGGTGCAGAGCGTGTTGTGGCGAATTCATGACGTTCGTATGCCCCCCGGTGACTTACGGAACGGGGGCCGGGGGCCATTACCCTTTTGATGGCCCCCTGCCCGACCACTTCGGAACGCGAGATACATGACCGGCACAGACGATGTCCTGCTTGTCCACGGCGGCACCCCGCTGGAGGGCGAGATCCGCGTCCGAGGCGCCAAGAACCTGGTGCCGAAGGCAATGGTCGCCGCGCTGCTCGGCAGCGGGCCCAGCCGGCTCCGCAACGTGCCCGACATCCGCGATGTGCGGGTGGTCCGGGGGCTGCTGCAGCTGCATGGCGTGACCGTCCGCCCCGGTGACGAGCCGGGCGAACTCATCCTCGACCCGTCGCACGTCGAGAGCGCGAACGTCGCCGACATCGACGCCCACGCGGGCTCGTCGCGCATCCCGATCCTCTTCTGCGGCCCGCTGCTGCACCGGCTGGGCCACGCGTTCATCCCGGGTCTCGGCGGCTGCGACATCGGCGGACGGCCGATCGACTTCCACTTCGAGGTGCTCCGCCAGTTCGGCGCGACCATCGAGAAGCGTGCGGACGGCCAGTACCTGGAGGCCCCGCAGCGCCTGCGGGGCACGAAGATCCGGCTGCCGTACCCGTCGGTGGGCTCCACCGAGCAGGTGCTGCTGACCGCCGTCCTCGCCGAGGGCGTCACCGAGCTGTCCAACGCGGCTGTCGAGCCGGAGATCGAGGACCTCATCTGCGTACTGCAGAAGATGGGCGCGATCATCTCCATGGACACCGACCGAACCATCCGGATCACGGGTGTCGACCAGCTCGACGGCTACACCCACCGGGCGATCCCGGACCGGCTGGAGGCCGCCTCCTGGGCGTCCGCCGCGCTGGCGACCGAGGGCAACATCTACGTGCGCGGCGCCCAGCAGCGCTCGATGATGACGTTCCTCAACACCTTCCGCCGTGTCGGGGGCGCGTTCGAGATCGACGACGAGGGCATCCGCTTCTGGCACCCGGGCGGCGCCCTGAACGCCATCGCGCTGGAGACGGACGTGCACCCCGGTTTCCAGACCGACTGGCAGCAGCCGCTCGTCGTGGCCCTGACGCAGGCCGCCGGCCTGTCGATCGTCCACGAGACGGTGTACGAGTCCCGGCTCGGCTTCACCTCGGCGCTCAACCAGATGGGTGCGCACATCCAGCTCTACCGCGAGTGCCTCGGGGGCTCCGACTGCCGTTTCGGCCAGCGGAACTTCCTGCACTCGGCGGTCGTGTCCGGACCCACGAAGCTCCAGGGCGCGGATCTGGTCATCCCCGACCTGCGCGGCGGGTTCTCGTACCTGATCGCCGCTCTGGCGGCCCAGGGGACGTCCCGGGTGCACGGTATCGACCTGATCAACCGCGGTTACGAGAACTTCATGGACAAGCTGGAGAAGCTCGGCGCGAAGGTCGAACTGCCGGGCGGCTCACTCGTCTGACACACCGCCCGACGCGCTCCGGCGCACGCACGGTGCTGCCGCACACAGCATTGCGCACCCCGCACCACAGTCCGCCGCCCCGGCCCCACAGAGTTTCCCGTGGGGCCGGGGCGGCGGACTTTTCGGTTACCCGTCGCCCGACGTTCATGACCGGTGTCACCGAAGGCCTGTACAGAGCCCCAGGAGGCGGGCGGCCTTCCCCGGAGCTACCGAGGGGCGCCAGGGCGCCGCAGGCCGCCTCACAGCGCCCGTACGGCCTCTGTGCGCGGGACTTCGGAGGCTCCGGGTACGCCGAAGGGCGGCCGTCCTGGTCGGGACGGCCGCCCTTCTTGCTGCCTGGGGGCTTTGCGCGCCCCCTGAGGCCTTACTTGCCCTTGGCGGCTTCCTTGAGCTTGGAGCCCGCGGAGACCTTCACGCTGTAGCCGGCCGGGATGTTGATCGGGTCGCCGGTCTGCGGGTTACGAGCGGTGCGAGCGGCACGGTGGGTGCGCTCGAAGGTCAGGAAGCCGGGGATGGTGACCTTCTCGTCGCCCTTGGCGACGATCTCGCCGACGGTCTCGGCGAGGGCGGCCAGAACGGCGTCGGCGTCCTTGCGGGTCACCTCGGCACGGTCGGCCAGGGCGGCCACCAGCTCACTGCGGTTCATGTTTGTACTCCCGTGTTCTTCTTGCCTGTGAGGCGTGAGATCGAAGCCGATGCTGCCAGGGCCCTCTGACAGTCCCCGGACCCGGGTCTGATGTCAGACCCTCGCGCCCGAATACGCATCCTGCCCCCACCTGCGGCGCTAACGCCAATCCGGAACCCCTCGACGTCACACGAAAAGCACCACCGCATGCCCGTGATGACGTTCCGTCGACTCCCTGGAGCGGTCCGCAGCGGATGCCGGGCCTGTGGGGCTCGCTGCCCGCCCACCCTAAAGGGGCGTTTGGGACGCCGCGACCCGCGACGCGCCGTACGGGGCGCCCGGACGTGAGCTACGGCACCGTCCGCGGGAGTCGTGGCCGACCCCCGCGGACGGCGTGTGGCGGGCCGCCCGGAGCTACGGCCCTACGCGGGGTCGGTCGCCGCCTCGGCGACTCCGGCCGCCTTCGCGGCCTCGCGGACGGCGCCGGCGACGGCGCCCGCGACCTTGTCGTTGAAGACCGACGGGATGATGTAGTTCGCGTTCACCTCGTCCTCCGCGACGACACCGGCGAGAGCACGCGCCGCGGCGAGCATCATCTCCGTGTTGACGGTGCGGGACTGGGCGTCCAGCAGACCGCGGAAGACACCCGGGAAGACCAGCACGTTGTTGATCTGGTTCGGGAAGTCGGAGCGCCCCGTGGCGACGACGGCCGCGGTCTCGCGGGCGATCGCCGGGTCCACCTCGGGGTCCGGGTTCGCGAGCGCGAACACGATCGCGCCGTCCGCCATGGCCGCGACGTCGGAGCCGTCCAGGACGTTCGGCGCGGAGACACCGATGAAGACGTCGGAGCCGGCGACGGCCTCCTTGAGGGTGCCGGTGACGCCCTCGGGGTTGGTGTTGTCGGCGATCCAGCGCAGCGGCGAGTCCGGGGTGGCGTCCACCAGGTCCTCGCGGTCCGCGTGCACCACACCGTGGATGTCGGCGACGACCGCGTGCTTCACGCCCGCGGCGATGAGGAGCTTGAGGATGGCCGTACCGGCGGCTCCGGCACCGGACATGACGACCCGTACGTCACCGATGGACTTGTCCACCACGCGCAGCGCGTTGGTCAGCGCGGCGAGGACGACGATCGCGGTGCCGTGCTGGTCGTCGTGGAAGACGGGGATGTCCAGGGCCTCGCGCAGCCGTGCCTCGATCTCGAAGCAGCGGGGGGCGGAGATGTCCTCCAGGTTGATGCCCGCGAAGCCCGGGGCGATCGCCTTGACGATCGCGACGATCTCGTCGGTGTCCTGCGTGTCCAGGCAGATCGGCCAGGCGTCGATGCCCGCGAAGCGCTTGAACAGGGCCGCCTTGCCCTCCATCACGGGCAGCGACGCCATCGGACCGATGTTGCCCAGGCCGAGCACCGCCGAACCGTCCGTGACCACCGCGACGGAGTTCCGCTTGATCGTCAGACGGCGGGCGTCCTCGGGGTTCTCCGCGATCGCCATGCAGACCCGCGCCACACCCGGGGTGTAGATCATCGAGAGGTCGTCACGGTTACGGATGGGATGCTTCGACGCCATCTCGATCTTGCCGCCGAGGTGCATCAGGAACGTACGGTCGGAGACCTTGCCGAGGACGACGCCCTCGATGTCCCGCAGACCTTCGACGATCTCGTCCGCGTGCGAGGTCGAGGAAGCCGCGATCGTGACGTCGATCCGAAGCTTCTCGTGACCGGAAGCGGTTACGTCGAGGCCGGTGACAGACCCCCCGGAGGACTCCACGGCCGTGGTGAGCTGGGAGACCGCTGTGCCGCTCGCGGGCACCTCCAGCCTGACCGTCATCGAGTACGAGACGCTGGGCGCCGTTGCCATGGCCGAGTCCTTCGCTTTCCTGAGCTTCGTTGCCGCGCGCGACGCGGGCCGCAGCCCCGTACACGCGTTCCGATCGTCGCACCTACCGGCCGGTAGCAGTTAATGCCTGCCACTTTTCGGAAAGTTTTTTCCACCATACGAGAAGTAGGTGTCCTACGTAACCCGTAAACAGAAACAGACCCGCGCCACCAAGAGGTGACGCGGGTCTGTCTTCTTCAGTCAGGTGACACCGGCCCGCCATGCTCGCCTCGCGGCAAGTGGTCGCTCGAAGCGACTAAGGTTGGGCCCGGGGGCTTGGATCGAGCCGGTGCCGACTCCAGGCTAACAAAGACCCCGGAGAAGTGATTCCCGCGCGACGGGACGACCCGTGAAAGTACTCCGCGCGCGGGAGCCGGCCGCCGCCCCTCAGTCCCTCAGCAGGTCGGGAACACCGTCCTCGTCCGGCATGTCGCGCTCCCCCGAGACCACGGTGAGCTGCTGCGTCGCACGGGTGAGTGCCACGTACAGCACCCGCAGTCCCGCCGGGGACTCGTCGGCGATCTCCGCGGGGGAGACCACCACCGTGGCGTCGTACTCCAGGCCCTTCGCCTCCAGGCTGCCCAGCGCCACGACCCGCTCGCCGAGCTCCTCCAGCCAGGCACGGGCCTCGGCACGGCGGTTCATCGCGACGACCACGCCGACGGTGCCGTCCACCTCCGCGAGCAGCCTGCGGGCCTCCTCGCGGACGGTCGAGGCGAGGTCCCCGTCCCGCACCGTCACGAAGCGCGGCTCCACACCCGTCGAGCGGACCGCCGCCGGGGACTCCATCCCCGGCATGGCCAGCGCCAGCACCTTGGCCGCGAGCTCGGCGATCTCCGCCGGGTTGCGATAGTTCACGGTGAGGGTGAACTGACGCCGCGGCCGGCTGCCGAGCGCCTCGTCACGGGCGGCGGACGCCTCGTCCGGGTCCGACCAGGAGGACTGCGCCGCGTCACCGACGATCGTCCACGTGGCGTGCCGGCCACGGCGGCCGACCATCCGCCACTGCATCGGGGTCAGGTCCTGCGCCTCGTCCACGATGACGTGGGCGTACTCGGTACGCTCCGCCGCCAGCCGCTCGGCCCGCTCCCACTGCGTCTCCTCGCGCTGCGGCATCAGCTCCTCCAGACCGGTGAGCTGGTCCAGCGGGTCGGCCTCCCGCTTCCGCTTCGGGCGGGCCGGAGTCCCCAGCAGGGTCTGCAGCTCGTCCAGGAGCGCCACGTCGTGGACGGAGAGCGGACCCTTGCCGTCCTCGTCCAGCCGCCTCAGCGAACGCGCGAGGCGGCGCACCTCGCCCTGGTTGAGGATCCGGCGCGCCCACCGGTTCAGCCGGCGCTCGTCGGACATCTCGGCCAGCACCCTGCGGGGCGTGAGCTCCGGCCACCAGGCGTTCAGGAAGGCCAGGAACGGGGTCTCGGTGGACACGTCCTCGTCGAACGAGGAACGCAGCTCCGCCACCAGCCCGGGGTCGGTGTAGCGGCCCCGGCCCGACGACTTGTTCCACAGGGCGTCCAGGAGCAGTTTGCGGGCGCGCGGGCGCAGCAGGTTGACCGGCGCGGTGCCGCCCAGGACGTTGTGCCGGATCCGCCGGAGCTCGTCCGCCTCCAGCTCGACACGGGCACCGAAGGCCACCACCCTCAGCCGGGTCGGGGTGCCGGCCTCGGCGGGGGCCTCACCGAACTCCAGCTGCCCCTCCTGGGGGGCGGGCCTGGGCGCGGGCTGCTCCAGCGCCCCGCGGGCCGCCTTGCGCAGCACGTGGAGCATCCGGGACGAGCCCTTGATGCGCGCGACGGCGGGTTCGTCGTAGGTGGTCGCCCCCTCCACGCCCGCGGCCTCGTCGGACAGCGAGCCGACCGCACGGATCGCGACCTGGCCCTCCTCGCCGAGCGAGGGCAGTACCCCCTCGGTGTAGGCGACCAGGAGCGGGGTCGGGGAGACGACGAGGATGCCGCCGGAGTACCGCCGCCGGTCCTGGTAGAGCAGGTACGCGGCCCGGTGCAGGGCCACCGCCGTCTTGCCGGTGCCGGGGCCGCCCGACACCTCGGTGACGGACGCGGCGGGCGCGCGGATCACCAGGTCCTGCTCGGCCTGGATCGAGGAGACGATGTCCCGCATCGTGTGACTGCGGGCCTGCCCCAGCGCGGCCATCAGGGCGCCGTCACCGATCACGGGCAGTTCGTCGCCCTTCAGCCGTGCGGTCAGCTCCGGGCGCATCAGGTCGTCCTCGACCCCGAGGACCCTGCGTCCCTTGGAGCGGATGACCCGGCGGCGTACGACCCTGCCGGGCTCCTTGGGCGTCGAACGGTAGAACGGCGCCGCCGCGGGTGCGCGCCAGTCGATGACCAGCGGCGCGTAGTCGGAGTCGAGCACTCCGATGCGGCCGATGTGGAGGGTCTCCGCGATCTCGGCGGTGTCGTCCTCCCCCACGGCGTCGTCGGCCGCCTCCACGGAGGTGAAGGCGCCGTCCGGGCCGCGTTCGCCGTCCTTGCCGCGCAGCAGGTCGATCCGCCCGAAGAGGAAGTCCTCGAACTCGTTGTTCAGCCGGTTGAGGTGGACTCCGGCCCGGAAGACCTGGGCGTCCCGTTCCGCGAGTGCCCCGGGGGTGCCTACCTGGCCCCGTTTACTGGCGTCCTGCATGAGAAATTCCGCCTCGTCGATCTTCTCTTCGAGACGGCGGTAGACCCGGTCCAGATGTTCTTGTTCGACTCCGATTTCCCGGTCCCGCAACGAATCGACAGCGGCATCCTGCGCGGCCACCGAGGCCCCTTTCTGACGTGCACTGGGCAGCCGTCAACCGTACGCGAAAGGGGGGCCCGAGCGCACCTGTCGCCCGGGTCGCGTTTCACGTCACCGCAGGGCCTTCGCACGGCGTCGGTGCCGGGCCACCCGCTCCCGGTTGCCGCAGACCTCGCTGGAGCACCAGCGGCGTCGTCCGCCCCGTGAGGTGTCCAGGTAGAGCCGTCGGCAGGCGTCTCCCTCGCACCGCCGCAACGCCGCCCGCGCGACCGGGTCCGTCAGCAGGTCCACGGCGTCCCTGGCCACCGCGGCGAGCAGCGCCCCGCACGCCGGTTCGTCGCTCAGCGCCCGTACGAGCGCTCCGCCCTGCCCCCGCACGGCCCGCAGACCCGGTGGGGCTCCCGCTGCCAGCGCGTTGACCCGCTCCAGCGCGCTGTCGGCGCTCGTGCCCGCCAGTTGGGCCGACATCAGCCGGTCGATGCCCGTGCGCAACTGGCGGAAGCGTGCCGCCCAGGTGTCGTCGACGGCTGCCAGCGGTGTCCCGGGCGGGACCAGGCGCGCGGCCACCAGCCAGGCGGCGAGCCGCGCGGGGGAATCGAGCAGTTCGTACGAGCCGGAGGTCTCCGGCCCCGTCGCCACCAGGTCCAGACAGGCGCGACCGGAGTCGAACCGCCGTCCGGGTGCGCCCGTGCCCGCCGCCATGAGCCTGTCACCGCCTCGGGGGTCCTCTGTGGGGGGAGAGGGAGTCACCCCCAGAGTGCCCGCATCCGGCCCGCCCCGGAACCCCTCCTGCCGCCCGGGCCCGCGCCGCGCCGTACGCCCGCTCAGCTCTGCGGCGGGCCGTCGTGCAGGATGCGCTGGAACAGCCGGTGGTCCTGCCACGCGCCGTCGATGTGGAGGTAACGCGGCGCGGTGCCGTAGAGCTCGAAGCCGCACTTGGCCAGCACCCGCTGCGAGGCCGCGTTGTCCAGGACCGTCCCGGCTTCGACCCGGTGCAGGCCCAGGTCGTCCCGCGCGGCTTCGCAGACCCGGGTGACGGCGGCCGTGGCCAGTCCCCGGCCCGCCCGTCCCACGTCGGTCCAGTAGCCGAGGCGGCCGTTGCGGAACGGCCCGCGCTCGATGGCGCCGAGCGTCACGGCGCCCACCACCCGGTCCTCGTCGTCGGCCAGCGCCCAGGGCATCACGCGCCCAGCGTCCCGGTCCGCCAGCAGGCCCGTCAGCCGCTGGAGCTGGCCCTCAGGAGTGAAGTAGAGCTCGGGGCGCACGGGATCCCAGCGGCGCATGTACGCACGGCTGCGGGTCAGGGCCTCGGCGAACGACGCGGCGTCGTCCAGGGTCACGGGCCTCAGCCGGACCCCGTCGGTCAGGGGGTGGGTGTCACTGATCATTCCCTGACCGTAATCCTGCCGTCAGGGCGTGTCGTACTTGGTGTCCGCCGAGGGGTCCAGCGCCAGCCGGTACCCCCGCTTGACGACCGTCTGGATCAGCCGCGGCACCCCGAGCGCCGTACGCAGCCGGGCCATCGCCGTCTCGACGGCGTGTTCGTCCGAGCCGCTGCCGGGCAGCGCCCGCAGCAGGTCGGCGCGGGAGACCACCCAGCCCGGCCTACGGGCCAGCGTGTGGAGCAGGGCCATGCCGGCCGGGGGGACCGGGCGCAGGGCTCCGTCGACCAGCACCGCGTGGCCCCGGATCTCGACCTGGTGGCCCGCGACGGGGAGCGCACGGGCCCGGGCGGGCAGTTGGGCGCAGAGCACCTGGACGAGCGGTCCCAGCCGGAAGCGTTCCGGCTGGAGGGTGTCGATGCCCCTGGCCTGCAGCGG
Source organism: Streptomyces sp. NPDC002793 (assembly GCF_040295485.1). Classification (NCBI taxonomy): domain Bacteria; kingdom Bacillati; phylum Actinomycetota; class Actinomycetes; order Kitasatosporales; family Streptomycetaceae; genus Streptomyces; species Streptomyces sp. NPDC002793. Next base: position 17,675 of record NZ_JBEOVL010000012.1, on the reverse strand, counting down.
CAGGGCGGTGACCGGTCCGACGCAGGCGGTGACGACGTCGTGGCTCAGGGCGGACAGCACCTCGGGGAGCATGCCGCGGGTCTCCGCCCGGTTCAGGTAGGAGGCGGCGGCGGGGGCGCTGGTGAAGGTGAGGGCGTCCAGGCCCCGGGCGACGGTGAGGTCGAGCATGCGGTCGAGCGGGGCGATGTCCTCCGGGGGCATCCACCGGTAGACGGGTACGCCGACGACCTCGGCGCCCGCCACGCGGAGCGACTCGACGAAGCCGGGCAGGGGTTCGCCGTGCAGTTGGAGGGCGATCCGGCGGCCCGCGACGCCCTCGCCCAGCAGCCGGTCCAGCACCTCGGCCATCGACTCCGACTGCGGCGACCACGCCTCGGTGAGCCCGGCCGCCCGGATGGCGCCCTTGACCTTCGGACCACGGGCCAACAGCTCTATGCCACGCAGCAGTTCGAGGAGTCGGTCACCGATGCCCCAACCGTCGGCGGCCTCGACCCAGCCCCGGAAACCGATGGCGGTGGTGGCGATCACGACGTCGGGGGCGTGGTCGATCAGATCCTTGGTCGCGTCCAGGAGTTCGCTGTCGTCCGCGAGCGGCACGATCCGCAGTGCGGGCGCGTGCAGGACCGCGGCGCCCCTGCGCGTGAGGAGCGTCCCGAGCTCCTCGGCGCGACGGGCTGCGGTCACCCCGACCGTGAAGCCCGCCAGGGGCCCGTGCTGTGCGTCGTCGTCGTGCATGGCGTGATACCCGGCTCTCGTCCCGCTGGTGCTCGATGATGCGGAGGACCGAGACTGTCAACCCTGCGTGACAGTCTCGGTTCTCCTGTATTTCCCGCCCGTTACGTCCTGCGACACACTGTGGTCACGCTCACACCTCGGCATAGCTGAGCTGCGGCTTCGTGGCCACCGCTGCGGTACGCCGAAGGTATACCGCCCACGTGAGGGTGAAGCAGACGGCGTAGAAGCCGAGGAAGCACCAGAAGGCGGCCGTCCCGGCGCCCGAGCTCGCGAAGGACTGACGGAACGCCAGGTTGATCGCGAGACCGCCCAGGGCGCCGATCGCCCCGATGAGTCCCATGGCCGCGCCGGAGAGCCGACGCCCGTACGCCGCCGCCTCCTCGCCGCGCAGGCCCTTGGCCAGGCCGTGGGCGTGGAAGATGCCCGGGATCATCTTGAACGTCGAACCGTTGCCCAGCCCCGTCAGCACGAACAGCGCGATGAAGCCGACGAGGAAGACCGGGAGCGACTCGATTCCGGAGGCGTGGACGACGACGCCGGTCGCCGCCGCCATGGCGGCGAAGTTCCACAGGGTGATGCGGGCACCGCCGTAGCGGTCGGCGAGCCAGCCGCCCGCGGGCCGGATCAGGGAGCCGAGCAGCGGGCCGATGAAGGTGAGCGAGGCGGCCTGCAGCGGGGTCCGGCCGAACTGGGTCTGCAGGACGAGCCCGAAGGCGAAGCTGTAGCCGATGAACGAGCCGAAGGTGCCGATGTAGAGCACCGACATGATCCAGGTGTGCGGTTCGCGTACGGCCTGGAGCGCAGCCCCCGTGTCGTTCTGGACGGGGCGGAGGTTGTCCATCTTGAGCGCGGCGCCCAGGGCGGCGACAAGGATCAGCGGCACGTACACCCCGAGCACGATCCGTGGGTGCGCGGCGCCCGCCGTGCCGATCACCAGCAGGCCGATGAGCTGGACGACCGGTACGCCGATGTTGCCGCCGCCCGCGTTGAGCCCGAGCGCCCAGCCCTTCTTGCGCAGCGGGAAGAAGGCGTTGATGTTCGTCATCGAGGAGGCGAAGTTGCCGCCGCCGATGCCGGTGAGCGCGGCCACGACGAGGAACGTGGTGTACGAGGTGCCGGGCTCCATCACCCAGAACGCGGCGACCGTCGGCACCAGGAGCGACAGCGCGCTGAAGATGGTCCAGTTGCGCCCGCCGAACAGGGCGACCGCGAAGGTGTACGGCACCCGGACGACGGCGCCGACCAGGGTGGCCGTGGAGATCAGGAAGAACTTCCCGGCCGGGTCGACTCCGTACTCCGGTCCCATGAAGAGGACCATGACGGACCACAGGGACCAGATCGAGAAGCCGATGTGCTCCGAGAGCACGGAGAACCACAGGTTCCGGCGGGCCACCTTCTCGCCCGTCGCGCGCCAGAAGGTCTCGTCCTCCGGCTCCCACTGCTCGATCCAACGACCGGCCATCACGCGCCTCCACAGGGGTCGGGGTGTTGTCCTGCCGACGCTAGGGAGTCCGCGTTTCGGTGCGGTGCCGTGAGGTGACCGGTGCGCAACCTTGCTCTCACTCGCCGGCGTGGGGCGCGGTGAGCACCCCACGCCGGCCGGTCAGGCCCGGCGCCTCCGGTCCGCCCCGTTCGGCCACAGGCGGGGCCGGCGCTTGGCGGCGACGTCCTCGACCCAGCCGAACGCCAGGATCGCGAGACCGATCAGCGGCCAGATCGCGAGGAAGGTCAGCACCTCGTACGACCGGTCGATGTACGTGCTGAACGTGTCGCCGAACCACGGGACGGACCAGAGCTGGTCCACGAGGTGCACGGCCGCCATCAGCAGCAGGTTGTGCCACAGGTAGATCGTCACGGCCCTGTTGTTGGCCAGCGTGATCAGGCTGTCCCAGCCGGCGAGCCTGCCGGGGAGCTTCTGCCAGGACGGGGCGTAGACGAGGAGGATCGCGCAGAAGCCGAGGGACCAGGTGGCCTGGGCGAGCGGGATCTCGTCCAGGTTCCAGCCCTCCGCGGTGAGGTGCCCGGACGCCCACCACAGGCCGAAGCCCATGACGATCGCGGCGCACGACACCGCCAGATAGCGCGGGATCTCCTTGAGCAGTCCGTCGTTGTGCGCGAAGCCCAGGATCCAGCAGGACCCGAACACGGCGAAGTCGAGCAGCCCCTCACCGAGGGTGCCGGGCACCGTCACCAGGCCGGTGCCGATCACGGCGGTGAGGGCGATCGGGGCGAGCAGCGTGACCCACGGCAGCTTGCGGAACGCCTTGAGCAGGAGGGGCGAGGCCAGGACGAACCAGAGGTAGGCCCGGATGTACCAGAGCGGTCCCGCGGCCTGGTCCGCCCAGCTCAGCTCCAGCCAGCCGCCCTCCGAGCCGCTCTCCCCGGGAAAGGGGGGCGAGCCGATCGGGAACAGGTAGCTGCCGAGCTTGATGAACCACCACAGCCCCTCCTCCCGGACGGGCTTCCAGCTCAGCGCGAACATCATCGGCACGACGACGAGCGAGAACGCCCACATCGGCGGGAGGAGCCTGCGCAGCCGGCCACGGATCACGCTTCCGGCCGGCCGGGCCAGCGAGCGGGCCATCAGCGAACCCGCCAGGGCGAACATCACGCCCATGGACGGGAAGAGGACGGTCAGCCAGGCCCAGCCGAAGAGGTGGAAGACGACCACGCGGACGAGGGCCACGGCCCTGAGCAGGTCGAGATAGCGGTCACGTCCGGGCCTGGCCGGGGTGGCTCGGGCCTCGGCGGTGGGCAGCGGCGGCGCGGTGTGCGCCGTGTACGTGGCGTCGGGGTAGGTCATGCCACCGGCCTCCGGTCCTTGTGTGTGTCCTTGCGGCGGGTCGGCGCTCCGCCGGGCGCCTCCACCACGCCGGTGCGCCGCAGCTTCTGCCAGCGCAGTCGGCCACCGGTGAGCGCGGTGATCCAGGACTGCAGCAGCACGACGTACATCAGCTGCCGGTAGAGGATCTGCTGGAGCGGCAGCGAGATCAGATGGGTCATGCGCTCCCGGTCGAGCCGGAAGGCGTACGCCGCGCAGACGGCCTGCACCAGCAGGACCCCGAACCAGGCCGCGACCGTCTTCCCCGTCGGGCCGAAGACCAGTCCGTACAGCAGGAAGACGTCGATGAGGGGCGCAAGCAGCGGGGCGACGACCATGAACAGGGAGACGAAGGGCAGCCCCACCCGTCCGAAGCGGCCCGATGGCCCCCGCTCGATGACCGCGCGGCGGTGCTTCCAGATGGCCTGCATCGTGCCGTACGACCACCGGTAGCGCTGTGACCACAGCTGCTGCACGGACTCGGGGGCCTCCGTCCAGGCCCGGGCGTTCTCGGCGTAGACGACGCGCCAGCCGTCGCGGTGCAGCGCCATGGTGACGTCGGTGTCCTCGGCGAGGGTGTCCTCGCTCATGCCGCCGATCCGGTCCAGCGCGCCCCGGCGGAACGCACCGACCGCACCGGGGATGGTGGGCATGCAGCCCAGGAGGTCGTACATCCTGCGGTCGAGGTTGAAGCCCATGACGTACTCGATGTGCTGCCAGGCGCCGATCAGCGAGTCGCGGTTGCCCACCTTGGCGTTGCCCGCGACGGCTCCGACCCTGGGGTCGGCGAAGGGCTGCACGAGCTCGCGCACGGTGGACGGCTCGAAGACCGTGTCGCCGTCCATCATCACGACGATGTCGTGACGGGCGTGCGCGATGCCGTTGTTGAGGGCCGCGGGCTTGCCTGCGTTGCGCTGGCGCACGACCCGGACGTTCGGGATCCACATCGCTTCGACGAGGTCGGCCGTGCCGTCCGTCGAGCCGTCGTCGATGACGATGACCTCGATCGGATGGTCGCTGGCCACCAGGGACCGCACGGTGGCCTCGATGCACGCACGCTCGTTGTAGGCGGGGACGAGGACCGACACGGGCCGGGTGAACGGATCGCCCCAGCTGAAGCCCTTGCGGCGCACCTTCCTGGCGTGCAGGAAGGAGAGCAGCAGCATCAGCCCGAAGCGGACCATGACCAGGACGCCGATGACCGCGAGACCGACCACCAGGGCGCTGGTGACGTGCCCGGAGATGGTCACCGCCCCGACGAAGGCCTTGCCCTTCCAGAGCGCGAACCCGGTGACCGGGGTGTGCGCGCTGGGGGCGCCGAGCGCCGCGGTCAGGTGAGTGAACTCGTAGCCCCGCTCCTGCATCTGGGGCAGGAACCTCCCCAGGGCGGTCACGGTCTGGGACCGGTCGCCGCCGGAGTCGTGCATCAGGATGATGGCGCCGTCGCCGTGCTCGGGCGTGGCCCGCTCGATGATCGCGTCGACACCGGGGCGCTTCCAGTCCTCGCTGTCGGTGTTGTTCACGACGGTGAGGTAGCCGCGGCTGCCGATGTACTGCGTGACCGGCCAGGACTTGTTGTCCATGGCCTCGGAGAACGAGGAGTACGGCGGCCTGAACAGGGAGCTGCGGATGCCGGCCGCGCCCGCGAGCACCAGTTGGTTCTGGGAGAGCTCCCAGTCGATGCGGCTGGTGGTCTGGAAGGAGAGGTCGGGGTGGTTGAAGGTGTGCAGCCCGATCTCGTGCCCCTCGTCGACCATCCGCCGCACGAGGTCCGGGTAGCGCGAGGCCATGGTGCCGGTGACGAAGAAGACGCCGTGCGCGTCGTGCTCCTTGAGCACGTCCAGGACCTTCGGGGTCCAGACGGGGTCGGGGCCGTCGTCGAAGGTCAGGACGATCCTGTGGTCGGGTATCCGGAGCGTCTCGGCGGGCTTGCCCGGTCTTCGGGCGTCTATGACCGGGCCGCCTTCGAGCACGTCGTCCGGCACCTGCGTGATGGGGGCGGGAGCCTGGACGCGGTGGTCGGCGAGGATCTCGCTGTGCACGTATCCGCGCAGCATGAGCATGGAGAGCAGGGCCACAAGGAGGACCGAGGGAAGCAGGTAGCGCATGGGAAGTCTGCGCCGGACGGTCCGCTTCTTCTTCCTCGGGTTGTGCCTGCCCCGCGAAACGGGGGTTGTCATCTACTGAGCGCCTTCTTGTGGTTGCACCGGTGATTCCGAGGGGTCCGGGGACGTCGGCGGGCTCTCCTCCACGGACGGCTCCGCGGTGATCGACGGCGACGACTCGGCGGACGGCTCGTCGGAGGAGGGCGCCTCGGGAGCCGGGTCCGCAGGGGTGATGTCCTGGGGGGCCTCGACGGACACGGGGGCCGAGGCGCTCGCGCCCGGCTCGGCCGGGCCGGCCGTGGGTGCGCCGTCCGAGGGAGCGTGCGTGGCGACGTCGGAGGCCGAGGCGGAGGCGCTGGGCAGGGCCGCGGGGCTCTCCTGCACCACGTCGACACCGGGCGCGGGCCGCACCTCGACCTCTTCCGAGCCCTTCTCCTCCTGCCCGGAGAGCGGCAGCCAGGGAGCGCTGGAGTTCCCCCCGAGGACGGAGACCACGAGCGTCACGGCGTACACGGCGCAGATCGTGGCGAGCACCCAGCCCGCACGTCGGTACGTCTTGCTGCGGCGGCCGCTCTCGTCGACGAACACCGGGCCGTCGGACGGATCGGGAGGGCCGGGTCGAGTGGGCAGTTCGGAGAGCTGACGGCCCAGCCCGTCCAGTTGGACGGTGACCTCGTTCGGCTCATGCGTATGCCCGAGCCGGGTGTTTTCGCGCCAATTTTCCACAGATGTTCGCACTTCCCCCACTCAATGAAACCGGCGCGCGGGAAATGACTGGAATCTTGCCATCGGACCGGGCCCCCACCCTGCCCGCACGCCCCCTGTCACCGCGTACCGAACCTTGAATGTAGCGCACCCCGGCGAAGATCAGAGGTCGGTATCACCAGCTGTTCATGAACGGCGATCCATAAGTGAGAGATCGTCTTCCGGCAGCCACGAATTAGATGGCCTGACCATCCACCCTTCTGTCCCTGCGAGTTCCTCCACCGCGGCACGCAACGCGGTCAGTCCGGGGTGGTCGAGCCCCTTGCGCCAGACCATCAGCAGCGGCGACAGCGGGACGGGCCGCACGAGCGGACGCAGCACCGTCCCGGGCAGTGGCGGGAAGCCCGCGACGGCCAGTACGGGGTTCCCGGTCTTCGCCATGACCCGCTGGAATTCGGCCACTCCGACGGCGAGCGGAGCCGGTGGAGCCAGGACGATGCCCCACTCCGCGAACAGTCCGGACGCGAGATCCGTCCACTCGGCCGTACGCGGATTACCCGCCCCGGCGTAGACGGTCTCACCGGCCAGATCGCCCAGACCGACCTCCTCGCGCCCTGCCAGGGGGTGAGCACGGGGCAGGAGAACAGCCATCGGCTCGTACCGCACCGGCTGTACGGAGAGCTGGGCGAGCGCCACCGGAGGCAGCCCGGCGGCGCGGCCGAAGGAGACGTCGAGCCGCCCGGCGAGCACCTCACCGGCCGCCCAGGTCAGCCCGCTCTCGAAGCGCGCCATCAGCTCGCACTCCGGCGCGAGCTCCCGCGCCCGGGCCAGCACCCGCGCCGCCGTCATCCCGTCGGTGTTCAGATCGACGAGCAGCGGCCGGTCCGCCGGTGCCGTGGCAGCGGCGACGAGGGCGGCGTGCGCGTCGAGCACCCGCCGGGCGTGCGGGAGGAGGCGCTCACCGTCCCCGGTGAGCGTCACGTGCCGGGTGGTGCGCACGAAGAGCTCCCGGCCGAGCTCGCGCTCCAGCCTGCGGATGTCCCGGCTCAGCGCCTGCTGGGCGACGTAGAGCCGGGCGGCGGCACGGGTGAAGTGCAGCTCCTCGGCCACGGTGACGAAGCCGCGGAGGAGCCTGGGGTCGATGTCGGGGGTAGGCACGTCGGCAATCTACAACAGCAGTGCGTCAATGGGCCCTGATCAGGTGTTGGACGCCGCGGGGCACGGACCCGAGGGTGGACGCGTGCCCCAGGAAACCGCCACTGCCCCTCTGCCTCGTTCGGGTCCGTACCTGCGACTGCTCGCCACCCCAGGCGCCCGCGCCTTCACCGCGGGCGCCCTCCTCGCCCGCATGCCCATGGGCATGTTCAGCGTCAGCGCCGTCATCATGATCGCCGGGGAGCACGGTTCGTACGCCCTCGCGGGCGCCGTCACCGCGACCGGCCTGGCCGCGACAGCCGTGGTCGCCCCCTGGACCGCACGGCTCGTCGACCGGCACGGCCAGGCCAGGATCGCGGTGCCCGCAACGGCGATCGCGGTACTCGGCTCGCTGGCCCTGGTGCTCTGCGTGCACTACGACGCACCGGTCTGGACGCTCTTCGCCGCGTACGCCGCGACGGCCACCAGTCCGAACACCGGCGGGATGTCACGGGCTCGCTGGGCCCATCTGCACCGGGGCGACCCGGGGGCCCTGCACACCGCCAACTCCTTCGAACAGGCCGCCGACGAGCTGTGTTTCATGCTCGGCCCGGTCGTCGCCGCGTCCCTGTGCGGGGCGCTGTTCCCCGAAGCCGGCACGCTCACCGGCGCGATCCTGCTCATGACCGGCGTCCTGGTCTTCGCCGCCCAGCGCGCGACGGAGCCCCCGGTGGCGCCCCGCACACCTGCGGCCTCACCGCTGCGCACCCCGGGCGTGCCCGCGCTGCTGATCGTCTTCCTGGCCACGGGGGCGGTGTTCGGGTCGATGGAGGTCGTCTCCATCGCCCACGCGGGGGGCGCCATCCTGGCCCTCCAGGCAGCCGGCTCCTGTGTGGCGGGCCTGGTCTACGGCTCGTTGCGCCCCGCCGGGGACGTGCACGGCAGGCTGCTGTTCTGCCTGGCCTGCATGACGGCCCTGATGTCACTCCCCCTGCTGGCCGCGACCACGACCGACGCACTGCCGGTGCTGGCCGGCTGCCTGCTGCTGGCCGGGGCGGCCACGGCCCCCACCATGGTCACCGGCATGACACTGATCCAGCGGCTCACCCCGGCGGCACAGATCAACGAGGGCATGACGCTCGCCGTCACGGCGCTCCTGGGCGGCATAGCGGCGGGTTCGGCGGCGGGCGGCTGGCTGGTGGAGCACGCCGGGACGGTCGCCGGGTACGGAGCGCCGATGTGCGCGGCGGCGCTGGCCCTGGTCATCGCCACGGCGGCGCACCTGGTGCGGCGCCGGTCGGTTGTTCCGGTCAGGGTGCGGTCATGAGATTGCGGAGGCTGCCGACCAGGGCGTGGACGTCACGCTCGGCGGGCACCTCTACGGGGAGCCGAGCACCGGGATCCCGATGGGCGACTGTTCAACACCTGACGACCGGCGGCCGCCCCCTCGTCCTCGACCAGTGTGTGCACGACGGAGTCACGCCACTCGCCGGCCTCCCCCTGACCTCAGAGCTGCCGGCAACGGTCCGGAACTCTGAACGAGTCGTGGTCCCCACCCCCGTATGCGCGGGTGGGGACCGCCCGCCGTGTGCGCCCGTGGCCACCGCCTCGTGCACATGATGGCCAACAGCAACGACCTGGGCAGGCCGGCGAGTCGCCTCATCGCCGAGCCGCGTCCTGAGGCGGCGGTTGTTTCGCCGACATCAGTGCATCTCAGCAGCGAGAACGGCGGACAGGCCCACTCAAAGGATGCGCAGCCGGGTGATGCGCTGCGGAGTGCCGTCCAGGATGCCCTTCTTCTGCCACTTGTCCATGCTGATGGTGCGTCCGTTGGACACGAACCGGATCTTGTTGTTTCCCGAGGCGACCCCGGTCACGTTGGAGAACTGCCTGTTGGTCACCCCGGCGTTGGCCATGCAGAAGCTGCTGGCGCCGTTGTTGTAGGTGACCTTGACGATGTCGGTCCTGGAGTCGCACGGCGTGCTGTTTATGGCTGCCGCTGAACTGATCGGCAAGGCGACCACCACAACTCCCGTTGCGATGACTCCGACAGCAAACCGCTTGAGCGAGCGTTCCATCATTACTCCTGTTTTGCAGTGATCCTGTTTTTGTTACTTCGAGTTGTTTTTGGCAAAGAATTGCCGGACTCCACCGGGCCGGTTACCTGCGAGCCCGCGCTCGGCGTGACGGGCCCCAGCGGCCTGCCCCACAGACCACTCCGCACCAAGAGGCAGTTCACACAGATCAGATAACGCTGACGGCATCACAAGACGTCAGCGCATCGAGCTTTTCACTTTGTTGACGCCTCTCAAGGCCAGAGTGATCAGCAGAACGAGAGGATATCGATTCGCTCCATGTGACGATCTTTTCGCACAGAGGACAACAGAGCGTCGGCCGCGGGGAGGAAGGCGGCCTAGTTCGCAGGACCTAGTGTTGCGACCCGCAGGGTTGTCCACGTGGCTGTCGGCGGGTGGCCTCCGACAGCAGGGCTCGATCAAGTTCCCTGCGGTCCGGGGTTGTTGCCGATGCCCAGGAATGGGAGGGCTCGTTCGGGCTGGTCTCGGATTGTCCGGGTGGTCTTGGCGATGCTGGTCGCTCCGAGGATTTGAGCAGGCCGATGGCGAGGTTGTGGAAGGTGGCCATGGCGCGAGGTCCGGTGCCGGTGTGGAGGGTGGAGGCGTCCTCGACGTAGGTCACGTCTCTGATGTGGTGCAGGGCTTCGATGCGCCGCTCGGGCCGCCCTGCTTCAGGATGGACTTCCTGTTCCGTCATGATTGCGCGCCTCGGTGATGCAGTGGTGCAACCGGTTCCGCACGTCCCGCAGGTCCGCCATCTGCCGGTCGAGGCGGTCGAGTTCGGCCGCGAGCAGCTCCAGCAGCTCCTGTGACGCCTCACCCGAGTCGGCGAAGGGCAGCACCTCGCGGATGGTTCTGCTCGGCAAGCCCACGGAGTAGAGCTGCTGGATAAGCCTGACCCGTTCGACGGCACCGGCCGGATACTGGCGCTGGCCACCCGGATTCCGGGTGGAGTACAGCAAGTCCTGCTGCTCGTAGTAGCGCAGCGCCCTGACGCTGACGCCCGCCTTCGCGGCTACCTCTCCGATCCGCATGCGCGACCTCCTGACGTGACTCCGCGCCTCGCTTGCACCTGACGTTGGCGTCAGGTTTTAGCGTAGTGGACACGGCGCGGACCATCCCGCGCGAATCCCGGGGCAGGCCCGTGACCAGCCTGTCTCCCACTCATTTTTCAGTAACCCTGGAGAAATCAGCGATGTTCATCAGGAGCACGTCCGTGATCGCCGAAAACGCAGCGTGGTCGGCATGACCAATATCAACAAAACCGTCGTCGTCCTGGGCGCCACGGGGCAGCAGGGAGGCTCGGTCGCCGCCGCGCTGCGGGCCGACGGCTGGGGGGTGCGCGCGGTCGTGCGCGATCCGTCCGGTCACCGGGCCCGTTCCCTCTCAGCCTCCGGCGTCGAAACTGTCCGCGGTGACCTCGGGGATCCCGAGTCGCTCCGAGCGGCCTTCTCCGGCACCCACGGTGTCTTCAGTGTCCAACCGAATTCCGGCCAGGTCGGCGCCGACATGACCAATGAGGACGAGGTCCGCTTCGGCACAGCGGTGGCGGACATCGCCGAGCGCTGCGGCGTCGCCCACCTCGTCTACAGTTCGGCGGTCACCGCGGGCTCGACGACGGGCGTCGACCATCTCGACACCAAGAACCGTATCGAGGCCCATCTTCGGAATCTGGACATCGCCGACACCATCATTCGACCCGCCACGTTCATGGAACTCCTGGTGACCCCCGAAACGGGTCTCGACCGGGGTGGACACCTGTCATTCCTGATGCGCCCCGACCAGGCCATGCAGTTCATCGCGGTACGGGACATCGGCCGCATCGTCGCCACGGTCTTCGGCTCACCCGATCGCTACGTCGGCCGCGTCATGGAGATTGCCGGTGACACTCTCACCGGCAAGGCCCTGGCCGAGCATCTGACCCGGGCCGCCGGCCGGCCGATCAGCTACAGCCGCCTGCCGGCACAGGGCGAGGTCCTCAGCAAGTTGGAAGCACTCGTCGACGACGGCAGGCTGGCGGGAAACGCGAACCTTGACGCGTTGCGCACGGAATTCCCCTTCCTGCTGCGCTTCGACCGCTGGCTGGCCGGCCCTGGTGCGCGCCTCCTCGATGAGGCGCTCGGTTCCACGGACGACACCGACATCGCTCCGCGCTGAACGAGGCCTCGAGCGCTTTCCGACCTGGCCGGGCAGGCGGTGGTCGGGTGGAAGGCGGTGTCCGGACGTGCGGAAGCTCCTGGCGGACGGGTTAACGACCAAGATCGCCTGTCCCACCGGGAGCTTCCGCCTGCTTGTCCACCTATCCGGCATCGATGTGTCCACGTCGACTGCGCTACCTACCGGCCCTCTGCGGGCCCCTGCGTCCGCACGACGCGAAAAAGCCTCCGCCCCGCGAGTGAACTCGCGGGGCGGAGGCTTACATGGGGTGGTGGAGATGGCGGGAATCGAACCCGCGTCCAACGGTGCGGAACCAGGGCTTCTCCGAGTGCAGTTCGCTACGCTTTTCTCGGCCCCGGAGGTCACGCGAACAAGCCTCCGACAGGCCCAGTCACTGTTTGATTTCCTTCTAGGCCCCGTGACCGGGCTTAGAAGTTTAGATCCCTAGTTGATGCCAGGATCCGGGTCGGGATCACTCCCGGGCTGACACTCCGCAGAGTCTTCGCTTAGCTGCTAATTAGGCAGCGAGGGCGAAGGCGGAGGAATCGCGCTTGGAATTGGCGATTATTGTTTGCGACATATGGTTTACGAGATCATTGCCGCTTCCTCGACTCGCTTCCCCTGCTTCGACATCCGCTGTCGAAACCGATCATCCCCATGTTGTTTTTTCAAATACGCACACCCTCTGTGGGGTGCACGGCCCATCGTACGTGAACAACGCACGCGGATGCCACCGTATTCCGGCGGCTCCGGGGCGCGGGCCCCGGGATCGTCCGGTGCGGGCTCGGCTAGGCGCTGCGCTGGCGCCGGCGGGCCGCCGAGATCGCGCGGTTCGTCTCCCGCGTGTCCTGCTTCTCGCGCAGCGTCTGGCGCTTGTCGTACTCCTTCTTGCCCTTGGCGAGCGCGATCTCGACCTTGACGCGGCTGCCCTTGAAGTACAGCGCGAGCGGCACGATCGTGTGACCCGACTCCTGCGACTTCGCCTGGAGCTTGTCGATCTCGGCCCGGTGCATGAGCAGCTTGCGCTTGCGCTTGGCGGAGTGGTTGGTCCAAGTGCCCTGGACGTACTCGGGGACGTGGATGTTGTGCAGCCACGCCTCTCCGTTGTCGATCTGGACGAAGCCGTCGACCAGCGACGCCCTGCCCATCCGCAGCGACTTCACCTCCGTACCCATCAGCGCGAGGCCGCACTCGTAGGTGTCGAGGACGTGGTAGTCGTGCCGCGCCTTCTTGTTCTGCGCAATCATCTTGCGCCCGGTGTCTTTTTCCTTGGCCATAGTGCGGTCATTTTCGCACTACGACCCACCCCCGAGGCCACTCAATACCGTCCGGCCCCGCTCCTGGGCCTCAGGACCGGCCCCGACGTCCGGTGTGATTCCGGTTCCCTCGACGCTGCGGCCCGCCGGAGTGCGGTAGTGCCCGACGGTCAGCTCGGCCACCGAGCCCCCCGGGAGCTTGCTGGGCATCTGCACGGACCCCTTGCCGAAGGTGCGTGACCCCACGGTCACGGCCCGCCCGCGGTCCTGCAAGGCGCCGGTCAGCAGTTCGGCGGCGCTCATCGTGCCGCCGTCGACCAGGACGACCACGGGCCTGCCGGTGTCGCCGCCGGGCTCCGCGTACAGGGCGCGCTCCTCACCGTGCACGTCGTACGTGGCGACGAGCCCGCCGTCCAGGAACGCGGAGGAGGCGGTGACGGCCTCGGTGACCAGTCCGCCCGCGTTGGCCCGGAGGTCCAGGAGGATCCCGGCGTCCCCGGGCGCCTCGTCCACGGCCTCACGGACGGCGGTGCCGGCGCCCTTGGTGAACGCGGCGACCTTGATCAGTACGGCGGAGGAAGGATCGGGGCCGAGGCGCCGGACGCTCACCGGGTCCGTGCTGAGGCGGGCCCTGCGCAGGGTCGTGGTCCAGGAGTGGGCGCCCCGGCTCAGCCCGAGGACCACGGAGGAGCCCTCGGCCGCCCGCGTCCGGTCCCCGCGCAGCAGTGCGACCACTTCGGCGACGGGGCGCTTGCCGACCGCGCGGCCGTCCACCGTGCGCAGCAGGTCTCCCTTGCGTACGCCGGCCCGGTCCGCCGGACCACCGGCCTTGACCCCGGTCACGGTGACCTCGCCGCGTTCCGAGCGGCGGGCGGAGACCCCCACCCCGGTGTACGAGCCGTCGAGGGCCTGCTCGAACTCCTCGTACTCCCGCTCGTCGTACACCGCGCCCCAGCGGTCCCCGCTGCGGCTGACGACGTCCTCGGCGGCCTCGGCTCCGGACTTCCCGTCGGCCTCCGCGTCGGCGACCGCGTCCGCGATCTCCTCGCGGTCCACGGGATCCACGTCGGAGGCGACCGCACGGGTCTTTATCCTCGTGCCCGTGTCGTCCTCGCGGGGCAGGGACCCGGTGGCCGCGGCGGTGGCAAGCACGCTCGCGAACACCAGCGTCAGGGCCGCCCCGCGGCAGACGCCGCGGGGTTTCAAAAGGTACGTATGGCCCGGCATGTGGCCGAGTGTAGGACAACGCCCCGTCCGCACACGGCTTGTTGGCCGCATGCCGAACGGGGCGCTCGTCACACCTTGAGGTACTTGCGCAACGCGAAGAGAGCGGCAACGGCGGGCATCAGCAACCCGATCGCGAGGACCAGCGGAAGCTTCGTGAGCACCGCCTCCCAGCCGATGAAGTCGATCAGGTTCAGCTTCTCCTGGAGCGCGAGACCGCCGTCGATCAGGAAGTACCTCGCCGCTATCAGGATCACGCAGGCGAGCAGTCCGCCGATCAGGCCGGCGAACGCGGCCTCCATGATGAACGGCATCTGGATGTAGAAGCCCGAGGCCCCCACCAGCCGCATGATGCCCGTCTCCCGCCTCCGGCTGAACGCCGAGACGCGGACGGTGTTCACGATGAGCATCAGCGCAATGACCAGCATCAGCCCCATCAGGAAGATCGCGGCCACGTTCATGCCGTTCATCAGCTCGAAGAGGTTGTCGAGGATGCTCCGCTGGTCCTGGACGGACTGCACCCCGTCACGGCCCTCGAAGGCCGTCGCGACCACCTTGTACTTCGTCGGGTCCTTCAGCTTGACCCGGTACGACTCCTGCATCTGGTCCGGCGTGATGTTGCCGGCCATCGGCGAGTCGCCGAACTGCTCCTGGTAGTGCTTGTACGCCTCGTCGACCGTCTCGAAGAGGACCGGCTTCTCGACGGCCTCCATCTTCTCGAGGTCGGCCTTGATCTCCTTCTTCTGCTCCGCCGTGACGGCGCCCTTGGCGCACTTGGGCACGTCCTTGGCGTCGTTCTTGTTGCAGAGGAAGATCGAGACGTTGACCTTGTCGTACCAGTAGGTCTTCATCGAGCTGACCTGCTCGCGCATCAACAGCGCACCGCCGAACAGGGCGAGCGAGAGGGCGACGGAGACCACGACCGCGAAGGTCATCGTGAGGTTACGACGAAGACCGACGCCGATCTCCGACAGGACGAACTGGGCGCGCATGGCGTCCTTTCAGTACTCGATGCTCAGTGCTGGTAGCCGTAGACGCCACGCGCCTGGTCACGTACGAGACGGCCCTGCTCGAGCTCGATGACGCGCTTGCGCATCTGGTCGACGATGTTCTGGTCGTGGGTCGCCATGATCACGGTGGTGCCGGTCCGGTTGATCCGGTCCAGCAGCTTCATGATGCCCACGGAGGTCTGCGGGTCGAGGTTGCCGGTCGGCTCGTCCGCGATCAGCAGCATGGGGCGGTTGACGAACGCCCTCGCGATCGCGACGCGTTGCTGCTCACCACCGGAGAGCTGACCGGGCATCCGGTCCTCCTTGCCCCCGAGACCCACGAGGTCGAGGACCTGCGGCACGGCCTTGCGGATCTCGCCGCGCGGCTTGCCGATGACCTCCTGCGCGAAGGCCACGTTCTCGGCGACGGTCTTGTTGGGGAGGAGCCGGAAGTCCTGGAAGACGGTGCCCAGCTGGCGGCGCATCTGAGGCACCTTCCAGTTGGACAGCCGCGCGAGGTCCTTGCCGAGCACGTGGACCATGCCCGTGCTGGCGCGCTCCTCCCGGAGGATGAGCCGCATGAAGGTGGACTTGCCGGAGCCGGAGGAGCCCACCAGGAAGACGAACTCGCCCTTCTCGATGTCGAGTGAGACGTCCCGGAGAGCTGGACGGCTCTGCTTCGGGTAGGTCTTGGAGACGTTGTCGAATCGGATCACGGATGCACCACGGTCGGCCGGGGGTAGGTGAGCGTGACCATACGCGAACCAGGTGAGGGCGTGCAGTCGGCGCCCGTCAATGAGGGATTTGTGACAGAAAGCGGCAGGGAACGAAACGGGGCGTGCCGGACCTCGGTCTGATCCGACCGCGAGGCCCCCGGTCACGGGCCGCGCCCGAAGCCGCGCGAGCTGGCACAGTGGTAGGGGGAACGGTTGCGTTTCCCGGAGCGTTGTGCGGAGAGAACGTGGAAGCGGCTCCCGCCGCGCGGGAGGAGGAATGCGCATGACCTATGACCGACTGGTGTGCGCGAACTGCGCGGCACCCGTGAACGAGGGCCGTTGCCGTGTGTGCCGGGCCAGCAGGGAGCGGCAGCCGGACCAGGGACCGTTCGCGGGGCTCAACCCGGCGATGCTGATAGCGCTGATGGTGATCCTGGTCGCCGCCCTGGCACTGCTGGCGCACCAGGCCGCCTGAGCGGTCCGGCGGCACCCCGCCGGCGAGCGGCGGGTCCGAGACGTGCGCGTACGGCCGCAGGAGCGGTTCCGGTACGCCGAAGGGCCCGGGAGAGTCGAAAGCCTCTCCCGGGCCCTTCAGTGTGCGCTGACGGGTGTCAGGCGGCCGTGCGACCGCCACCGGCCAGACGCGGCAGGATGCGGAAGCCGATGCCACCGGCGATCATCGTCGCGGCACCGATCAGCAGGAACGTGGTCTCGGCCGCACCGGTCTCGGCGAGCTCGTCCTTGCCCTTGCTCTGCTCGACCGGCTGGTTGCCGATGCTGTCCGTGTCGGTGTTGTCACCGGCGTCCGGGTAGACCGGGTCAGCGGTGGACCCACCGGAGGGGCCTTCGGTCGGTCCACCGGTGGGGCCGTCGGTCGGCTCATCGGTGGGCTCGTCGGTCGGGGGCTCCTCCGTGGGAGGCTCCTCCGTCGGCGGCTCCTCGGTCGGGGGCTCCTCCGTGGGGGGCTCCTCGGTCGGCGGCTCCTCGGTGGGAGGCTCCTCCGTCGGGGGCTCCTCGGTCGGCGGCTCCTCCGTGGGAGGCTCCTCCGTCGGCGGCTCCTCCGGGGTCTCACCCGGGTTCGGCGGCTCTACGGTCGGGTCATCACCGGGCTCCTCGGCGCCGAGGCCCAGGTCGACGTCGACGTCGGCGCTGACCTCGGTCCCGTCGATTCCCAGACCCAGGCCGAGGCCCGCGGCCTGTGCTGCGCCCGCTGCGGTGAGCGAGGCACCCGCGGCAATAACCGCACCAGCGGCTATCCGCGCGACGCGGATTCGCGTCTTCTTGGTCATCTGTTGCTACCCCCAGTAGCTGATCTCGTCGATGGAGCAGCCTCATGCGGTCCACGGCCCTGCGGGGTCATTCGTACTGCAGGGCCACGCCGTACCGTGGTCATCCCGCCCGCCCCCGATCACACCTGTCCCAGACATAAGCGTGCTGCCCTAGCACCCTGTCCAGAGTTAAGGACTACGTCAAGGCCATTCCGGGGTCATTAGGGCGGCTATGGGGGAACTTGACGGGTATTCGGAATCACGACTGTGACTCATTCGCCACATCCTCCCCCGTTATCTTTTTCGCGGTCCTGCAATGGGACCGCTGGCCTCCGGGCCCGGCATGACTGTGTCCCCCTGTCGAAGACATGACCTGGGGGGTGGTGTCACCGGGTCCGGGAGGTGCCGTCGGAGACGCTGATGAGAGGTCCGGCCACCGTCCGGTCCGGCGCAATGCCGGGCAGTTCGCGGGCGGCAGGTCTGCATAACG